>SLHP01000049.1 GCA_007136095.1 Nitriliruptoraceae bacterium
CGGGCGGGTCGGGCACCGCCGGTGGCTGCAGTGGATCACGGGTTCCGTCCCCGATCTCCGCGATCGCCTGCTCGATGAGCTCCTCGATCCTCGCCGATCCGACCGGGCTCCGGACATCGAAGATGCCCTCGGAGAAGCCGAGCGACAGGCCCCGCGGCTGTGAGCGACCAACCAGGCGATCAACCGATGGCTGCAGGATGCGGTCCCAACGGATGCCCCACGTGACGGCGAAGCCCTCGTCGTCCCCGGCGTCCGCCAGCGCCTGCGGCCCGATGAGGGGGATGTCGGCGGCGCGGGCCGCGTCAGCGATCGCAGCGGCCTCGTGGCCACTGCCCACCAGGATGCCATCGACATCATCGGCGAGCGCCCGGGCGACGATCTGGGACGGTTCATCCTCGTCGTCCAGCAGCACGGCCTCCCGTTGCCCGAGACCGGCCACGAAGCCGTCCACGAACCGCTCCCCCTCCAGGTCGGTCGTTGCGGTCGCGATCGCGAAGCGCTCACCCGGGAGGGCAGCGGTCGCCATGCCGACCACATGGCCGAGTTCCTCGGCGCGGACGATCAGCAGATCGATCTCTGACGGTGGCGGTTCCTCCGGTGGTATCCCGACGATCGCGCAGTACCGGGCGGCCGGGCGCAGAGTGGCCAGCTCATCGACCAGCGACGGCCCCTCCGGACCGAGGACGCAGGTGAGGTCTGCGGCCCGCTGGCCGGCGTACAGCGCGAGGTCACGGACGAACACCACCTCGTCCGGTATCAGGGTCCGCACCGTCCCGAGTTCGGGCTCGTTCCCCGATTCCAGGACCCGCAGGTCGACGTCGATGGCGTCCAGGACCGGCGTCGTCGTCCGGGAGCGCGGGGGCAGGACGACCGCGGCGACCGCCCCGACCTGCGGCGACGGCTCGACGTCCTCCACCTCCGGAGCCGGCTCGTCGACGGAGGTGTCCTCCGTCGGGGTACAGGCACCGATCACCACCGCCAGACACCACAGCACGACGACCGGCGGCAGGCCCGGTCGGCCGCGTCGGGAGCTCATCGTGCTCCTTTGCTCGTGACCCGCTGCCAGCGCTGACGCGCCCGTCGGGAGGCCAGCCCTAGGCTACTGGCCGCTGCGGCCGGGGATCCGGTCCCGACCGCCCTGTCGACGACCGAGGTGCGCGATGCCCGCAGTGACCGTGCTCGACGACGACCCCGTCGCGGGGGTACAGCTCGCAGCCCTCCGGGACGTCAACACCTCACCGGAGCACTTCCGGTACCACGCACAGCGCCTGGGTTCGATGCTGGCCCTGCGCGCCGTGCAGGGCATCCCCGCCGACGGTGCCACGGTCCAGACCCCACTCGGCCCGGCGCCGACCCTGGCCCCCGGCCGGACGATCGTCGCCGTCCCCGTGCTGCGTGCCGGCCTCGGCCTGCTTCCCGGCATCCATGACGTCCTGCCGACGGCGCTGGTCGGGATGATCGGTCTGGAGCGGGACGAACAGACGCTGCTGGCACGCCGGTACTACTTCAAGGTGCCACCGTTGGACGGCGCCTGGGTCCTGGTCCTCGAGCCGATGTTGGCCACGGGCGGATCCGCCTCGGATGCCGTCAAGGCGCTGGACGCCGAGGGTGCCGAACAGGTCATCGTCCTCGCCGTCACGGCCACGCAGACCGGCGTCGACCGCATCCTCGACGAGAACCCGCGTGTCCGGATCGTCACCGCCGCGATCGACGAGGGTCTGGACGACAACGGCTACATCTACCCCGGCCTCGGCGACTTCGGTGACCGGCTCTTCGGCACGCCCCCCTGATCCGGACCCGGCCGGTTCAGAGCGGTTCGCCCAAACCGGCGTAGCCACCACGGTGGTAGATCAACGGTGTGGTCGTGGCTCCGTCAGACGTGGTCGGGGCCTGGCCCAGCGCGACGACCCGTCCGACGACGATGACGTGATCGCCCCCGTCGTAGGCGGCCCAGACCCGGCAGTCCACCCAGCCGTGTGCCCCGTCGAGGATCGGACTCCCCGTGACGTCCGTCTGCGTGGTCAGCTCGTCGAACTGTTCGGCGCCGATCGGCCGCTGCGGATCGGCGAACCACTGCGACAACGCGGCCTGGTCGACGGTGAGCCACGACAGCGCGAACGTCTGCGCCACGTCGATGACATCAGCCATCACCGCACGGCGATCCACGCACACCAGCACCAGGGGCGGATCCAGGGAGACGGAACTGATCGCGTTGGCGGTCATCCCATGCGGCTGCCCATCCGCGACCGACGTCATGATCGCGACACCGGTCGCGAACCGTCCGAGCACCGCCCGGAAGTCCTCGGCGGTGGGTCCGTCCGGATCTGCGCCATCGACCACGCCAGCTACCTCCGATGGCGCGTCAGCACCGGTCGACAGTCCGGCGAACAGGTCGTCCTCCGGGCCCGTGCCAGCCGGCGCACCGGACACGCCGGCTTCCAGGGTGAACTGTTCGATGCCGAAGAAGGCGCCCGCCATGTCATCCGGTGTGTTGAGGAAGAACGAGTCCGGCCCGATCTGGCTGCGGTACGCGGCCAGGGCCGCGCGCTTGTGCTCCATCAAGGCCGAGACATCCACCTCGGTGGTCACCCGGTCGTCATCCGTCCCGAACGGCAGGTCCTCGACGGCGTCGATGGGCTCGTCGCCGAACGGTGAGTTGAGCCCGGCCGCCAGCAGGCCGTTGTGTGCCGCCAACAGCCGCCCCCGACCGAACGTGTGCACGTAGCGCTTCGCGACCTGCCAGGGCGCGCCTGCCACCGGTGCGTCCGGATCCGCCGCCAGCTCGACCGCCCGGATGGTCACGCGGTTGGCCTTGATGTGGTCAGGGTGGCCATAGGAGCCATGTTCGTCATCCGAGACCACGACCTGGGGCTGTTCCTCGCGGATGATGGCGGCCAGCCGGGTCGCTGCCTCGTCGAGATCCGCACGGTGGAAACTGTCCGCATGCCCGTTGCCGGGCGTGTCGAGCATGCCGCTGTCGCGGTAGCCGAGCCAGTGGTGATGGGCCACCCTGAGTGCCGCCAGGGCATCCTCGAGTTCGCGGCGCCGGTGGGTGACCATGTCGGTACCGCCGAGGTCGATACCCGCGAGGTTGTCGCCCTCCTCACCCCCGGTGCAGGTGACCACGACGGCCCGGACCCCGCTGTCGACCGCCCGCGCGAGCACCCCACCGCACGCGATGGACTCATCGTCCGGGTGTGGGTGCACGCACAGCAGGGTCAGCGGGGTGGTCATCGGGGCTCTCCAGGATGCACAGGGTGGCAGACAACCGTCGGGTTGCCGGACCTCGGGGGAGCAGGGTGCCACGCGGATGAGCCGGGTGATGGCATCCGGCTGGCTAGCCTGCCGCGGGCGACCCTGAACACCCACCGACTGGCGGCACCGCGTGCCCGACGATCAACCCCTCCCAGACACCGACGCCGCGGCCGTCGGCTCGGCTAACTCGTTCGATCTGACCTTCGTCGACGAGCCGTCGGCGGTGCCCGGCGCTCTCGCCGCCATCGACGCCGAGGTGGTGGGGGTTGACGTCGAGCGCGCGGACGCCCACCTGTACTACCGGCGCGCGGCCCTGATCCAGATCGGTGTGCGGGACCACTGTGTCCTGCTCGACGCGGTGACGATCGAGGCGTTCCCGGAGGTCGACGCGTTCTTCGGGCCCGACCGGATCGCCGTCCTCCATGCGATCGAGAACGACCTGGAGCCACTCGCCGGCCGCGGCGTGCGGGCCGACCGGGTCGCCGACACGGCGATCGCGGCCGCGGTGCTCGGTCTGCCGATCGGCCTCGGGGCGCTGCTCGGGGAGGTCCTGGGCGTCGAGCTCGACGGGGACAAGGGCGCGTTCCAACGGGCCGACTGGGAAGAGCGGCCGTTGGGTCCGGGCATGGCCAACTACGCCGCGGGAGACGTCGTCCACCTCCCCCAGTTGTGGCGGGAGCTCCAAGCCATGCTCGTCAACACCGGCCGCGACGACTGGTACGACCAGGAGCTCGTCGCCACCATCGACCAGGCTGCGGAGAACCGTCGGGACTGGACCCGGGTCAAGGGCTCCGGACGGCTCTCCGATCAGCAGCGCGCCATCCTGCGGGCGGTCTGGGAGGCACGGGAACAGGTCGCGCAGGAGGAGAACATCGCCCCGAACCGGCTGATCCACGACGATGTCCTGCGCGACCTCGCCACGTCACCACCCGCGACCGAGGCGCAACTGGTCCGGCGCAGTCAGCGCCGCCGGTCCCTGCTACGTCGCCACGCGGAACCGCTCATGGCGGCGGTCACCGCCGCGCTCGAGGGCCCGCCGGAACCCAAGGCCGGTGACGGACGTCGCTGGACCGACACCGACCGCGCCGCCTACGACGCGCTGCGCAAACGACGCGCGCAGCTGGCCGAAGAGCTGGGCATCGACGCCGGGGTCCTGTGCCCGTCACGCCCGCTGTGGGCGGCCGTCATCGGCGATCCACCGGATGCCGATGCCCTGTGCCGTCTGGCGGGTCTGCGTCCCTGGCAGGCCGCTGTCCTCGCCGAGCCCCTGTGGGACGCCTACCTGCAGGCGCGCGAAGACGGCGAGGAACCACCCGACGACGGGGAGTGAACCGCTCAACCGGCGGTGGTCTCCATCAGCTTGCGGGCCAGGTTGGACGGCATGCTGAACTCGACGTCCTCGTCGACGACCAGCACGGTGTCGACGGTCTCGGTCCCCCGCGCCTTGAACCAGTCGATGACCTCCTCGACCAGAACCTCCGGGGCGGAGGCACCGGAGGTCAACCCGATCGTGCCCACCCCGTCGAACCACGACGCGTCGATCTCTGACACGTCATCGATCAGGTAGGCCGGGACCGACCGGTCCTTGGACACCTCGACCAGCCGCTTGCTGTTCGACGAGGTCTGCGAGCCGACCACCAGGACCATGTCGCACCGTTCGGCGAGCTGCTTGACGGCGTCCTGCCGGTTCTGGGTGGCGTAACAGATGTCGTCGCTCTTGGGCTGCCTGAGGCCCGGGAACCGTTCGTTGAGCCGGTCCACGACAGAGGCCGTCTCGTCCATCGACAGGGTCGTCTGCGTGATGTAGGTGACGGGACGGTCGGGGTCGAGCTCCAACGCATCGACGTCTTCGGGGGTCTCGACGAGCGTGATGTTGTCGGGCGACTGACCCATCGTCCCGACGACCTCCTGGTGCCCGTCATGACCGATCATCACGATATCGAGGCCGTCACGGGCGTACCGCCGCGCCTCGTGGTGCACCTTGGTCACGAGCGGACACGTCGCATCGATCAGGGTGTGCCCGAGCCGCTTGGAGTTCTCGAACGCCTCCGGCGGTGAACCGTGCGCCGAGAACACGATGACCGCGTCCTCGGGCACCTCGGTCTCATCCTCGACGAACACCGCTCCCTTGCGGCGGAGCGTCTCCACGACGTGCTTGTTGTGCACGATCTCGTGGCGGACGTAGACGGGGGCACCGTAGGCCTCGAGGGCCTTCTCGACGATGAGGACCGCGCGGTCGACACCGGCGCAGAACCCCCGGGGTGCGGCGAGCAGGAGCGTGTGGGGAACCATGCCCCGAGGGTATCGACGTCGCCGGCCCGCTTCGTGCGTGATGGACGGGCTTGGACCCATGACGCGGTCGGCTGTGGCAGACTGGCAGCCTTGAGGCCCGGTTCGATCAGGACCGGGCTGATGCGCGCCGGACCCTTTCCCGTGGCTCCCGACGTGGGCCCCGGCCCGGTGCGCGGAGGATGCAACGTGCACATCATCATCGGTGGCTGTGGCCGCCTGGGTGCTGAGATCGCCGAGCAGTTGTCCCACGACGCGGACAACGACGTCGTCATCATCGACGTCGACGCCCTCGCGTTCGACCGGCTCGGAACCTCGTTCAACGGCGAGACGCTGACCGGCGACTGCACCGACCGCGACGTGCTGGAACAGGCGGGGATCCAGCGGGCCGACGGCCTGATCGCCGTGACCCGCTCGGACAACGCCAACCTCATGGCGGTGGAGGTCGCGACCCACCTCTACGACGTTCCGAGCACGATCGCCCGACTGTTCAACCCGGACCGCGAGCACGTCTACCGCAAGCTCGGCATCCGGTACGTGTCCTCGACCAACACCATCGCCAAGCTGTTCCTCAACGAGTTCCGTGACGAGAGCTACCCCCTGCATGTCGACTACCCCGACAGCGACGTCGCGATCGTCGAGGTGGAGATCGACACCGGTGGCCACGGGCTGACCGTCGAGGAGTTCGAACAGGACGGACTCCTGCGCGTCGCGGCCGTGCACCGCGGCGCCCGGGTCTTCCTGCCGGACCGGACCGATCGGCTGGAACGCGACGACGTCGTCGCGGTCGCGATGAAGCCCGCCGCCCACCGCGGCCTGACCCACCTCGTCCGCTCACCGTTCACGCCCGACCGCGCCCGGGAGGCCTGACGATGTACGTCGTCATCATGGGCGGTGGACGGATCGGCCGCTACATCGCCAAGGACCTCAGCCTCGCCGGCCACGAGGTGACCGTCATCGAACGGGTCGCGGGTCGGTGCGAACTCCTGGTGTCGGAGACCGACGTCCTGGTGATCGAGGGCGACGCCGGCGACGTGCAGTACCTCACCCAGGCGCACACGGATCGCGCCGACGTCTTTCTCGCGACCACCCACGAGGACGAGGACAACCTCGTGGCCTGCCAGCTCGCGAAGATCGAGTTCGGGGTGACCCGGGCCATCAGCCGGGTCAACACCCCCAAGAACGTCGAGATCTTCGATGCGCTCGGGATCGAGCCGGTGTCCTCGACGCGGTTGATCTCGGAACTGTTGGAGAACGAGTTCTCCGTCGGCGAACTGATCCACCTCACCAGCCTGAAGGGTGGGCGCGTCAGCCTGGTCGAGATCCGGATCCCGACCGGATCAGGCGCTCCCCCGCCCCGACCGATCGAGGAGCTCGACCTGCCGCACGAGGCGATCCTCGTCGCCATCTTCCGGGACGATCAGACGATCATCCCGAAGGGTGGGGTCGTCATCGAACCCGGAGACGAGGTCGTCGCCCTGACCACGCCTGAGCTCGAGAAGCAGCTGAGCCGCGCGCTGCTCGGACAGCGCTGATGACCGGTCCGCGGCGACAGGATCGGTGGATCGTGCAGGCTGCCCGAGGGGTCGGGTCCGTCGTCGCGATCGCCGCGGCGGTGCTGCTCGTCGGAACCCTGGTGGCGGCGCTGTTCGTCTGGATCATGGGGGCGGCCTGATGGCGCTGCGCCCCGGTGCTGACGACGTCCGCCTCATCGCCTTCTACCTGGGCAAGGTGCTGCTGGGCCTGGGCCTGGTGATGCTGGTCCCCGCGGTGATCGCGGTCGCGGTCCAGGAGTGGAACGCCGCGACGGCCTACGTCATCGGGGCGAGCCTGTGCCTGCTGATCGGCGCCGTCAGCGACGCCCGTTTCGCCACCCGCCGCCCGTTGACGTGGGCGCACGGGATGGTGATCGTCGCGCTCGCGTGGTTGATCGGCGCCGTGTTCGCCGCCATCCCGATGTACCTGTCCGGCCGGTTCGGCGACCCGCTGGCGGCGCTGTTCGAGGCGATGTCGGGCCTGACGACCACGGGCATGTCGGTAATCAACGATCTGGACCACACCCCGATCGCCGACGACGTCTACCGCCACCTCCTGCAGTTCGCCGGCGGGCAGGGCATCGTGATCGTCGTCCTGTCGCTGTTCGCGGCCGGTGGGTCCCGCGTGGCGACGCTGTACGTCTCCGAGGCGCGTGACGAGCGGATCCTGCCGAACTTCATCCGCACCGCCCGGTTCATCTTCGCGGTGGCCGGGACGTTCCTGGTCCTCGGAACGGCTGCGTTGTTCGTGGCCCTGCTCTCGGCCGGGTTCACCCCCGGACGGGCGTTGTACCACGCGATCAACCTGTTCTTCGCCTCGTTCGACACGGGCGGGTTCTCGGTCATGCAGTCCTCGATGATCTACTACCACTCGTTCGCGGTGGAGATCGTCGTGATGCTGCTGATGATCGCCGGGACCCTGTCGTTCGGCCTGCACTTCGCGCTGTGGCGTGGCCGCCCCCGCGACGTGTTCCGCCACATCGAAGCCCGCACCCTGGCGATCACCTCGACGCTCTTCTTCGCGGTGGTGTGCTTCGGCCTGCTTCGCGCCGGGACGTATGACACGCTCGACGGGCTGGTCCGCAAGGGCCTGTTCACGCTGGTCTCCGCCGTCTCCAGCACCGGCCACCAGGTCAACGTCGGTGAGACCTACCTCACGGACTGGGGGGTCCTGGCACCGGCCGCGATCGTGGGCGCCATGGCGATCGGCGGCATGGCGTCCTCGACCGCCGGCGGCATCAAGGCCGTCCGCGTCGGCATCGCGTTCAAGACCCTGCTCCACGACGTCAAGAAGATCCTGCTCCCCGAATCGGCGCTGGTCGTGACCACCTACCACGCCGGCAAGCGACGGATCCTGCGCGACGAGACCTCACGCGCCGCCACGACCATCCTGCTGCTGTTCGTGGTGACCTACCTGCTCGGTGCCATGGTCGGTCTCCTGTACGGCGAGTTCGACATCACGCAGACCCTGTTCGAGTCCGTTTCGGTCGGATCGAACATCGGCGTTTCGATCGGCGTCGTGTCGCCCGAGATGCCGCGTGGCCTCATGGCCGTCTACATCCTGCAGATGTGGCTCGGTCGACTGGAGTACGTCGCGGTGTTCGCCCTGCTCGGATACCTCTTCTCGCTCGCGCGGGGTCAGGCGAAGGCCGCATGAGCAACACCCCCTCACCGTTCCGTCACCGGCGTCGGCGCAACCAGACCCCGACGCCACCCCGACGACGTGGCCGGACCCGGTGGCTGCTGATCACCCCGATCGTGGGGCTGACCCTGATCGTCCTCGGCATCGTGGCGCTCGAGGCGGCCGCCCCGCAGGTCGACACCCCCGACCTCGTCGTGGAGGACCTTCCGCCACTGGCCCTCGAGCCCGGCCGCTCCTGCACCCGACAGACCGACGACACCACCGCTGCCGAGATCCGCGCGGTCATCCTGCCGGGCGCGCGGGTGAGCTCGACCCAGGTGTTCCGCTGCCCCGCGGCCTACGACGGCCTGGAGGTCTCCTACGCGGGCGAGGTCGTCGGCGAGGTGCTGCCCCGCGACGGCGGCGCGTGGGCACAGGTCAATGACGACATCTACGCGCTGCGGGTGGGCCCCCTGGTCGGTCACCGCGAACTCGACGGCTTCAACACCGGCCTATCGGTCTGGCTCCCGGACGGGCTCCACGAGCAGATCGAGGAGGCTGGACGCGCAGGACGGCGGGGCGACGTGATCCTCATCCGCGGGACCCTGCTGCGCACGGACCCCGACGACGGCGCCGGACTGACCATCCGCGCCGAGGAGCTGGAGGTCGTCGCACCGTCCGTCACGATCGAGGATCCGCTGCACGTCCCCCAGTTGATCGTCGCGATCGTGCTCGCGCTCCTGGCCACCGGGGCGATCGTGTGGTCGCGGATCGTCGCCCGCCGCTTCTGAGCAGCCACCTCGAGGTGGTCGTGGCTGACGCCGTGGGCTCAGCGCTTGTCGGTCAGGCCGGCTTCCTGCGAGGACGGGCACAGCGGTTCGATGACGCAGTCCTCACACCGGGGAGCGCGGGCGAAGCAGGTGCGGCGACCGTGGTGGATCAACAGGTCGGCGACCTCCAGCCACTGCTCCCGCGGGAACAGGCGCATCAGGTCCCGCTCGATCTGCTTGACGTCCTCCGCCCGGGTGAAGCGCAACCGCCGCGACAGCCGCATCACGTGGGTGTCGACCACCACGCCGGCGTTGATCCCGAACCCGTTCGACAGCACCACGTTGGCGGTCTTGCGGGCCACACCCGGCAGGGCCGTCAGGTCCTCCATCGTCGCCGGGACCTCGCCGCCGTGCTCCTCGAGGATGATGGCGGCCGAGGCCTTGAGGTTCTTCGCCTTCTGACGGAACAGGCCGAGCGAACCGATCAGTCCCTCGATCCGCTCCAGCGGTGCCGCGGCGACGGCCTCGGGACCCGGCAGCTCGGCGAACAGCACGGCCGTGACCTCGTTGACCTTCACGTCCGTGGACTGCGCCGACAGCATCGTCGCCGCGAGCAGTTCCCAGCCGGTCGTGAAGTGCAGCGCGATCGTCGCGTCGTCCAGCTCCTCGCGGAGCAGGTCGAGGATCACCGGGGCGCGTAGCGTCTTCCCGCGCTCACGGGTCACCGGCTCCGGTACCGCCTCGGAAGCCATGCGCGGCTCAGGCCTCGGTGAGGATCTGCGGACCCTCGTCGGTGATGGCGATCGTGTGCTCACAGTGCGCAGCGCGGCTGCCATCACGCGTGCGGATCGTCCACCCGTCGTCGTCGATCACGTAGTCGTCCTCGCCACCGCCCATGAACATCGGCTCGATCGCGATGACCAACCCGGCCTTGAGCTTCAGCCCGCGTCCGGGTGCCCCTTCGTTCGGCACCGAGGGATCCTCGTGCATGGCGCGACCGACCCCGTGACCTCCCCAGCCTTCGGGGATCCCATAGCCGTTGGCCCGACCGATCGTGCCGACCGCGTGCGCGATGTCTCCCATCCGGTTGCCGACCTGTGCCGCCTCGATCCCGGCGTACAGCGCCTCCCAGGTGTGCTGGATCAGCGCCTCGTCCTCCGGGCGGGGGGTCCCGACGACGTAGCTGCGCGCCGCGTCCCCGACCCATCCATCGAGGAACACCCCGACATCGATGCTGACGAGGTCACCGTCCTCCAGCGGACGCTGATCGGGGATGCCGTGGACGATGACGTCGTTGACGGATGCACAGATGACCCCGGGGAACGGGGTCGGGGCGAAGTGGGGGTGGTAGTCGAGGAACGCCGGGATCGCCCCCGCCTTGCGCATCACCTCGTGGGCGATGTCGTCGAGTTCCTTCATCGTGCGCCCCACGACCGCGGCTTCCTGCATGGCGTCGTGGACGTTCGCGACGACCCGACCGGCCTCACGCAACGCGGCGATCTCGGTGGCGTTCTTCCTGACGATCACGTGAAGCCTCGGTTCGGTCGCGGTGTGGGTCCGGCGGTGCGGCGGCCCTGCACGTTATCCGAGGCTCAGTGGGGTGGTTCGATCGGGAGCGACACGGTGAAGGTGGTGCCCTCACCCAGGAGGCTCTCGACGTTGATCGAGCCACCGTGCCGCTCCACGGCGTGTCGCACGATCGACAGGCCCAGCCCGGTCCCACCGGTCGCGCGCGATCGGGCCGTGTCGACCCGGTAGAAGCGCTCGAAGATCCGCACGAGGTCCTGCTGCGGGATGCCGATCCCGGTGTCCCGGACCCGGATGACCTGCTGGCCATCGCGGGGCTCGATCGTCACGTCCACCGAGCCACCCGGCCGGTTGTACTGGACCGCGTTGCCGACGAGGTTCTTGACGATCACCTCGAGGTCGCCGGGGACGCCGGCCACCATCGCGCGTTCGGGGGCATCGACGGTCAACTCGACCTCGCGCGTCTCCGCCCGCGAGATCTGATCGGCCACGGTCCGGCGGGCCAGTTCGGCCAGGTCGACGGGCGCACGCTCCAGGGGCCCACGCTCCTCCAGCCGACGGAGATCCAACAGGTCACGCACGAGCCGGGCCAGCCGTTCTGCCTCGCTGCTGAGGCGGTTGGCCAGGGTTCCGGCACGCTCCGGATCGTTGGCCAGGGTCACCTGCAGGGCCTCCGCCAGGGTCTGGATGGAGGTGACCGGGGTCTTGAGTTCGTGCGAGGCGTTCACGACGAAGTTGCGCCGGACCTCCTCGACCCGGAGCTCCCGGGTGCGGTCCGCGATGATCAGCAACATCTCGTCGCCGACCCGCGACGCGACGGCGCGCAGGTCGCGGTCACCGTGTTCAACGTCGAGCGTGACCGGACGGGCAGACGACCGTGCCTCACGCACCCCGTCGGCCAGGGCCGCACTCCCGACGGCCTGTACCACGGTCAGGCCCTCCGCATCGATCGGGATCCCCAACAGGGCCCGTGCGGCGTCGTTGGCGGACAGCATCCGGGAGTCCGCCGAGAACAGCAACGCCGGCTGCACGAGCGAGTCCACCAGCTCACGCCGCCAGGGGCGTTCCCGTTCCAGTTTGGCGCCGCGCCGCCGGTAGGCGGCCGTCAACGAGTTGACCGCGACGGCCAACTGGCGCCATGCCGGACCGCCGCGGAACTCGACCGACCCCGGCTCGTTGTTGCCGAGCTGTCGGTTGATCGTGTCCGCGAGTCGTCGGATCCGGCGGGCCTCGACCTGGTGGAGGATCGCCGCGCCGGCGATCGCGAGCAGGACCACGAGCGCCACCGCGGTCGCCGGGTTCGGGATGCCCGCCGCCGCGTACCCGGCCAGACCGATGGCCAGAGCAACGATCAGGGCGGACGGCTTCACGTGTCCGCGAATCGGTACCCGACACCCCGGACCGTCTGGATGCGGGCCGGCACACCGGCGTCGGCCTCGATGCGGCTGCGGAGACGGCGGATGTGCACATCCAGGGTCTTGGTGTCCCCAACGTAATCGCTCCCCCAGATCTCATCGATCAGCTGGCCACGTGTCAACACCCGGCCGGCGTTCTCGACCAGGTAGGCCAGCAGGTCGAACTCCTTCGGCGGGAAGTCCACCAGCGATCCGTCCACCTGGACCTCATGGCGCACCCGGTCGACGCGGACCCCGGAGGCCGCGACGGGCGCTTCGTCGATCGGCACGTCGACCATCGGTGCGCGCCGGAGCACGGCCTTGATGCGCGCGACGAATTCGCGGGTCGAGAACGGCTTGGTGATGTAGTCGTCGGCACCGAGTTCCAGACCGACGACCCGGTCGACCTCGGCGTCACGGGCGGTCAGCATGATGATCGGCACGTCCGACCGGCTCCGGATCGCCCGGCAGATCTCCGTGCCCGACATCCCGGGCAGCATCAGGTCGAGCACCACCAGGTCCGGACGCACCCGCTCCCACGTCGGGATGGCGTCCAGTCCATCCTTGACCCAGGCGACCTGGAACCCCTCGGCCTCCAGCGTGATCGCCAGACCTTCGGCGATGGACTTCTCATCCTCAACCAGCAACAACTTCGGCATGGGTCGTGTCCTGACGTTTCCGGTCTAGAGTGGTGGGAACGGAGGTGGGCCATGCGCAACGACCTGGACCTGCAGACCGATCAGCTGCGCACGGGCGTGGTCACGATGGGTGAGCGGGCTGACCTGATGCTTGCAGGTGCGCTCCAGGGCTTCGGTGAGGGCGACCTGGCAGCGGCACAGGCGGCGATCGACGGTGATGACGAGGTCGATCGCACCTACGGGCAGGTCCAACATGGCGTCCTGGCCGCGATCGCCCTGCATGGTCCGGTCGGCCACGACCTGCGGATGCTCATCTCGCTGATCCACGTCAGCATCCACCTCGAACGGATGGCCGACTACGCCGTGAACGTCGCACGGGCCGCCATCCAGGTCGCGGACTACCCGTCCGACCCGGACCTCAGCGAACAGGTCGTCGAGATGGGCGCCCTGACGCGGGAGGTCGGACGGACCGCCATCCAGGCCTTCGTGCGGGAGGACCCCGACCTGGCTGCGGGGGTCCCCGACCTCGACGCCGCCGTCGACCGGTTCGATCGCGGCATCTTCCAGCGACTGGTCCGGCTCGGAGGTCAGGACGACGGTCGACTGGACTGGGCGAGCCGGATGATCCGCGTCGCCCGCCACCTCGAGCGCTACGGGGACCACGGAGTCGACATCGCCGAGCAGGCCATCTTCGTGGTCACGGGCGAGACCGTGGACCTCAACGCGACGCAGGAGTGAGCCGGCACGACGTCCGGCGCGATCCACCGCAGGCCAGGGACGGCGCGCGACCCTCACGACGGCAGCTCCACCCGGGTACCGGTGACGGCGAACGTGCTGTGCTGCGCGAACGCCACGCCGTGGTCCGCCAGGCGTTCGAAGTACCGGGCGAGCAGGCCAAGGGTCATCGCGTCGCTCGCGGCCCCCTCCAGGCTGCGCACCCGTAGGAGCAGGCCCGTTGCGAGCTGGTCGACGTCACCGTCGGCGCGGTCGACCTCGTGCATCGCCAGGCCATCACGGGTGCGCCACGCATCGACCCCCCGCCGGAACACGTCGACGGAACGTCCCGCGAGTTCCGACAGCCGGGCCTGGACGTCCTCGGGCAGTGACCGGGGGTCCAGGCGATCGACCGCCTCCGCGACGTGACGCAGGAGCACACCGGCCCGGTCCAGGTCCGACACGAGCCGCACGATCGACATCAACCGCCGGAGATCGCCGGACACCGGCGCCTCACGCGCCAGCAGCAGGAAGGCCTGGTCATCGATGTAGCGGCACCGCCCCTGCACGTCGGAAACCACGGAGCGGGCATCTCCCACCGCGATCGTGTCGCCGGCCAGGAAGGCCCGACAGATCCGAGGCATCGCCTCCGCGATCACGAACGCGCCGCCCACCAGTTCATCGTCGACCTCGTCCAGCCAGGCACGGTACTCGGAGCGCGCAGCCGGGCGCTCGTCCTCGTGCAGCGGTGGGAGTTGCGCGTCATCACCAGTCACAGCGCCTCCCGTGGCATCCTCATCGGCCGCCGACACTACGGCCGCCAGGGTGACATCGGCTGAACCGTTCGTGAACGGACGGTGGACGACGGGTGAACCGTTCGGTCCGTCGTTGGCCGCTGGAGGGCGTTCTGAAGCATGGTGAACGACCAAGATGGACGGAAGGTAACGGCGGCAGCCTGGTCGGGAGGGTCGCCGCCACCTCGTCGCGCTGCCACACCCACGTCGGCCGGGACGCCGCGGCATCGTTCCCCCTCTACCTTGACGCCTCACCCCACGATCCTGGAGAGCCCGGTGCCCGGCCCCCGTGACGCAGCACCCTGCCAGCCGTCGCGCTGGCCGGAGGATCGCGGCGGTCATGTCTGGCCCAAGGACCGGGAGGTCGTCGTCGATGACGGGACCCGGATCCGTTACGCCGTCCGCGGTCCGGTCGGCGCCCCGTGGATCGTGTGCGTTCCGGGCTTCCTCTGCCCGGACACCTTCTGGCGTGACATCGGACCGGACCTCGTGGCCGACCACCGGGTCATCATGATCAACCACCGCGGGACCGGCGCCTCCACGGAGGCCGGTGGCGGTCCACGACCGAGCGGCGCCGACGGGTACACGATCCCACGTCTCGCCGGGGACATCACCGCCGTGCTCGATGCGGAGTCGGCGCGTGACGTCGTCCTGCTGGGGCACTCCATGGGGGTGCAGGTCGCCCTCGAGATCTGGCGTTCGACTCCCGAGGCCGTCTCCGCGATGGTCCTCGCAGCGGGAGCCCACCGCTCCCCCTTCGCGACGATGTACGGCAGCAGGGCGGGTGACTACGTGTTCCCGATCGCCTCGATCGGCATCCCGGCACTCCCCCGGACGATCGGTAACCGACTGATCCGGGCGATCGAACTCCCCCTCGCGCAACCCGTCGCACGGTGGCTGCGGGCGATCGGCACCGCGACACCATGGTCCGGGATGACGGCCTACCGCGCCCACCTGTCGCGTCTCGACCACCGATCGGCGATCTGGACGGCTCGCGGCATGCACGACTTCGACGCGACGGGCTGGCTGGTGGACATCGACGTCCCGGTGGTCGTGATGATCGGGACGATGGACGGCTGGTGTCCGGTCGAGGTCGCCCGCGAACTCGCCGAGACGGTCCCGGCCAGCCACCTCGAGGTCATCGACGGCGGCAGCCACACGCTGCCGTTGGAGGCACCCGACCGCGTGATCGCCCAGCTCCGTGGACTGACGGGACGGCACGCCGCCACGGCCTGACGCGTCTCCGCACCGACCGGCGACGCGTCAGTACTCGACGGTTGCGTACCGCCGCAGCTTGGTGAGCTGGTGCTGGGCCTGGATCTGGCGGACCGTCCCGGACTTGGACCGCATCACGAGCGACTCAGTCATCGCACCCGTGCGACTGAAGGTCACACCACGGAGCAGTTGGCTCGGGGTGATGCCCGTGCAGGCGAAGAAGCAGTCGTCCGCGCTGACGAGGTCGTCGAGGTCGAGCACGGCGTCCACGTCGTAGCCTGCGTCGAGCGCCTGCTGCCGTTCCTCGTCCGAGCGGGTCCACAGACGTCCGACCATGTGACCGCCGAGTGCTTTGACGGCGCAGGCGGTGATCACACCCTCGGGGGTCCCCCCGATGCCGTAGAGCATGTCCACCTGGGGGCGGTCCTGCCATGCCGCCAGCAACCCGCCGGCCACGTCCCCGTCGGTGATCAGGGTCAGCCGTGCTCCCGCATCACGGATCTCGCGCTTGGCGACCTCGTGGCGGTCCCGGTCGAGCATCACCACCGTGAGGTCCCGGACCTCGCGGTCCGTGGCCTTGGCCACCGCCTGCAGGTTCTCCGCGATGGGCCGGTCGAGGTCGACCGCGTCGGCCGCCTCGGCTCCGACCACGATCTTCTCCATGTACACGCACGGCCCGGGATCGAACATGGTCCCCGCCGGCGCGCCCGCCATGACGGCCAGCGATCCAGGACGCCCTTCGGCGAGCAGCCGGGTGCCCTCGACCGGATCGACCGCGATGTCGACCTTCGGCGCGTTGCCGGTCCCGACGCGTTCCCCGTTGAACAGCATCGGGGCCTCGTCCTTCTCGCCCTCGCCGATGATGACGGTGCCCGCCATCTCGACGGTGTTCAGGACCTCGCGCATCGCATCGACCGCGGCCTTGTCCCCGGACTCCTTGTCGCCCCGCCCCTGCCACCTCGACGCAGCCAGGGCGGCGGCCTCGGTCACACGGACGATCTCGATGGCGAGGTTGCGATCCGGCTTCTCGGCATTCACGGCGGTCCCCTTCGTCGGCCCGGTGGAGCATCGTTGGTCCCCGGACGACCGAGCATAGTGAGCGAGATGTGGCCGGCCAGGGGCCGAAGGTCACCGACGTCGTGGGCGGACCGTCCGTGGCAGGTCGCCGTCCATGGACGGCAGGTGAGCGGACTCCGCCTGGACCCGCAACACGTCGTTCTCGAACGCGACCCGGTCACGCACCCCGGCGTGGTCGTTGAACAGCCGCTTCAGGAGTTCGACCGTCTCCGGATCCTGTCCGGCGACCTCCACCAACCAGGCGTGGGCCACGTCCACCGTCCCGCCGTCCGGCACCAGGCGTTGCACGAAGCCCCGCTCGTAGGCCTCGGCCGCCGGGACGGTCCGGGTCGACAGGACCCAGTCCTTGGCGGTCGAGAGCCCCACCTGCCCGATCGTTCGGGCCACCCCGATCGGGATGCCGAAGGCGGCACCGGGGAAGCGGAACGTGGAACCCGCCGCCGCGACCCGCAGGTCGCAGGCCGCCGCGACCTCGGCGCCGCCACCGACCGCGGGGCCCTCGATCGCTGCGGCGGTCGGGAGACGGAACAGCGTCAACTGCTCGTAGAGCGCGGTGAACAGCTCCATGCGCCGTCGACCGCCGTCATCCAACGGTTCGTGGACATCGGCTCCGGCGGAGAAGGAACCCCCGCTGCCGGTGAGCAGCACGCCCCGGGCGTCGGGCTGACGGTCCACGGCATCGAGGGCATCGATCGTCGCCGTCAACAGCGCCGTGTCCATGGCGTTGCGGGCCTGCGGCCGGGCGAAGGTCACCACGTGGATCGTTCCATGCTCGGTGTGCTCGACCTCGACCGTGACCGTCATCGGGGGCTCCTCGCAGGTGGAGGCCGAGGCTACTGCGGCACCGATCCCCGCTCGTGGCCGGCCCGGTGATGCGCGGCCCGACCACCACCGGGCGATACCGTGGCGGCATGACCACGACGTCCCGTGAACGACTCGTCCGCCTGGTCCGCCGGGCCGACGCCGACCTCGCCGAAGCAGCTCTGCTGTGCTGCGCGGAGGTCGATCCCGACCTGGACGTCGACCTCGCCCTGCTGCGGCTCGACGCGCTCGCCGACGGGCTACGCACCCGCGGCTTCCAGGCAGAGGACCCGGAGCAGGCGGCCCGTCGGATCGCGGAGTACCTCGCCGTCGAACAGGGGTTCACCGGCGACACCGACACCTACCACCACCCGGACAACGCCCTGCTGACCCGGGTCCTCGACCGCAAACGCGGTCTGCCGATCACCTGCTCGATCCTGTACGTCGCCATCGCGCGCCGTCTGGATGTCCGTGCCTACCTCGTCAACCTGCCCGGCCACGTCGTCGCGGCGGTGCCCGGGCCGGACCGTCCCATCCTGATCGATCCGTTCCACGACGGGCAGGTCCTCGACGAGCGCGCCGTCGCCCAGCGGATCACCGAACTCAGCGCCGGGCAGGCGACCTTCCACCGCGCGATGCTCCGCCCGACCCACGCCGTGGACGTCGTGCGGCGGTTGCTGAACAACCTCACCCGGGACTTCCAGGCGACGGGTGATGCGATGAACGCGCTGTGGTCGGTGGAGCTGAAGCTCCTGCTGCCCAACCGCACGCCCGAGGACCACCGGATCCTGGGTGAACTGCTCGAACAGGTCGGCCGTTTCGATGAGGCGGCGGTGGCATTCGAGGACTACCTCGAGGCGACCGACGGCGAGGCGCACGATGACACCGAGATCCGCCACGCGGCCATCCGCGCGAAGGCCCGCCTGAACTGACGGTGGGACTGGCTCCCGCCCGCGATCAGAAGATCGTCGCGGCGTGCTCGGCCAGCGGGCTGCGCACCCCCTTGGCCAGGGAGACGTGCCCGAACAACGGGCTGCCCTGCATCTTCTCGATCAGCGCCGCCATCCCGCCGTAGGGCGAGATGTAGGGGTTGTCGACCTGCCCGAGGTCCCCACAGAACACGACCTTGGAACCGGACGCCATGCGGGTCAGCACCACCTTGAGTGCCGAGAGCTCGATGTTCTGCGCCTCATCGACGACCACGAACTCGTCGGTGATGGACCGCCCCCGCAGGTAGGTGATCGCGGCCAGCTCGAGCTGCCCCCGATCGACCAGGGACTCGACCGTTGACTGCACCTGCCGGTGCTCACGCGAACCACGACTGGCCGGTCCGTCATCACGCCGAAGCAGCGCGTAGAGGTTGTCGTGGACCGCAGCCATCCACGGCGAGAGCTTCTCATCCAGATCGCCGGGCAGGTAGCCGACCTCCTGGCGGCCGACCGCGATCAGCGGCCGGTAGACCGACAGCCGGCGGTAGGCGGTCGCCTCGACGACCTGCTCGAGCCCGGCGGCCAACGCCAGGAACGTCTTGCCGGTCCCCGCCATCCCCATGATCGACACGCACGGGACATCGGGGTCCAGCAGCAGGTCGATCGCGAAGGTCTGGCGCACGTCGCGGGGCGACATCCCGAACACCGGACGGTGGCCGTGCACCCGGCACAGCGTCGCGCTGCCGTCGTCGCGCACCTCGATCACCCGGGCCAGACCCGACCCGGAGCGACCCGCCCGCAGGACCAGGCAGGCGTTGGGCCACAGCTGACCGTCGCACACCGACAGATCGGCGAGCTCGCCGGTGATCTGCACCTTGCCGTCCCGGTGCAGGTCGTCGAGGACCTGCGGATCCACCTCGATGTCGAGGATGCCGGTGTTGAGTTCCTCGACGCGGGCCGTGTCGCCGCGGTAGTCCTCGACGTCGACGCCCAGTTGGCTGCCCTTGATGCGTAGCGCCGCGTCCTTGGTCACGAGCGTGCCACCGAGACCGAGCGCGACGCACAGGATGCGGTGATCGGCCTTGTCACGGTCGAGGTACGGGGGCAACGGGATATCCACGTGGTTCGACTCGATGCGGATCGTCCCACCCGACGGCAGCGGCAGGGCGTCCCGCAGGCCCCCACCAGAGGCCATCCGGAGGTCCTCGATCATCCGCAACGCCAGGCGGGCGTTGCGACCGACGTCGTCCATGGCGGTCTTCTTGCGGTCGAGTTCCTCGATCACGACCAGCGGCAGCACGACGTCGTGCTCATCGAAACGGGTCAGGGCATGGGGGTCGGCGAGCAGCACACAGGTATCGAGCACGAAGGTCGTGGGTGCGGTCCGGTCCGCTTGGCTCGGCGTCCGGTGCGCGTCGGTGCGGGGCGTGGATGCGGTCAACGTGGACATCGATGTCTCCCACCCGGACCGGTGGTGCGGCCGCGGGCGGCCACAGGGTCCGGGAACGACGAACGCCGCCCGGAGAGGGCGGCGTGGGGGCGAGGAGAGCGAGCTGCACCGACGTGCACCGGGTGTGGCTCGCATCCCCGGTGACGGTCCGGAACGAGCGCGGCACCGCGTGGCGGTGACGACGGTCGTGGACGGTCACGGGGGTCCGGCAGAGGGCTCGGGCGGGGGATCGTCACGAGTGGCGGAACCTTCCGGTCATCGTTGGTTCGTTCGGCCGCTGTGAACGGTAGCGACGCGGCGGCCCCGAACCGAGCACCCCGAACAGGCCAACCTCGAGCTTCACCGCCCGAAGCGTCGCGTCCGTCGCTGGTAGTCACGCAGAGCCCGCAGGAAGTCGACCCGGCGGAAATCCGGCCAGTAGGCATCGCAGAAGTAGAACTCACTGTGGGCCGACTGCCACAACAGGAATCCGCCCAGTCGGACCTCACCGGACGTGCGGATGATGAGGTCGGGATCTGGGAGCCCCGTCGTGTACAGGTGGTCGCCGATGTCCTCCGGGACCAGGGTCGTCGCCAACTCCTCCAGGGACATGCCACGTGCGGCGCGTTCGGCCAGCAGGCTGCGTAGGGCGTCGGTGATCTCCTGCCGACCCCCGTACCCGACGGCCACCTGGACACGCAGCCGGTCGTGGTGGGCCGTGGCCTCCTCCGCCTGCTTCAGTGCGTGGCGGGTCGACTCGGGCAGGAGGTCCAGCGCCCCGACCGCGGTGACCCGCAGTCCCCGCGTCGCCGCCTCCTGCGTGCACCCCATCCGCCGGACGGTGTCCTCGATGATGTCCATCAACGCCGATACCTCGACGTCATCCCGCCCGAGGTTGTCGGTCGACAGCAGCCACAGGGTCACGTAGGGGATCCCGAGGTCCAGGCACCAGTCGAGGAACGGATCGATCCGCTTCGCGCCGGCCGCATGACCGTCAGCCGGGGTGTGCAGACCGCGTTCGGCGGCGTACCGGCGGTTGCCATCGAGGATCACGCCGACATGACAGGGCAGCGGACCGCCTGACAGCTCTTTGGTGAGCTGGCGCTCGTACACCCGATACGCGACGTCCGCTAGTCCCATACCGGCGATGCTAGCCGCGGCCGACACACCCGCGAAGGTCCGCCGGACGTTCGGACGACCCACGCCTGCACATGAGGGGAGCGGGGTGGTACGCTTCGCCCAACGCACGCCCGGGCGGCTCACGTCCGGGCGTTTGCCGTGGCCCCCTCGTGGGCCTGGCCTGGAGCCCTCCGGAGGTGCCCCGCACGGGGGCCCGAACCGGCCGCTCCACCGCTTCGATCGATGGGAAGGGATCCGTTATGGCCGAGACCTGGCTGAGCAAGGAGGCCTACGACCGGCTTCAGGATGAACTCGAGACCCTCAGGACCGAGGGGCGGGAGAAGATGTCCGCCGACATCGAGGAGGCACGGTCCCACGGCGACCTGCGAGAGAACGCGGAGTACCACTCGGCCAAGGACGAGCAGGGCAAGATGGAGGCCCGTATCCGCCAACTCGAACGGCTCCTGCGCGATGCGCGTATCGGCGAGCCGCAGGATCTCGGTGCCGTGCGCCCCGGGCTGAAGGTCGTGCTCGAGGTGGAGGGCGACGAGGAGACCTACCTCGTCGGGAGCCGTGAGGACCAGCACGACGAACTCGAGATCCTCTCGGCCGAGTCGCCGATGGGCAAGGCCATCCTCGGTTGCGCCGTCGATGACAAGGTCTCGTTCTCCACCCCGAACGGCACCGAGATCGGCGTGCGCATCCTGGCGATCGAGGCACCCTGACGATGGTGTCGCGCCCGGGGGAAGCCGACCAGTCCGACGATGCTGCCTGCAACCTCCTGGTCGCAGATGACCGACCGGTGGTCCGCGCGGGGCTCGTCGCGCTGCTGCACCCCTTCACGGTCGTCGATGCGGTTGCCATGGCTGACCTCGTCGACGCGCTGTTGGATACCGATGCGCAACTGCTCGTCGCCGGCGTCCGTGACGACCAGCCTGCAGCCTTCCAGGCGATCGCGAAAGCCACGACACGTCGCCCCGAGCTGCGTGTGCTGGTCGTCGCCAACAGCGCCAGTGTCATCGAGCTGCGGGAGGCCGTCATCGCCGGCGTCGACAGTTTCCTACTGATGGGCGTCGGCACCCAGGAACTCCACCAGGCCGTGCGACAGACCGCGGCGGGGGAACGGGTCATCGCACCGTCGATCGCCATGCAGCTGGCCAGCTCCTGGTCCAGCGAGCCGTCACGGACCGGCGCCGCCGCGGTGACCGAGCGGGAGCTGGAGGTCCTGCGGCTGGTCGCCGAGGGCCTGACCAACGATCAGATCAGCGACCGGCTGGAGCTGCCGTCACGGACCGTCAAGACCCACGTCCAGAACGTGCTGGCCAAGCTGGAGGTCCCGGACCGCACCGCGGCCGTCGCACGGGCGCTGCGCCTCGGGCTGATCACCTAACCGAGACCCGGCGCCCCGGACCCGTGCCACGATCGGTGGAGCGCGGCCAACCGGGTCGTGGGTGCTGAGAGGTGCAATGGGTGCTGAGAGGTGCACAACTGCACCCCACAGCACCCACAACCGCCTGCTACCGCAGTCGCTCGGACAGAGGGCGGCGCCTGCTACCGCAGTCGCTCGGACAGAGGGCGGCGCCTGCTACCGCAGTCGCTCGGACA
>SLHP01000010.1 GCA_007136095.1 Nitriliruptoraceae bacterium
CGCCGCCAGCCCCCCGGGACCGTCCCGGCCTGCGCGCCCCGGCCGCCGCCCGCTGCCTCGATGTCGCTGGCGACCTTGCGACGGACGAGGTCCTGCTCCAGGGGTGAGACGGCCGGGTGCAGATCGTCCTCGTCGTCGAGTTCGACGTCCAGCGCTGCACCACCGGAGCCGGAGCCGCAGGTCGGGTCGATCAGGACGCGTTGCCACTCGAGCAGGTGGTGGAAGTACGACTCGGCGAGCTGCCCGTCCGGCTGGTCGAGGTAGAACGGGGTGATCGGCCCGTCCGGCAGGGGCACCCCCGCGGCCACCAGGTCGTCGTTGATCTCCGCATCGGCGGCCAGGTTCCACAGCAGCCCGTCGTGGTGCTCCTGCTCAGCATGGCGGGCGTGGTGGTCGCGCAGCAGGTGACCGACCTCGTGGAGCAGGACACCGGCCGCCGCCGGCGGCCCCCAGCCGACGAGCCGCGCCGGATCGATGTACAGCCGCCAGTCGGCATCGACCGCGAAGGTCCCGAGCCCGGGGCAGCACACCGGCACGACCTCGAACAGGGCCGTGGCCAGGTAGGGCATCTGCTCCAGGGCGAGGAGCCGGGCCGCCGCCAGGTCCTCGCGCTCGGTCGGTGAGAACCCGCGGACCGTGGCCAGTGTGCGGTCGCTCACGACGCCAGGAGCCCGGCGCGGCTGAGCACCGGTTCGAAGTCGAGCACCGCCTCCGGGATGGCGGCGTCCGGGGGTCGCGCGGCGAACAGGGTCCGGGCGGCGACCGCCGCCACATCCACGGGTGCCTTTCGCACGATCTCCCACGCGGCGGTCCAGGCGTCCGCGGTGCCCCGCGCGACCGCGACCGCGGCGACCCCGGTCAGGATCGCGAAGACCTGATCGTCGCGCTGGGTCGCATCGAAGCGGACGGTGCCGTCGAGCACGAGCGAGGGATCCGGCAGGTCGGCGTGGCGGACCCAGGTCAGGAACTCCATCCCGGCCGCCTCACCGACCAGGCCGACGGCGGTCGCGCGCCGCGCCTCCTGCGCATCCGCCCGGAGGAAGGTCCACACCCGTTGCAGGTGGTGCCAGGTCCGGGGGCTCGGCCACGCACCACCGCCCTGCCCCGGCGCGGTCGGCGGGTTGTCGAACCGGTGCGGTCGGGATCGCAGGAACCCCACCACCTGCGAGGTGGCACGTGCCCGGTCCGCGTCGGTTCCCGGACGCAGGACGGCGGTGTCCCGGTGCGCGGTGGCCGCGTCGAACCCGATCGTCAGTCCGTCCGCGAACGTGTCGAGGTCCGGGCGATGGGTCAGGTGCAGGAACCGGTTGGCGGTCGGGGGCTCCAGTTCCCAGCCACCTGCCGCGACATCCGCGGGGTTGGCCGCCGCGACGATCCGGGTCCCGTCCGGCAGCGCCAGGTCCCCGACGACCTTCTCCATCGCGACCCGGAGCATGGCGGCCTGGACCGCGGGTGGCGCGGTCGACAGTTCGTCGAGGAAGAGGTAGCCACCGTCGGCATCGACCAGGTCCCGCGCCCACCGCGGTGGCGCGAGCAGGACGGTCCCGTCCGGCTGTACGACGGGCAGGCCGGCCAGGTCGGCGGGCTCACGCAGCGAGCCGATCACCGTGGAAGTGTGCAGTCCGTCGAGCCGGCCGAGGGTGGCGATCAGGCCCGACTTGCCCGTCCCGGGTGACCCCCACAACAGGACGGGCACGTCCGCGCGACCGGCGGCGCGGATGACGGTCAGCAGGGTGTCGGTGGTGGTCACGGTGACTCCGGGTTCGATCGGGGTGGGGGTGAGGACGGGGCGCCGGTCAGCCGGGCCGGGCGGTCAGGACGGGGCGCCGGTCAGCGCACGGGCGACCGCGTGGATCCGCCGCCACCGGTCGACGCGGGGGGAGGCGGCGGCTCCGGCACGCTCAGCCAGGCGCATCGCCACCGGTTCCAGGGCCGGCGCCGGGCCATGCTCCTCGAGGACACCGATGACGACCTCGGCGGTCTCGGCGGGATCCACCAGGTCGGCGGCCACGGCCAGCCGCTCGCGGGTGTCCTGGTCGAGGTGCACCGGGTGGGTCGCGACCGACCGGATCAGGCCGCGGGTGAGTCGTTCACGGGCCTCTGCGGCCGCCCACCGCTGGACCGGGCCGGACGCCACCGCACGATGACGTCGGATCTGGACCAGCGTGGCCTCGGCGGTCGGTGCACCCGGGACCCCGAGCATGATCGCTCCGACCATCGCATCGAGAAGCGCGGGAACCTCGGCCGCGTCACGGTGCGCGAGCCGCTGCCACAGCCGGTCAGCGACACCGGCGGTGAGCGGCCCGGCGAGATCGACGAGCGCACCGTGGTGCGCAACCTGCCGGTCATGTCGGGCCGACAGCTCATCGCTGCGCAGACAGCGCAGGCAGTCGACGGCCCCCGGCACCACCGGGTCACCCCGCAGGGGCAGCCGTCCGCACAGCGTCATCGCCTGCCCCCGGCGGCCGACGTGCGTCCTACCCCGATCCAGGGGCTTGCAGCCCTGGAGGTCGCCCGTCCGCGCAGGTGGGACGATCGCCACCGCTCCGACGGACCAGGGACCCGCCGCGGTACGGCCATGCAGCCCGGCCAGGTCGACCGGGTCGGCCAGGGAACGGGTGGTGCCCTGGGGCAGGTCCCCCACCGGCGCCAGCCCGGCGAGGACCACGACCGCGTCGCTCGTCACGGTGGTGTCCACCAGACCGGACGTGGCATCTCCCATCGGGTCGGCGGGCAGCAGGTTGGGGAACCCGAACGGACGTCGGACCTGCGCGAGGCCATGTCCCGGCACCAGGACCCGGAGCTGCGCTTCCAGACGATCGATCAGGGCATCGCGGCCTGCGGCGCGAGCCCGCTCACCGGGTCCGATGACACCCAGCAGCGCGACACCGTCGAACCGTCCCACCGTGCGCTCCTCCGTCCGGCAGCTCAGCCGAGACGAACACACGTTCTACGTCGCGCCGCGCCGCGACGTCAACCGGGTGCCTGGACGAGGCGCCCCGGCGCACGCCCGGAGGCGGTCCCTGCACGGTCTCGCTGTCACCCGCCGGCGTCACCCGACGCCGTCACCCGCCGCTCTCGCCCCTCGCGCATCGCGGTGACGACCGCCTGCACGGTGGGGTCATCGGCGAGAGCGTCGACCGCGACGGGAAGGGGCTGCGACCAGTTCTCCGGTCGCTCGCTGGAGTCGGTCCCCGGGACGTTGATGCGGTGCGGCACGGCCAGAGCATCGTCGAGCTGCGCGACGACGATGCGGTTGGGAGCGCGGGCCACCCGGCGATGCAGACCGACGATCGCCGCACCCGCCGGGGCATCGATCGGGACGGCGGCAGCCGCCGCGATGCGCTCGCGCAGCTCCGCGTGCCACGCACCGTCCGGTCGTTGACCGATCGCGCGGAGGTCCGCCTCGTCCGTGCCCGTCCAGACGCCCGCGACGGTGGGCAGATCGTGGGTCGACACCGACGCCAGTGCCTTCGCACTCCAACGCCCGAGGTCGTCGTCCTCGAACCACCACACCTGGTAGCGCAGGATGTCGCGGGCGTCGAGCTCGTCGCGGACCCCCTCCTCGACGGTGCCGAGGTCCTCGCCGATCACGAAGGTGTCGGTGCGGTGCGACTCCAGCGCGAGGATGTCCAGCAGCTCGCGCGACGGCATCCGCACGTAGGTGCCGCTGGCGGCCGCACCACCCGGCGGGATCCAGAACAGCCGGAACAGCCCCAGGACGTGATCGATCCGCAGCCCACCGACGTGACGCATGGCGCGACGGAGCATGTCGATGAACGGCTCGTAGCGGGCGGCCCGCAGCTTCCACGGCACGAACGCGGGCAGCATCCAGTTCTGCCCGTGGGGGCCCAGCGCGTCGGGTGGCGCACCGACGGTGACCCCGTCGGCCAGCACGTCCTGCCACTCCCACGCGTCGAAGCCGTCCGGGTCGGCACCGATCGGCAGGTCGCCGAGCAGCGCGAGGGGTTCCCCGGCCCGCCGCAGCTGCTGCTCACACAACCACTGCAGCCACCGGTGGAACCGGACGCGGTCCGCGTGCGCGGCGGCGAACGCGGCCACCTCGACGTTGTCGGGGTGCGACAGCGCATCGGGCCAGGCCCGCCAGCCGGTGCCGTGGTGCTCGGCGAGGGTGCAGTAGACCGCGAAGGCGTGGGTCCCCGGATCGTCCTCGGCCAGGAAGCCGGGTTCCCGACCGGCCGTTGGCGAGCTCTCCCAGATCCGCTCGAGCGCCTCGATCTTGGCGGTGAACACCTCGTCGCGGTCGATGCGCTCGTGCCCACCGGCCCGGCGGGCACGCGCCATCAGCTCCGGCAGCCCGTCAACGTCGGACGCACCCCGCACCTCATCGACGGCGAGGTACAGCGGATCGAGGAAGCGACGGGAGGTCGGGTAGTAGGGGCTCGTGCCCCGGGGGGTCACCGGCGTGACCGCGTGCAACGGGTTGATGAGGATCGTGCCGGCTCCCTGCGACGCCGACCACGACCCGAGGGTGCGCAGATCCCGCAGGTCACCGATCCCCCAACTGGTCTCGGACCACAGGGCGTAGACCTGCGCGGCCCAGCCCCAGCTGATGGTCGCATCCGGCAGCAGTGCCTGGCCCGGACTGACGATCAGCCGCTGCGGCTCAGCTCGGCCCCGCAGGTGGAGGTCGTGGTAGCCGAGCGGCACATCGGCGGGAAGGATGCCGTCCGCAGCGATGACCTCCCCGCCCTCGAGCACGACCTCGATCAGGTCGGGGACCTCCGGGGTCTCCCCGGCTCGGATGACGAGGACCGCATCGACCTCGGGTGGACGGTCCGCGGATGGATCGCCACCCATGGCAGCGACCAGCTGCTCTCGGACCGCCGGATCGACATCCGTCCAGGTCCCGAAGGCGTCCTCGTAGCCTGGGACGATCCCCCAGGCGTCGGGTGGCGATGATCGACCACCCTGCTGCCGGCGCTCCTCGTCGGTGCGTTGCTCATCGGGGCGTTGCCCGGTCACTCCTCGACCTCCTGCAGCAGCATCAGACCGCGGCTGGCGAGGGTCACTTTGCGTCGTGGCCGGTAGGGCGCGCGGGCCGGACGTGCCGACACGCCGGTGGGCTCGGTGGTGTCCAGGGCGACCGTCCATGCGTCGGCGTAGTCGCTGGACGGCAGCTTCACGTCGATCGGCTCTTCGTGCGCGTTGAACAGCACGAGGAACGAATCCCCGATGATGTGGCTGCCGCGTTCGTCGGGCGTCATGATGCCCTTACCGTTCAGGAACACCTGTAGCGAGCGTCCGTCCGAATCCTCCCAGTGGCTGTCATCCATGGGCTGGCCCTCGGGGAGCAACCACGCGATGTCGGTGATGCCCTCACCCCGCAGCGGTCGCCCCTGGAACCAGCGGCGGCGGCGGAAGACCGGATGGTCGCGGCGCAGCCGGATGGCCCGCTGCGTGAAGGCCTGCAGCTGCTCGTCCACCTCACCCCAGCGGAACCACGACAGCTCGTTGTCCTGGCAGTAGGCGTTGTTGTTGCCGTGCTGTGTGCGGCCGAACTCGTCGCCCCCGAGCAGCATCGGCACCCCCTGCGACAGCATCAGCGTGGCGATGAGGTTGCGCTGCTGGCGGGCCCGCAGCTTCTCGACCTCGGGGTCGTCCGTCGGGCCCTCCACCCCGCAGTTCCACGACCGGTTGTCATCGGTCCCGTCGGTGCCACCTTCGCCGTTGGCCTCGTTGTGCTTCTCGTTGTACGAGACCAGGTCACGGATCGTGAAACCGTCGTGCGCCGTGATGAAGTTGATGCTGGCGTTGGGCTGGCGGGTATCGGCCTGGTAGAGGTCCGAGCTGCCCGTGAAGCGCGACGCGAACTCGGGCAACGTCGCCGGCTCGCCCCGCCAGTAGTCGCGCATCGTGTCGCGGTACTTCCCGTTCCACTCGGACCACAGGGGTGGGAAGTTGCCGACCTGGTAGCCACCCTCCCCGACGTCCCAGGGTTCGGCGATGAGCTTGACCTGGCTGATCACCGGGTCCTGTTGGATCACCTCGAAGAAGGTCGACAGGCGATCGACGTCGTGCAGTTCACGGGCCAGGGTCGAGGCGAGGTCGAAGCGGAACCCGTCCACGTGGCACTCGTTCACCCAGTACCGCAACGAGTCCATGATCAACTGCAGCACGTGGGGGTGGCGCATGTTCATGGAGTTCCCGGTCCCGGTGTAGTCCATGTAGTGCTGGAAGTCGTCCTCGACGAGTCGGTAGTAGGCGGTGTTGTCGATCCCCTTGAGCGACAGCGTGGGTCCGAGGTGGTTGCCCTCCGCGGTGTGGTTGTAGACCACGTCGAGGATGACCTCGATCCCGGCCTGGTGCAATGTCTTGACCATCTGCTTGAACTCGGGCACCACCTCTTCGGGCTTGCCGGACGCGTAGTCGTCGTGCGGTGCGAGGTACCCGATCGAGTTGTAGCCCCAGTAGTTGGACAGGCCCCGGTCGATCAGGTCGTTCTCGCTGACGAATCGATGGACGGGCAGGAGTTCGATCGCGGTGACACCCAGGTCGGTGAGATGATCGATCATCGCCCGGTGGGACACGCCGGCGTAGGTGCCCCGCAGATGCTCCGGCACGTCAGGATGCAGCTTGGTCAGCCCCTTGACGTGCGCCTCGTAGATGACCGTCTCGTGCCAGGGCGTGCGCGGATGGCGGTCGTCGCCCCACTCGAAGAAGGGTGACGCGACGACGCTGCGCGGCACCGACCCCGCGCTGTCCAGCTCGTTGGGCGGGCCGGTGGGATCACCGAAGGTGTAGCCGAAGACCTCCTGACCCCAGTTGAGGTCTCCGACGATGGTCTTGGCGTACGGGTCGATCAGCAGCTTGTTGTGGTTGCAGCGCTGGCCGGTCTGCGGGTCGTAGGGCCCGTGGACGCGGTAGCCGTACCGCTGTCCGGGCCCGATGTTCGGGGCGTAGCCGTGCCAGATATAGCCACTGCACTCGGTGAACGCGACGCGGGTTTCCACGTCATCCTCGTCGAAGAAGCACAGTTCCACCGCTTCGGCGGCCTCGCTGAACAGGGAGAAGTTGGTGCCGAAGCCGTCGTAGGTCGCACCGAGCGGGTACGCCTGTCCAGGCCAGAGTTCGATCGTCACGGGTGTCCTCTCAGGACAGAGATCGCCTGAACTTACCGCCAGATCCGCACCGACGGTCAGACCGTCCAACCGGACCCGGCGGCCTCGCTCAGGACACGGCATGCTGGGGGCAGCGTTCGCGTCATCCGTCCACGCGAGCGGAACCACCCCCGACCGAGGAAGCCCCATGAGTCTGTCAGACCGCCGTGTGCTCGTGTTCGCCGCCGACCTGTTCGAGGACAGCGAACTGCTCTACCCCGTCCTGCGCCTCAAGGAGGAGGAGGTCGAGGTGGTGGTCGCGAGCCCGGACGGGCAGGCCGTCACCGGCAAGAAGGGACACGGCCCGTTCCCGGTCGACGCGTCCGTGGAGGACGTCAGCGCGGACGACTTCGACGCCGTGGTGATCCCGGGCGGCTTCGCGCCGGACGCGCTGCGGCGCTCGGAGAAGGTCCTGGACCTCGTCCGGGCCTTCGATGCGGCCGACAAGCCGATCGCGTTCATCTGCCACGCCGGGTGGGTCCCGATCTCCGCCGGCATCATCAGGGGCCGCCGAGCCACCAGCTTCTCGGCCATCCGGGATGACATGGTCAACGCCGGCTGTGACTTCGAGGACGCGCCGATCGTCGTCGACGGCAACCTCATCTCCTCGCGCCATCCCGGTGACCTCGGCCCGTGGCTGCGCGGCATCATCGACGCACTGCAGCAGATCGACTGAAGACGGTCAGCCCCGGAAGTTCGCGGCCTGCGTCGCAGGTGGGTGGCGCAGGTCCACCAGCGGGACCGCCGCCACTCCCGGCGCGTGCCGGTCGGTGACCGCCAACTCACCCCACCACCGTCCCGTCCCGTCGGGGAGTTCCGGGTGCAGGACGACCTTCGCGTCGAACGGCGCGATCCGGTCGTCGGGCTCCGGGTCCTGCTGGCCGGCCGCCTCCAGCTGCCGGTGCACGCCAACGACCCAGTCCTCGATCAGCGCCGCGATGGCCCGCGCATCCGCATCGAGGAAGCGTTGACCGGACTCCGGCACGAGCCACAGATCCAGCGGACCCAGAGGCACCGGCGCCGCGACCAGGCGGACCCCATCGACCACCGAGACGGTGGTGACGTCGGCGAACAACACCTGCGGCACCTCGGGATCCGACCACCGTTCCTGCCGACGGATGGTGGCCGGTGGCACGACCGCCGGCGTCAGGACGTGCCCGTGGGGATGGTGCTGCGAAGCGCCCGCGCTTCGACCGGTGGCCGCGGACACCATCGACCATCGATCCGCGCGTCGCGCGGCCAACTGCTGCTGCACGAGGATCATGGCCGCCCACTGCGCGGCCAACCGTGGGTGGCGGTGGGTGAGGGTGGGGCCGTGCTCGGTCGCGCAGGCCAGGTCGGCGGTCCCCGTCGGTCCGTCGATCGGCGGGTAGATGTTGTGCATCGCGAACCACCGATCCCGGTCCACCTGCGCCTCGAGGGGCAGCAACCTCGGATCGGGATCATCGAGCGTGCAGAACGGACAACCCGGAGCATCCGGGTCCAACAGCAGCCGTTGTGGCCGGGGCTGCGGACGCTGTTCCCGCAGCGACGTCCACATCCCGACACGGCCGGTGAACGGACAGACGGTGAGCTGCGGCTCGGTCACACGGGTCTCCGACGGTCGTCACCAGGTCCTCTGCGTGCGGGACTGTAGGACGTGCGACCGTCGGTGCCCTCCAGATGCTCGCCACCGGACGGGCGGGCCCACTCCCCGATCGGACGAACTGCTGGACGTCGCGCAACGCAACATCGATCGGCTGCGCCGGCTGATCGCCCCGACGATCGCCGACCGGCTGTTCGAACGCTTCGCCCAGGCCGAGCCCTCGGCTACGACAGCGAGCCGGGCCGGACCTCGTTCTGGGTGGATCTGCCGGTCGTCGACGACTGAGGCGTTCCGTCGACCGTCGCGCCGGCGGCCGCGATGTCCCGGGCCTCCCGGGCTTCGCGGCGACGTCGACGCAGGCCCCGCACCCAGGTGATGAAGCGGTCGGCCAGCCGTGCCGCCCAGACATGCAGGTCCCGGGCCCACTCGTACTCGCGGGCGAGGATCGCGATCCCAGCGACCGCGGTCAGTGCGCCGGGACCGGGGAAGAACGGCGACGCGAACACCGCGCTGACCAGCAGGACCAGCACACCGAGCACCGTGATCCAGATCCGCCGCGCGTGGTGCCGGGCGGTCCGCTCCATCGGCGGCAGCGGTGACGTCATGTCCGGGTTGAACGTCGCGGGGCCAACGACCCGGTGATAGGTCAGCGCCGAGAGCACGCGACCAACGGAACGGGATCGCACCCGGTTGGCCAGGGAGAGTTCGACCTCGACCTCGCCGTCGTCACCGGAGACGTGCACCCTGACCAGTTCCTCGTTCCGCCGGTCGAGTCGGAACCCGGACAGCCGGGTCACCGGCGTGGAGACGTCCGCCACCAGCGAACTCGCGACATGCAGGTAGAGGTGGTGGTTGGTGACGAGCAGGACCCCGGGTGCACGCGTGCCGGGGAGGTTCGCATGCGTCCACGCGACCACCTCCTCGTCGCCATCGAGATAGCGGAGGATCGGCCCGAGCACCAGGCGCTCGCGGAACCGCAGGACACGTCGCATGCCCGCAGCTTACGGAACGTGGACGGACGGACCGGTCCGCGTGGCCGGTGACCGGTCGCCGGATGCGCACCATCAACCGCCGCCAGGGCCCGCTGAGCCGATGCGACGCAGCGTGCCTGACACGGCCTGGCGCACGGCGCCTGACACCGGGCGGCCACGGTTGCACACTCGTGGCATCCTGTGGGCCAACTGCTGCGCCCGCACGAACCCTCGAACCACCAGCCGCGAGGAGAGTCATGAACGAGACGATCCGACTCGGTCACATCGCCGGCGTGCGTGTGGGTGTCAACTGGACCGTCCTGGTCATCTTCTCGCTCATCCTGGTCGGACTGGCCACCGTGCAGTTCCCGCTCGTCGACGAGGACCTGTCGACCGCGGCCGCGTGGGTGGCGGGGCTGCTCGGCGCCCTGGCCTTCTTCGCGTCCCTGTTGGCGCACGAGCTCGCCCACGCACTGGTGGCACGCCGCAACGGCATCGAGGTGGAGGGCATCGTCCTGTGGCTGTTCGGCGGCGTCGCCAAGCTGCAGGGTGAGGCGCCGAACCCGGAGGCGGACCTGCGCATCGCCGGGGTCGGCCCGTTGGTCAGCCTGTTGCTCGGCCTGGCGTTCGGCGCCGTCGCGATCGCACTCGCGTGGTTCGGTGCCGGCGCGCTCAGCGTGGCCGTCTTCGGGTGGCTCGGGCTGATCAACATCGTGCTGGCCGTCTTCAACCTCGTGCCGGCGTCTCCCCTCGACGGTGGTCGTATCCTGCGAGCGATCCTGTGGCAGCTCCGGGGTGACCGCACCACCGCGGCCATCACCGCGGCGAAGGCCGGCCGGGTGTTCGGGTTCATCCTGATCGGGCTCGGGCTGCTGCAGGCGGTCTTCATCCCGGGTCTGGGTGGCCTGTGGATGGTCCTGATCGGGTGGTTCCTCACGGTCGCCGCCGGCGCCGAGGAGCAGCAGGCCCGCGTGCACGGCTCGCTCGGCGGCCTGCGGGTCGCGGATCTGATGACCCACGACCCGGTGACCGTCCGCGCAGACGTCACCGTCGCCGCGCTGCTGGATGAGTACATCCTGCAGAAGCGGAACCGGTTCTCCGCGTTCCCCGTCGTCGACGATGACCAGCGCCCCGTCGGTCTGATCACCCTGAACCGGATCAAGTCGCTGGATGCCGACCAACGACGCGCCACCACCGTCGGCGACATCGCCTGCAGCGGCGACGAGATCGCGATCGCCGGTCCCGAGGAGGCGGTCACCGCCGTGCTCCCTCGACTTGGCACCTGCGCGGACGGTCGAGCCATCGTCACCCACGAGGGCCGGGTGGTGGGCATCCTGTCACCGACCGATATCGCGCGGATGATCCAGATCGCGGAGGTCTGGCAGGGCGGTACGGGAGGGTCGACGGTCCGCGGCATCCACGACATCCGGCCCTGACGTCGTCGCGGGCGGTTGAGTAGGGTCGGTGCAGGAGGTGCACCATGGGACGTATAGCGGTTGGCGTGGATGGTTCGGAGGACTCCCTACGGGGACTCAAGTGGGCGCTCGACGAGGCCCGTCTGCGGGACACCTCGCTGCAGTTGATCCATGTCTACCCCCGACTCGAGCACACCTACCCACTGCCTGACGGGGTCGCCGTACCCGACCAGGGATCGTTGCCGACCGAGGAGGAACTCCAGGCTGCCAAGGAGGCGATCCTCGATGCCGCGCTCGAGCAGGTCGGCGGTGCTGGCGACCTCGAGGTGACCTACACCATCGAGGTCGGCAGCCCGACCGAGGTGCTGTGCACCGAGGCCAGAGGTGCGGATCTGCTGGTCGTGGGTGCACGCGGGCTCGGTGGCTTCCGTGGCCTGTTGGTCGGCTCGGTCAGCAACCAGGTCGTGGCCCACAGCCCGTGCCCGGTCGTCGTGATCACCCCCGAGAAGCGCTGATCGGGGCCGTCACCAGCCGAGCAGTGGCTGGCTGACAGCCTGACGCGGACACCGCCCTGGTCGCCCAGCAGGCAGCCCCCTACCGTTGCGACCGCGGGCGCGAAGCCCTCGGACGCGGCGGCAACGACGAGAGGACGTCGATCATGGAGCAGGGTCAGGATCGGTTCCGCACGCTGGAGGAAGCCGTCGCCGAACCTCGGAAGCACCGCGACCTGGACCTCGCGCTGCAGCCGATGCCCAACTACAGCTCCACCCCCGACGGGCCCAACGGCCAGCCGATCTCGTTCTGGGCGGCGTGGGAGTTGGCGGAGCGACCCCGCCGCATCGCCCTGCTCCTGGACGACTGTCAGGAGGAGTACCGGCCCTACGCCGGTGGCATCCTGCCGAACCTCGAACGGCTGGTGGCGGCGTTCCGGACCGCGCGGGAGGGCAGTGACGGGGTCGCCATCACCTGGAGCGCCTGGAGCCGGATGTTCGACGACGGCATCTCCAACGCCATGGACCGCTGGTACGGCCCCCGGGGCCTGCGTCCGGAGGAGCCGGAGAACGCGGCCTACGTCTTCACGGGTGCCCCGGGCCTCGAGACCCTGGCGGAGATCGCACCGACCGAACAGGAGCGGGCGGATGGCTGGTACTACCTCGGCAGGCACCTCGACATGTTCTGGAACTTCGACGAACACGGCGAGTCCTACCTCGACGCCAAGCTCAAGGCGCTCGACATCGACACGATCGTGCTCGTCGGTCTGTGGACCGACGAGTGCATCCTGAGCACGGCCTACGCGGGCAACTCCCGCGGGTACGACGTCGTGGTGGTCGGCGATGCGGTCGCGACCGCCACGTCCCACCACGAGGCCGCGCTGACCGTCGCCGACGGCACCGTTGCCAAGGTGCTCTCCACCGACGAGGTGCTCACCTACCTCCGGGACGACTTCGTCACCGGCGAGCCCGGTGCGGTCAAGGGCACGCGGCACCCCGACGGCCGCAAGGACGGCTGACAGCCACAGGAGCGTCGAGCGCCGTCGGGCGCCGTGACGATCCGATCCTCACGTGCCAGCGAGCTCGCTCAGTCGCCGATGATCGTCTTCCGGATGAACGCGACCTCGTCGGCGTCATACGGCGATCCGTCCTCGCGGAAGATGTCGTGGAACCACAGCTCGGGCTCACCGGCGCTACGCGGCGAGTCCCAGGCGTAGTGGGTCTGCGTCCGGCCCTGGACCAACCCCCAGTTGAACGCCCCGACTCCCTCTGCCTGCAGGACCGGCAGGTGTGATTCGAAGGTGCTGCCGAAGGGACGCGCCATGTACTCCGTACAGAGCATCGGACGTCCGAGCAGCCGCAGGGAACGGATCAGCCAGTCGATGTCCGTGACGTCGCCGTAGTGGTGGAAGCTGATCAGATCAGAGGCCAGCAGTTGGAACCGGTTGAGCTCGGAGAAGGCGGCGGTGATCTCCCAGATGCCGCTCGTCAACGGCTGCGACACGCCGATCGAGCGAGCCCACCGTAAGGCGGCATCCAACAGCGGCAGGGCGTTGGTGATCATGCCCTCGTTGCCGGGCTCGTTGTAGACGTCCCAGACCAGGACCCGGTCGTCGTCAGCGAATCGGTCGAGCACACCGCTGACGTAGTCCTCGAGTCGCGGCCACTGTGCGGGGTCGACCGCCGCCTTCGCGGTGGGGCTCTGCAACCACCGGGAGTTGTGGACCCCGGGGATCGGCTCGGGTTGCGGGCCGGGGTAGGCGTAGTTGTTCCAGACGCCCTCGAGCAGGACCGGCATGACGCCGATCCCTCGCGCGTGCGCCACCTCCAGGAACCGATCGAAGTGGCCCAGCAGGAGCTCGGGGTCGGTCCACAACAGATCGTGGAGGAAGACGCGGACCGCGTTGAACCCCAGCGACCCGGCGAGGTCGAGCTCACGCTCGATGCACTCGATGTCGAAGGTGTCCGTCTGCCACATCTCCAACTGGTTGACCGCGTACGACGGCACGAAGTTGCAGCCGACGAGCCAGGGCTGGCGTGCGTACCAGTCGGTGATGTGCTCGCGCGTCCATCGGCCGACCCGCAGCGGGTCGTCCTCGCTGGGTAGCCCGGTGAACGGGTTGGGTCCGGCAGCCGGCGCCGAGGCGGACCCGAGCGAGATCGAGGCCTCATGATCATCAGGGTTGCGCAGCATGTCGTCCATGGTAGGTGCCTCTCGAGAGAGGGCGCGGTGGCGCCCCGGAACCTGTCCGAGGGGCCACCGCGCCAGGGGAGATCTAGTCAGTGACGGTGCCGAGGTTCTCGTTCATCCGTTCCTCGGCATCGGCCAGGGCCGATTGCGGATCCTTGTCGCTGATCCAGGTCGCTTGGAGCTCGTCCGCCAGGCTGTCCCAGGCACCGGCCCAACCTTCGACGGCTGGCACGAACACCGCGGTGTCGGCCGCGTCGGCGTAGTTGGCCCGCTGTGGGGCGTCGTCCAGCTCACCACCGGTCAACACCGACGTGCGGTTGGCGAGGTGGCCCGTACCAGCCGCCCAGGAGCCGATGTTCTCGTAGAGGAACGCGACGAACGCAAGGGAGGCGTCACGCTCCACGGCGTCCTCGTTCGAAGCATCGGGGAGGACCCACATGTGCGCGTCGCCCCAGAAGCCTGACTGGTCGTAGAGGATCGGAACCTGCAGCGCCGCGTAGTTGAAGTCCGCCTGGCGGTTGTACTGGTCGACGACCCAGGTCCCGTTGTGCAGGACCGCGACGTCACCGGCCACGAAGGCGGATTCCGAATCCGTGTAGCCCTGTGAGGGATCGGAGGCCGTGGTGGCCAGCTCGTTCAGCACCCGCAGCGCCTCCTGGCCTTCCGGCGTGTTCACGGTGGCGTTGCCGTCCGCGTCGACGATGTCGCCACCCTGCTGGGCAACGAGTCCGAGGAACAGCCGTGCGCCCACCGCGAACTCGAACCAGTCCTGCGAGAAGTACAGCGCGCCGGTCTCCGCCTCGATCGTCTCCGCCTGCTCGAGGAGCTCGTCCACACTGGTCGGCATGATCGGATCGCCGGCGTCGTCCACCAGGCCGGCCTGCTCGAACAGGTCGACGTTCACGTGCCACAGGCTGCCGTGGATGTCGAAGGGCACCGCAAAGATGTCACCCTCGAACATGGCTCCCTGCTGGGCCGGTTCGGTGAAGTCGGCGAAGTCGATGTCCGCTCCCGCGAGGTCGTCGTCGAGCGGCCGCAACAGGCTGCGCCCGGCGAAGTCCGGGAGGCGGTGCGAGTGCATGACCGCCACGTGCGGCGGGTTGCCGCCCGCGAAGGTGGTGGACAGCTGGGTGTAGTACTGATCCCAGACCGCGCCACCGAGGCGCTCGACGGTGACCCCGTTGTCCTCCTCGTTGAAGGCGTTGGTGAGGATCTGGATGACCTCACATTCGGTCGTCGCCTCGGAGACGTCGGTGACCCCCTCGGTCGTTTCGTCGCAGTCGCCGAAGAACCTCGCCAGGGTGATCTCGATGTCCTCGCCGTCAGCCACTGCGTCGGACCCGTCGTCGTCGGCGGGCGCTGGGGTGTCGTCGTCGCCCCCGCAGGCGGCGGCGACGAGCGCCAGCGCGAGCAGCAGGCCGGTGATGCGGAACAGGCGTCGGTCTCTCATGCTTCTCTCTTCCTTTCACGGATGGGTCATCCACCGTGGTCGGTTGTGCAGGCGTGTGCCGGCACAGGTCGGTCTACGGTCGTGCGACTACTTGCCCCCACTTCCGAGCGAGATGCCTCGGATCAGCTGCCGCTGGAAGATCACGAACATGACCAGCAGCGGCACGCTGGCAAGCACCCCCCGGGCCATCAGGGCACCGAGCTCCGTGGCCTGCGCGAAGTTGCCCTGCAGGGACGCGAGGCCGGTGGTGATGGTGAACATCTCGCGCTCGGTGGCGGACACCAGGGGCCACAGGTAGTCGTTCCACGTCAGCACGAAGGTGAAGATGGCCAGCGCGGTCAGCGCCGGTCCGGCCATCGGCAGCATGATCTGGCGGAAGATGCGCCACTTGGAGGCGCCGTCGACCTCGGCCGCCTCCTCGATCTCGCGCGGGATCGCGGCGAAGAACGTCGTCATGATGAACACACCGAGGGGGATCCCCACACGCGGGAGGAACAGTCCCGGATGCGTGTTGTGCAGCCCGAACTGCTCGAAGATCAGGAACAGCGGGATGAACATGACCTCCTGCGGGACCATCAGGCCGGCGATGACGACCGGGAACAGGATCTTCTTGCCCGGGAACTTCAGCCGCGCGAAGGCGTAGCCCGCCATCGCGGAGACGATGAGCGTCAGCAACGTCGTGGAACTGGCGACGATCAGACTGTTCAGGAACCAGCGGCCACTCAGGCCCACCTGGATGACACTGACGAAGTTGTCGAGGGTGACCTGCGGAGGCAGCAGGATCTGCGTGTTGAGCTGCAGCAGCTCGTTCGGCGTCAACGACAGCGAGAACATCCACCACACCGGGATGAGCCAGATGAACGCCAGCAGGAGCAGCAGGCCCGTCGGGACGTGCTTGCGCAGCAGGTGGACCCGGCGCGCGCGCAGATCCGCGGCGGGATCCGAGCGGGGGACCTCGGTGGTCGTCGTGGAACTCATGCTTCGTCCTCCTCGCCGCCCAGGAACATGAACTGCACCACCGAGACCAGGATGATCACGATGAACAGGAAGACCGACATGGCCGAGGCGTACCCGAGCTCGAAGTCGCGGAAACCCCGTTCGAAGATGTGCTGGATCAGCACCCGGGTGGCTCCGTCAGGCCCCCCGCGCGTCATGATGAAGACCTGGCCGAAGATCTGGAAGGAGTAGATGACCTGCAGGACCACCACCAGGCGGATCGTGCGCCTGAGCCCGGGGACCGTCACGTGCCGGAACTTCTGCCAGGCATTGGCACCGTCCAGCGACGCCGCCTCGTACTGCTGGACGTCGATGTCCTGCAGTCCCGCGAGGAACAGCACCAGGTTGAACCCGACCGTCCACCACAGCGTGGCGAGCACGATCGCTGACATCGCCCACGTACTGCTGTTGAGCAGGTTGATCGGGGTTGCGCCGAACCAGTCACCGACGAGCCCAACCAGGCCCAGCGACGGGTTCAGCATGAACGCCCAGATCAGCGTCATCACCGCAACCGACAGGACGTACGGAGCGAAGAACATCGCACGCAACAGCCCGGTGAGGCGGCTCGGCCGGTTCAAGGCGAGCGCCAGGGCCAGCCCCGTCCCGACGATCGCCGGGGTGGACATCGCAACGAACAACAGCGTGTTGCCGAACGACAGCCAGAACTGCGAATCGAACCAGCGTCCGCCCTCGCCGGGGTGGATCCCCAGGATCACCCCGAAGATCGCGACGAGCATGATCGCGAGGGTCGCGATCGAGGCGCGGGGCAGCGAGCCCTTCCGCCACGACCGTGCCAGAGGGATCAGCAGGGCGAGACCGATGACGCGCAGGACCACCAGGTGATCGACGCTCCAGGTCATCTCCGTGCCCCAGAACATCCGGCGGTAGTTGTCCCACCCGGCCCACTGACGCCGCGTGATGTCGAGGAAGTCCCAGTCGAAGAACCCCATCACCAACGCCTGGCCGACGGGGTAGAGCATGAACAACGCGTAGGCCGCGAGGAACGGCAGCAGGAAGCCCCACGCGCCCAGATCGGTCGGAGAGAACCGCGTCGGGTCCGGTGTCCGGGCCGCCTTGGCCTTCTTGGGGGCGGCGACCCCTGACTGCACGTGCATCGTTGCCTGGTCGCCCTCACCGTCACGCACGACTGACATGCTCGCCACCTCTGCCGATGCGGCATCTCCCGACCCGCCCCTTGACATTACGACTACGAAGGTCAGACTGTCAAGTGCTTATGTTCACTTTCGCGAACGCAAGGTCACGGGCGCCCTGCCGCGCACCGCAACGACCTAGAGTTCGTGGTGCCCTGTCGCGACACGAGAGGCGAGAGTCGTCGAACCCCTGCCAGCAGCCCTCCGGCGTGACCGCATCGCGTCCCTGGTCAAGGACCGCGGGTTCATCCGTGTGGCCGAACTCAGCCGGATCTTCCGGACCTCACCGGTGACGATCCGCACGGACCTCGACGAACTCACCTCACGGGGCCTGGTGCGCCGGGTGCATGGCGGCGCGGTGCCGACCCAGGGCGCAGGCTCACCGGTCGCCCCACCGTCAGTGGATCCCAGGGAGGCGGAGAAGGCCCGCATCGGCGAGATCGCGGCAGGGCTGGTCGACGACGGCCAGTCCATCGCCATCGGTGGATCGCCGACGACCCGGCTGATGGCTCGGGCCCTGGCCCTGCGCACCGAGATCAAGGACGTGACCGTGATCACCAACGATCTGCACGTCGCGCTCGAACTCCAGCCGGCGATCCCCCGGATGAACCTGATCGTCACGGGCGGGACCCTGCGCTCGGACTCGCCCGACCTGGGCGACCCCCTCGGCGGGGTCCTGCTGGCCGACGTGCGTGCCGATATCAGCCTGGTCGGTTGCGGTGGACTGTCCGCAGACCGCGGCCTGACCGAGACGAGCATCGCGCGGGTCGAGGTCACGCGGCGCCTCCTCGATGCCGGCGACCGCCGGGTCGTACTCGCCGACGCCGCCGAGGTCGGCGCGTCGAGCCCTGGCCGGGTCGCAGCCGCCAAGGACATCGACCTGCTCATCACCAGCGCAGACGCCGACGCCGAGGTGATCACCGCACTTCGTGACCAGGGCATCGAGTTGATGCTCGTCGAGTGATGCCGCGGGGCGAGGTGACACGATCCGGCCACCTCCGTAGTGTTCGCGCCTGCGGCCCGCGTGCCCGCGGTGGCCGGATGAGGCGGGGTCCGACATGGTCTGGGTGAAGCGAGGGGCCGTCGCGCTGGCGAGCCTGCTCGTCGTCGCGCTGGTGGTGACCCTCGTGTCCGGCACCTGGACGGTCCGCCGCTCGTTCCCCGACACCGCCGGTGACGCCGTCCTGACCGGACTCGGTGGCACCGTCGACGTCTACCGCGACGCGCACGGCGTCCCGACGATCGTGGCCTCTTCGACCGACGACCTGTTCCGGGCACAGGGCTACGTCCACGCCCAGGACCGGTTCTGGGAGATGGACATGCGGCGCCACGTCACCGCCGGGCGGGTCTCCGAGTTGTTCGGCGCCGACACGCTCGACACCGATCGGTTCACCCGCACGCTGGGTTGGCGCCGGGTCGCCGAAGTCGAGCTCGAGCTGTTGGAGGACGACACGCTGGCGATGCTCGAGGCGTACGCCGACGGCGTGAACGCGTGGATGGCCGACAAGCGTGGGAGCGAGCTTTCCCTCGAGCACGCCCTGCTGCGGGTCACCGGTGCCGGCGGCTACGAGCCCGAGCCCTGGACACCCGCGGACTCGGTCGCGTGGCTCAAGGCGATGGCCTGGGACCTGCGCGCCAACATGGAGGACGAGCTGCTGCGGGCCCGGCTGGTGGACGTCGACCTCGGTGAGGGCAGGAACCTCGAGGACCTCTTCCCCGCGTTCCCGGAGGACCGCCATCCCGTGATCCTGCCTGAGGGCGGTGATCTGCAGGACGGCCGGTTCGTGCCGGCCACCGGGGACACCGATCCTGCGGCAACCGAACCCACCGCCGCGAACACGGCCGGTCGGGACGCGGACAGCGCACGGCAGGCCGACCTGCTCCACACCGAGGAGGCCCGAACCGCACTGGCGGCCGCCCAGGATGCGCTGTCCCACGCACCCGCTCTGCTCGGTGATCCGGGCAGCGACGGCATCGGTTCGAACTCGTGGGTGATCGGCCCCGAGCGCTCCACCACCGGCACCGCCGTCCTGGCCAACGACCCCCACCTCGGACCCTCGCAACCATCCCTGTGGTACCAGGTCGGTCTGCGCTGCGAGCCGGTCGGACCCGACTGTCCCTACGAGGTCGCCGGGTTCTCGTTCGCCGGAGTCCCGGGTATCGTCATCGGTCACAACGCCGACGTGGCCTGGGGGTTCACCAACCTCGGCACCGACGTCGCCGACCTGGTGGTCGAACGGATCGAGGACGAGCGCTACCTCACCGAGGGCGGATGGGAACCCCTCGAGCTGCGCGAGGAGACGCTCCGGGTGGCCGGTGGGCCGAACGAGACCATCGAGGTGCGCAGCACACGCCACGGTCCGCTGTTCTCCGACGTCTCGGGGTCAGGCTCGTCGGTCGCCGAGGGACCCCTGGGTGACGGTGCCGCCGACGCCCCCGACGGCGTCGAGCACGCGGTCGCCCTGCTCTGGGTGGCCCTCGATCCCGCCCCGACCATGGACGCCATCCCTCGGTTCATGCGTGCCGGGGACTGGCCGAGCTTCCGGGAGGCCGCCAGCCGCTTCGACGTCCCCTCGCAGAACCTGGTCTACGCCGACATCGAGGGCAACATCGGCTACCAGGCGCCGGGACGCTCCCCGATCCGCCGCACCGGGGACGGCACCCTGCCGCTGGCCGGGTGGACCGGCGATGCTGGCTGGGACGGCTTCCTCGACTTTGAGGAGCTGCCCTGGATCCTCAACCCGGAGGCCGGCTACCTCGCGACCGCCAACCAGCCGGTACTCGCCCCGGGCAGCGAGCCCTTCCTGGCGGTGGACGTGTCGCTCGGTCACCGGGCCGCGCGGATCGTGGAGCTGCTCGAGGCACGCCCGCAGCACTCCCCCGACGACCTGCTCGAGCTCCAGCTCGACAACCACAACGCCAACGCCGCCACCCTGGTGCCGGTCCTGACGGGACTGGACGCGCGAGGTGACGAGGGCGTCGCCGCGATCCAGGACGTGCTCGCCGACTGGGACCTGCAGGACGACGCGCACGCGGCCGGCGGTGCCGCCTTCAACGCAACCTGGCGGCACCTGCTGGAGATCACCTTCCACGACGTCCTGCCCGACTTCGCCTGGCCGGCTGGCGGCGGGCGCTGGTGGGAGATGGTGGGCGATCTGTTGGACGAGCCCGACTCGCCATGGTGGGACGCACCGGGGCACGCCGACGTCTCGGGACGGGACGACGTCCTGCACACGGCGATGGCGCGGGCACACGAGGAGATGGTCGACACCTTCTCCGCTGACCCCGCCGACTGGCGGTGGGGTGCGATGCACACGCTGACCCTCACCCACGGCACCTTCGGCGAGTCCGGCATCGCCCCGGTCGAGCGCCTGTTCAACCGCGGTCCCCTCGAACTCGGTGGTGGCTCGGACATCGTCAACGCGACGGGATGGACCGCCTTCATGGGCTACGAGGTGAACTGGGTCCCGAGCATGCGGATGGTCGTCGACATGGGCGACCTGGATGCCGGGCGCTGGATCCACATCTCCGGGCAGTCGGGCCGACCCTTCCACCGCCACTACACCGACCAGGCCGAGCTGTGGCAGAGCGGTGAGACGATCCCGCTCACCCTCTCGCTCGACGCCGCACGGTCGACCGCGGTCGACCAGCTGACCCTGGTCCCGCGCTGAGCCGAACCCGCGGCATCCGTTACCGTGAGGATGCCGGGTGTTCTTGTGACCAGATCGATCCTCAGATGGTCATCGGCTTCCGATCGGAGGGCGCTTGATGGAAGATCGCCCTCGCGCGTCTGGAGGTGCTGCGCACGCGGCGATGCCTGTCGGGTTGCGGCTACGTCCGGGCTCGGCGCAGTTCTCGAGTTTCCAGTTGATCGCCTCATGAGCGACGGGCCGACCGGGCAGATGGTTCCAGATGCAGCCAGGCGGTTGGTGGCCGACCAACTGCGTGTGCATGCCCAGTCGCTCGCCGACGAGACGGCGACCCGGCACCTCCAGGCACATCCGGGGCTGACGGATCGCTTCGGGCCGCGGGCCACGGTCCGGTGCCGCGAGGATGGGGTGTTCCACATCGGCCACCTGACTGCGGCGTTGGCGACCGATCGGCCGCAGCTGTTCGATGACCACGTGATCTGGTTACGTGAGCTGCTTGCTGGCTACGGGTTGGATGGCGACGACATCGGGGCGCACCTGTCGCTCCTGGCCACGGTGATCAGCGAGACGCTCGGCCCTGACGCCGGCATCGCCGTCGGAGCGTTGATCACCCGTGGTCTCGCGGCCGGTGCGCCCAACGTGGCTGCACAGGTGAGCTACCTCGATGTGGGCACTCCGCTGGGCTCGCTCGCGTCGGAGTACCTCGAGGTGTTCGCGCCGGTCCTGCGGGAGGTCGGGCGGCTGTGGCAGCTCGGTCAGGCCACGGTCGGGCAGGAACACCTGGTGACCGCGGCGACCCAGCTCGCGATGGCACAGCTGTACCCGCGGACGTTCGCCACCCCGCGGATCGGCCGCACCATCGTGGTGGCCGCGGTCGGGGGTGAGCTGCACGAGATCGGGGCGCGGATGGTGGCTGACCTGTTCGAGCTCGGCGGGTGGGACAGCCACTTCCTGGGGGCGAACACCCCGACGAACGCCGTCATCGACATCGTCGGGCAGATCGGGGCGGATGGCACCGCCGGTGACGCACGGCATGCCGTGGCGCGTGCGGCTGAGCTCGTCGGGGCGCCATGAACGACCCAGGACCACCCACGCCATCGGACGAGCCGTCCGAGGCACACGAGTTGGACCTGATCGCGCTCACCGAGGCCAACAACGAACTGATGTCGATGCACCGCGAGCTCGCGAAGAACGAAGCGCTGCTGCGCGAGGTCAACGAACGCAAGGACGGCCTCATGGCGATGGTCGCCCACGACCTGCGTAACCCGCTTGGCACCATCAGCGGGTTCAGCCAGATCCTCCGGCAACGGCTCGGCGCCACCCTGGGCGAACGGGGGGCGTTCAACCTCGAACCCGAGGAGATCGACCTCCCTGCCCTGCTCGAGGACATCGTTGCGACCCAGTCTGCCGCGGCCGCACGCAAGGACATCCGGATCGAACTCGTCGAGCCGGACGGGCCGGTCACGGCAACGATCGACCGCTACCGGATGGCGCAGGTCTTCGACAACCTGCTGTCCAACGCGACCAAGTACTCCCCACCCGACACCGGCGCGACGATCGAGGTGGCCAGCGAACCGGGTCGCGGCAGCAGCTTCGAGGTCATCCTGCCGATCCGGACCACGACACAGCACTGACCCGTTGAGCACACCGACGGTGGTCCATGGTCCTAG
>SLHP01000200.1 GCA_007136095.1 Nitriliruptoraceae bacterium
GGCCGATCAGAGCGGCGACCGCCAGGGTCGCGAGGAGCGCCACGACCGTCCGGGTCCGCGTCACCCAGGCCAGCCCCGCGGTGATGACGCTCAGCAGCAGGACCCCGTGGCCGAGCCCGCCATGCAGGCCGATCAGGTTGGCCCCGGCGAAGGTGGACTGCCCGGCGAGCACCGCCTGGGCGAGCACTCCGAGTGGCACCAACCAGGCGATCACCCGTAGGGCCGCGACGAGCGCGGGCGAAGCCGCCGACCGCGCGGAGGCCCGACCTGACGTCACGCGTGATCCTTCGGGTGTGCCCTTCATCGTGTCCTGTCCGCCAGCACTCGCGTGTCGATGGACCACGGCCGTCCCCATCGTAGGCAACCCGAAGACGCCGTCCGGCACATGGTCCGCGCGGGCGCCGCCGCCCGACAGCACCTCTGGCCGCCACCGGGGTAGTTGGCGCTGCAGGTGAACGTCCGAGTATCTTTCCCTTCGGCTCAGGTGGGTCAACGGCGCCCCGCACGCGAGTTGCGCAACACCCGGTTCTCCGTCAACTTCAGGGGCGCACATGTCCATGCCAGCTCGACCCACATCCGCGCGCCACCCGGCTCCCGCACCCACCTCAGGGCTGTACGACCCTCGCTTCGAGCACGACGCGTGCGGTGTGGCTTTCGTCGTCGACCTCGAGGGACGCGCCAGCCACGGGATGGTGGCCAAGGGGCTGACGGCACTGCGCAACCTCGATCACCGTGGCGCGACCGGCGCCGAGGACAACGTCGGGGACGGTGCCGGGATCCTGCTCCAGGTGCCGGACGCGTTCTTCCGGGCCGTGTGCGACTTCGAACTCCCACCTGCGGGCACCTACGCGGTCGGTCTGGCGTTCCTGCCACGCGAGCCGGGCCGTGCTGAGCGCGCCGCCGCCGCGATCGAGCGCATCGTGGTCGACGAGGATCTGCGCGTCGTCGGCTGGCGGGACACCCCGGTGGACGACACCGCGATCGGCTCGATGGCCCGGGACGTGGAGCCGACCTTCCGACACCTGTTCATCGCGGCGCCCGATGGGCACGAGCCCCTGTCCGGTCTGGACCTCGAACGGCGGGCGTACGTGGTGCGCAAGCGCATCGAGCACGAGATCGGCCGCGGCGCCCCGCTCCGCGACGAACGGGCCACCGACAGCGCAGCCGACACGGTCTACTTCCCGAGCCTGTCGGGACGCACGCTGGTCTACAAGGGGATGCTCACCAGCCTGCAGCTGGGCGACTTCTTCCTCGACCTCACCGACGAGCGGCTGGAGAGCGCCCTGGCGCTGGTGCACTCGCGCTTCTCGACCAACACCTTCCCGTCCTGGCCGCTGGCCCACCCCTACCGGGTGGTCGCCCACAACGGTGAGATCAACACCGTCATGGGCAACCGCAACTGGATGCACGCCCGTGAGGGGACGCTGTCCAGCGAGCTGTTCGGTGAGCGGCTGTCCCACGCACTGCCGATCATGACCCCCGATGCCAGCGACACCGCCAGCTTCGACGAGTGCCTGGAGCTGCTCCACCTCGGCGGCCGCAGCCTTCCCCACGCCGTGCTGATGATGATCCCCGAGGCGTGGGAGAACCACACCTCCATGGACGACGCCCGGCGGGAGTTCTACGCCTTCCACGCCGCACTCATGGAGCCGTGGGACGGTCCGGCCTCGATCGCGTTCACCGATGGCACCGTGATCGGTGCGGTCCTCGACCGCAACGGGCTCCGACCGTCGAGGTACTGGGTCACCGACGAGGGGCTGGTCGTGATGGCCAGCGAGGTCGGGGTGCTCGACATCGACCCGTCCACGGTGGTCACCAAGGGACGCCTACAGCCCGGACGGATGTTCCTGGTCGACACCGGGCAGGGCCGCATCGTCGCCGACGAGGAGATCAAGGCCGAGCTCGCCGCAGCCGAGCCGTACGGCCAGTGGCTGGAGGACGGACTGCTCCACCTCGACGACCTGCCCGAGCGCACCCTGCTGAACCCTCAGCACGCCTCGGTGGTCCGGCGCCAGCGGACCTTCGGCTACACCACCGAGGAGCTGAAGATCATCATGGCACCGATGGCCCGCATCGGCGCGGAGCCGATCGGCTCGATGGGAACCGACACCCCGATCGCGGTGCTCTCCGAGCGTCCCCGTCTGCTGTTCGACTACTTCAGCCAGCTGTTCGCCCAGGTCACCAACCCGCCGCTGGACGCGATCCGCGAGGAACTGGTCACCTCGATGGCGGGCACCATCGGCCCGGAGGCCAACCTGCTGGCGCCAGGGCCGGATTCGTGCCGCCAGATCGTGCTGCCGCGACCGATCCTGTCCAACGATGACCTCGCCAAGATCCTGTACGTGAACGAGGACGGCAAGGCACCCGGCTTCCAGCCCTTCGCGATCGACGGACTCTTCCCGGTCGCCGAGGGCGCACCGGGCCTGGAACGGGCACTCGACGAGATCTGCACGGCCGTCAGTGCAGCCATCGCCGACGGCGCCAAGATCATCGTGCTGTCCGACCGCTACTCCAACGCTGAGCTCGCGCCGATCCCCTCGCTGCTGCTGACCGGAGCCGTCCACCACCACCTGATCCGGGAACGCACCCGCACCCAGGTCGGCCTGGTCGTGGAGTCCGGTGACGCCCGCGAGGTCCACCACATGGCGCTGTTGATCGGGTTCGGCGCCGCCGCCATCAACCCCTACATCGCCTTCGAGACGATCGACGACCTCGTCGGCCAGGGCCTCTTGACGGGGCTGTCAAGGGACGAGGCGCGCCGCAACTACCGCACCGCGTGCGCTAAGGGCGTGATCAAGATCATGTCCAAGATGGGCATCTCCACGGTCGCCTCCTACACCGGCGCGCAGGTCTTCGAGGCGGTCGGTCTGTCACCGGAGGTGGTGGATCGCCACTTCACCGGCACCACCTCCAAGCTCGGCGGCGTCGGTCTCGACCAGATCGCCCGCGATGTCGCTGAACGGCACCGCTTCGCCTACCTGGAGCGTCCCGAGGGAGCCGCGCACCGCGACCTGTGGGCCGGCGGCGAGTACCAGTGGCGGCGTGAGGGTGAGCACCACCTGTTCAACCCCGAGACGGTGTTCAAGCTGCAGCACGGCACCCGCAGCAAGCGCTACGAGATCTACAAGGAGTACACCTCGCTGGTGGACGATCAGTCCAAGCAACTGATGACGCTGCGGGGGTTGTTCCGGTTCGCGACCGGGCAGCGACCACCGGTGCCGATCGAGGAGGTCGAACCGGTGAGCGCGATCGTGCGCCGCTTCTCGACCGGCGCGATGTCCTACGGCTCCATCTCCGCCGAGGCTCACGAGACGCTGGCCATCGCCATGAACCGGCTCGGTGCCAAGTCCAACACCGGTGAGGGTGGCGAGGACGCTGAGCGCTACACCCCCGACGCGAACGGCGACCTGCGCCGCTCGGCGATCAAGCAGGTCGCCTCCGGCCGGTTCGGGGTCACCTCGGAATACCTGACCAACGCCGACGACATCCAGATCAAGATGGCCCAGGGCGCCAAGCCCGGCGAGGGTGGGCAGCTGCCGGGCCAGAAGGTCTGGCCCTGGATCGCCAAGACCCGCTACTCGACCCCGGGGGTCGGGCTGATCAGCCCCCCGCCGCACCACGACATCTATTCGATCGAGGATCTCAAGCAGCTGATCCACGACCTGAAGAACGCCAACCCCTCGGCCCGCGTGCACGTCAAGCTGGTCGCCGAGGTCGGGGTCGGCACGGTCGCGGCCGGGGTGTCCAAGGCCAAGGCCGACGTGGTGCTGATCTCCGGGCACGACGGCGGGACCGGCGCCTCACCGCTCAACTCGCTCAAGCACGCGGGCGGGCCGTGGGAGCTCGGGTTGGCCGAGACCCAGCAGACGCTGCTGAAGAACGGCCTGCGCGACCGCATCAGCGTGCAGGTCGACGGGCAGCTCAAGACCGGCCGGGACGTCATCATCGCCGCCCTGCTCGGCGCGGAGGAGTTCGGCTTCTCGACCGCGCCGCTGATCGTCTCCGGCTGCATCATGATGCGGGTGTGCCACCTCGACACCTGCCCGGTGGGGGTCGCGACCCAGAAGCCGGAGCTGCGCGCGCGCTACACCGGCGAGCCGGAGTTCGTCGAGACCTTCTTCACCTACATCGCCGAGGAGGTCCGTGAACACCTCGCCTCCCTGGGCTTCCGCTCACTGGACGAGGCGATCGGTGCGGTCGATGCCCTCGACATCACACCCGCCGTGGAGCACTACAAGGCACGTGGGCTGGACCTGACACCGATCATGCACGTACCCGAGTCCCCGTGGGAACAGGACCGGCACTGCACCAAGCCGCAGGACCACGGGCTCGACAAGGCGCTGGACAACGAGCTGATCCGGCTCGCGACGCCCGCGCTCGAGCACCAGGAGCCGGTCACCCTCGAGCTGCCGATCACCAACGGCAACCGCACCGTCGGCACGCTGCTCGGTCATGAGCTCACCAAGCGCTACGGCGGCCTGGGGCTACCCGACGACACCATCGACATCACGCTGACCGGCTCTGCCGGCCAGAGCATCGGCGCCTTCGTGCCGCGGGGCATCACGCTCCGGCTGTTCGGTGACGCCAACGACTACGTCGGCAAGGGCCTCTCCGGCGGCCGTCTGATCGTGCGTCCGCCACGGCAGACCCACCCCGACTTCGTGGCTGAGCACAGCATCATCGCCGGTAACGTCATGCTGTACGGCGCCACCGGTGGTGCTGCCTACGTCCGCGGCGTGGTCGGCGAACGTTTCTGCGTACGCAACTCGGGCGCCGTTGCGGTGGTCGAGGGTGTGGGCGACCACGGCTGCGAGTACATGACCGGCGGTCGGGCCGTGGTGCTCGGCAGCACCGGCCGCAACTTCGGCGCCGGCATGTCGGGCGGGATCGCCTACGTCTACGACCCCGACAACACGTTCAGCGCCCGCCTCAACGCCGAGATGGTCGACCTCGACCCCCTCGACGAAGAGGACCAGCACTGGCTGCGCGAACAGCTCCGCACGCACGAGCAGCTGACCGGATCCACCGTGGCTGCCGACCTGCTGGCGGCGTGGCACACCGAGGTCCGCCGCTTCAAGAAGGTGATGCCACGCGACTACAAGCGGGTGCTGGAGGCCACACGGCTGGCCGAGGAGGAGGGCCGCGACGTCGACGAGGCGATCATGGCCTCGGCACGCGGCTGAGCAGAGCAGCACCCGGCGCACGGGCACCGCGCCCACCGGCCGACAGGACCGCGTCGCAGACACGCGCAGACGACAGGGATCACGATGGGCGACATCCAGGGCTTCCTCAAGCACCAACGCGAGCTACCGGCCCGCCGGCCGATCGACGACCGGCTCGGTGACTGGCGTGAGGTCTACCTGCCGATCGCCGAGGACACGCTCAAAACCCAGGCCAGTCGGTGCATGGACTGCGGCATCCCCTTCTGCAACGAGGGCTGCCCGCTCGGCAACCTGATCCCGGACTGGAACGACCTGGTCTACCGCGACCACTGGCAAGCGGCGATCGAGCGGCTGCATGCCACCAACAACTTCCCGGAGTTCACCGGACGGCTCTGCCCGGCCCCCTGCGAGGCTGCCTGCGTGCTGGGTATCAACCAGGACCCGGTGACCATCAAGCAGGTCGAGGTGTCGATCATCGACCGGGCCTGGGACGAGGGCTGGGTCACCCCGGTGCTCCCCAGCGCGCAGACCGGCAAACGGGTCGCGGTCGTGGGCTCCGGCCCGGCCGGGCTCGCCGCCGCCCAACAGCTCACACGGGCCGGCCACGCGGTCACCGTGTTCGAGCGTGATGACCGCATCGGTGGGCTCCTGCGTTACGGCATCCCGCAGTTCAAGATGGAGAAGCACCACCTCGACCGGCGCCTGGCACAGATGGAGGCGGAGGGGACGGGTTTCCGGGCCGGGGTGGACGTCGGGGTGGATCTCAGCGTCGAGCAACTGCGCGCAGAGCATGAGGCGATCGTGCTGGCCGGCGGCGCGACCACCGCGCGGGACCTGGGGATCCCGGGCCGGGAGCTGGACGGTATCCACCAGGCGATGGAGTTCCTGCCCTGGTCGAACCGTGCGCAGGAGGGCGACATGGAGGTGGCCGAGGTGCCGATCTCCGCCGAGGGGCGCAAGGTCGTGATCATCGGTGGGGGCGACACCGGGGCGGACTGCCTCGGCACCTCGCACCGTCACGGGGCGTCGTCGGTCCACCAGTTCGAGATCATGCCGCGCCCCGGCGACGAGCGGCCGGCCGCGAACCCGTGGCCGACCTGGCCGATGATGTTCCGGACCTCCTCCGCCCACGAGGAGGGCGGCGAGCGCGTGTTCAGCGTGAACACCCGGGCCTTCCTCGGCGACGACCAGGGGCGGGTCCGGGCGTTGCAGGCCCACGAGGTGGAGTTCGTCGACGGCCGCTTCCAGGAGGTCGAGGGCAGCGAGTTCGAACTGGAGACCGACCTGGTCCTGCTGGCGATGGGGTTCGTCGGCCCGGAGCAGGACGGGTTGCTCACCGAGTTCGGCGTCGAGCTGACCGACCGGGGCAACGTCGCCCGCGACGACGACTATGCCACCTCGCAGCAGGACGTGTGGGTGTGCGGCGACATGGGTCGCGGCCAGAGTCTGATCGTGTGGGCGATCGCCGAGGGCCGAGCGTGCGCCGCCGCCGTCGACGCGCACCTGATGGGGGCCTCCGCCCTGCCCGTGCCCGTCACGGCCTCAGCTCGTCCGCTGGTCTGAGCCGAGGGCCTGACCGCTCGCCGGCGGAACCGAGGGTCTCAGCACCCGCGAGGATGTCCACGGACGAGGACCGATCACGCGTGGCGATCGACGCGACGCACGGTGATCCGACGGAGCCTGGACCTCACGACGCACGTGCTCAGCTGTGAACGCACGGGCCAGGTGCGGCCGCACGAGCACTACCCGCCGATGTAGGAC
>SLHP01000162.1 GCA_007136095.1 Nitriliruptoraceae bacterium
GGCTCAACCCGGTGGAGGCCACCGACGACGAGGGCAACGTCATCAACGACGTGCACGGGGTCGGCGTCCGGGTGACGACCGGGGACGAGGCCGTTGTGGGTGCGGCGCCGGCCGGCGTTCGCCCCGTCGCGGTAGCCGCGACGTCGTTCACCTGCCACCTGCCGGTCTGAGCCGCGCAACGCACGGAAGCGTCGCTGATCCCCGTGGGGCGAACGCTCAACGCCAGCGGAAGTCGCCGGAGGCCTGGTCCCGCTCGCCCTTGAGTTGCTTGCGCCCGTTGACGAACGCGACGCCTCCGGCCGTGAGTAGCGCACCGAGCAGGATGAGCCCGAGCCGGTCACGCGGGGTATCGGCCATCGAGATGCGGTGGTCGTCGTCGCCGGCAGGCGCCGGATCCGTGTCCTGAGCGATGGCGGGACCCGCGAGCAGGCCGACCGACGCCACGGCGGCGCTGAGGGTGAGTGCGAGCTTCCGAGATGCGTTCATGGCGGCATCGTAGCTCCGGTGACGCCTGCGTACAGCATCCGCCGCCCGCGCGGTCCGGGTGCGGGAGCGCGCGTGCGGACCTACGCTGGTGGTGCCGCCGGCCCCCGGTGCCAGTGGTGGTGCGTGCGTTGCTGGAACGGCGTGCCCGGTGGTCGTCTGGAGCGCCGTGCCTGCCGCGTTGTCGTACCGTGTACCGCGGACGCCGCGCGTCGTCGTCAACCTGTCACCCCCAAAGGTCGCTGTGAGCACGGGAATCGGTGAGACCCTCCGAGAAGCCCGGGAGGCTCAGGGTCGCTCCCTCGAGGACGCGGCCCAGGCGGTGCGTGCCCGGACGAGCCAGCTGCAGGACCTGGAGGATGAGCGGTTCGACGCGTTCGGCGGCGAGGTCTACGCCAAGGGCTTCCTGCGCAGCTACGCCGTCGAGCTCGGGTTGGACCCGGAGCCTCTGGTGGCGACCTACCGTCGGGAGGTCGGCCAGCAGGTTCCCAGTCCGTCCTCCACCATGGTCGTGCCCGTCAAGACCGGTGGCGCGCCCCGGTCGACGACCCCGCCGGCGTGGGCCGCGTGGGCCCTGGTGGCCGTCGTGGTCGTGGCCGGGATCGTCTTCCTGGGCATCATCGGCTCGCCGGCCCCGGACACCGCCGGGGATGATCCGCTCGTGGGGACACCACCTGCCAGCGCGCCCTCGGCCGAGGATGAGGACGTCGGGGCAGACACCGGAGACGGCAACGACGACACCTCCGACCCGGAGCCCGATCCCGATCCCGAACCGGAGCCCGAACCCGAGCCGGAACCGGAACCCGAGTTCGAAGGGGTCGAGGTCGTGCTGGCACTGGAGGCGGCCTCGTGGATGCGCGTCACCCAGGACGGAGCGGTGACCGTCGAAGAGGTCGTCGATGCAGGGGAGACCCGTCAGTACGTCGCCGAATCCGAGGTGATCATCCGTCTCGGCAACGCCGGTGGGGTACGCGTGCAACACAACGGTGAGGACATCGGATCGGCCGGCGGCAGCGGCGAGGTCGTGGAGTTGCGCTTCACCCCAGACGGCTTCGAGCGCATCTGACCGCCTGCTTCCAGCTTCCGCTTCAACGTCGAGGTCCGTGTGTCTGATCCCTCCACCCCGGTGGCAACCCCTGCCACGGAGGCGCGCCGCGTGGCGATCATCACGCTCGGCTGTGGTCGCAACGAGGTCGACAGCGACCAACTGGCAGGTCTGTTCCACCGTGACGGTGCGACCGTCGTCGATGACCCGCAGACCGCCGACGTCGTCCTGGTCAACACGTGCACGTTCATCGCGCCGGCGAAGCAGGAATCGGTCGACACGGTGCTCGAAGCCTGCCAACTCAAGGAGGACGGCGACGCCCGCGCGGTGGTCGTCGTCGGGTGCATGGCGCAGCGCTACCCCCAGGACCTGGCCGATGCGATCCCCGAGGCCGATGCCATCGTCGGGTTCGACGGCTACGGACGGTTGCCCGCGATCATCGAGGATGTGCTGTCCGGACGGGTGACGGACCGGGTCATCGGGGTCGGTGCGGCCCACCCCGGCAGCCGGCCGCTCGGTCGCGACCTACCCCTGATGGTCGCACCGTCGACGGCTGCGTCGACGGTGGCCCAGGAGCCGAGGGTGGACCGCGAGCCGACGGTGCTCGGCCTCACCGTGCAGGAGAACCCGGCTGCTGGACACTCCGGCACGGCAACGGCGCCGACGACGGACGCGCCAACGTCGGACGCGCCGACCGGTGCACTGGCCGGGCAGGATGATCTCGACCGCATGCCGGCATCCGGTCCCCGGTTCCCGGTCCGCGCCCACGACGGCCGGCCGTGGGCGTACCTGAAGATCGCCTCCGGCTGTGACCGGGTGTGCACGTTCTGTGCGATCCCGTCGTTCCGCGGGCGGTTCCGATCCCGGCCGCTGGATGAGATCGTCGCTGAGGCCACCTGGTTGGCCGACCAGGGGGCGCGCGAACTGGTGCTGGTCAGCGAGAACACCACCTCGTGGGGCAAGGACCTGGACGGCGGTCGCGCCCTGCAGCCCGCACTCCTGCGCGAACTCTCCGGGGTCGACGGGATCGAACGGCTGCGGCTGATGTACCTGCAGCCGGCGGAGTTGACGATGCCGCTGCTCGAGGCGATGGTCGCCGAGCCGAAGGTCGCCTCGTACTTCGATCTGTCCCTGCAGCACGTCAGTGGACCGGTGGTCGCGCGGATGGCCCGGTCCGGGGACCACGAACGGTTCGGTGAGCTCATCACGCGCATCCGTGAGCTGGATCCCGACGCGGTGTTCCGGTCGAACTTCATCCTCGGCTTCCCCGGTGAGACCGAACACGACGTCGAGGTCCTGCAGGAGTTCCTGACCGAGCACCGGCTGGACTGGGTCGGGCTGTTCGCGTTCAGCCGCGAGGACGGCACCCCGTCGGATCATCTCCCGGACCAGGTCCCGGCCGAGCTCGCCGCCGAACGGGTCCGCCGGGTCAGCGAACTGCAGGAACAGATCGCCGACGAGGCCGCACGACGCTTCATCGGGCGGCAGCTGGAGGTCACCGTCCAGGAACACCTGGCCGAGGCCGGGGTGACCACCACCATCGCGCGGTCCTATCGCGAGGCGCCGGACACCGACGGCGAGGTACAGCTGATCGTCCCGTCCCGGTCCGCCGGTACCGCTGCCTCGAAGCCGGTGGCAGGCGACCTAGGCTCCATCGCGGCGGACCTCCCGGTCGGGCGGACCGTCACGGCCACCGTGACCGACGCGGTCGGGGTCGACCTGGTCGCGACCGTCGAGGCCGCGTCCGCCTGAACGAGGACCAACACGCACCCGGATCCGACCGGTCCGGGCATGTCGATCGAGCCAGGAGAGGCCGAGAGGGCGGGTGATCGGTGGAGGATCGACGACGCACCGACGACGCCGAACTGGGCGGCCCGCAGGCGGACCACGACAACCCGGCGACCGTGCCGCTCGATGAGCTGCGCGACAGCGAGCCGCACTGGTTCAACGTCCCGAACCTTCTGACCTTCCTGCGTGCCGCACTGGTCCCGGTGATCCTCGTGCTGCTCGTCCAGGACGGGACGGACGCGCGATGGTGGGCCTTCGGTATCTTCCTGTTCGCCGCAGCGACCGACTCGGTCGATGGTTGGGTCGCGCGCCGCTGGCACGGCGTCACGACCTGGGGGCAGCTGGCCGATCCGATCGCGGACAAGCTGTTGATCATCGGGTCGTTGGGCAGCCTGGCCTTCGTCGGTGACCTGCCGGTCTGGGCGGTCATCGTGATCATCGCCCGCGAGGTCGCGGTGACCCTGCTGCGGGTCAGCATGGTGCGGCGGCTCGACCTGGTGATGCCCGCGTCGGTCTGGGGCAAGGTCAAGACCGTGTCGCAGGTGGTCGCGGTGGCGGCCTTCCTGCTGCCGGGCGCGCCGGAGGTCGTCGCGTTGTGGTTGCTGTACGTCGCCGTGCTGTTGACCATCTGGTCGGGGCTGGAGTACGCGTTCCGCGCTGGCAGGTTGACCCGCACCGCGCGCAACGGAGGTGGCGCATGACCCCCGGAACCCTCGATGGCGTGTCGTTCCGGAGCGGGGAGGAACCCCTGCGCGCCGCCGTGCTCTCGGTCGGCAGCGAACTGCTGCTCGGGGACCTGACCGACTCGAACGCGACCTGGTTGAGCCTGCGCCTGCGTGAGTTCGGTGTCGAGGTGCTGCACCATCTGGCGGTCCGCGACGACCTGGATGAGTTCGTGGACAGCCTGCGCTGGCTGACCGAACGCGTCGAGCTCGTCATCGTCGGTGGTGGACTGGGACCGACCGCGGACGATCTGACCCGTGAGGCCATCGCGCTCGCGGCCGGTGTCGACAACGAACATCACGATGACCTCGAGGAGGCGGTCGCCGCGAAGTTCGCCGCGCTGGGCCGGACGATGGCGCCACAGAACCTCAAGCAGGCGCGGATCCCGGCGGGTGCGACCCCCTACCCGCCGGTCGGGACGGCGCCCGGGTTCGGGATCACGCTGCTGGACCCGGCACCCACCCGGGTGATCGCGCTGCCCGGTGTCCCCTGGGAGATGCAGGAGCTGTTCGCCCGGCACGTCAACGACGAGGTGCGACAGCTCGCCGGTGCGCGCGCGACCGTCACGCGGGTGGTCCACGTCGTCGGCCGCGGCGAGTCGGACGTCGCCGAGGTCATCGAGCCGCTCCTCGACGCCCACGACAACGTCACCCTGTCCTTCCTGGCGAAGAAGTCCGAGATCCAGGTCAGGCTGACCGTGTCGGCCGACGACCCGGATGGTGCCCGGGTCGCCTCCCAGCCGGTGGTCGACGAGGTCGTCGCGGCGCTCGGGACCGCGGTGGTCGGGGTCGACGACGACGCGCTCGAACAGGTCGTGCTGCGGCTGCTGACCGCCGCGGGCCAGACGCTCGCAACGGCCGAGTCCGCCACGGCCGGTGACATCGCCGCGCGACTCGGCCGCATCCCCGGTGCCTCCGCGGCCTTCACCGGCGGCGTGGTCGTCTACGCGGCCGGCGCCAAACAGGACCTCCTCGACGTCCCTGCGGGTCTGCTCGAGGAGCACGGGTCGGTCAGCGCGGAGGTCACCGAGGCGTTGGCGCAGGCCGTGCAGTCGCGGGCGGGATCCGACTGGGCCCTCGCGGTGACGGGCGTGGCCGGACCGGACCCGGTCGGCGATCTGCCCGTCGGATCGTGCTTCTGGGCGCTGGCGCATCCGGACGGGCACGTCGAGGTGCACGGACGCCGTGTCCCCGGTGACCGCGTCCAGGTGATCGCCCGGCTGGGCAGCATCGCCCTCGATCTGGTGCGGCGTCGACTGCTGGACGTCGCCTCGGAGGGCTGAGCGATGGACGCCGATGCGTTGGCGGAGCATCTGGTGGAGCGGAAGCGTGAGCTGTCCGCCGAGCTCGAACGCCTCACCGAGGTACCCGACGAGACGGCGGCGGTCGCGTTCGGCAAACGGATCGGCGACGGGACCACCGAGGCCGTCGAGCGGCTGAGTACCACGGCCGCGGCGATGTCGATCTCCTCGTCGCTGCGTGGCATCGAACGGGTGTTGGCGAAGCTGGACGAGGGCACCTACGGCCAGTGCGACGACTGCGGCGGTGCGATCCCGCCGGAACGCCTGGAGGCCCGCCCCATCACGGCGATGTGTGTCCGGTGCCAGGAGCGGCAGGACCAGCGTGGTCCGCGCCGATGAGCGGGGCCGATCGCCGGGTGCCCGCGCCCGAGTTGCGCGAGACCGCCGACATCTGGTTCGACACCGGACGTGACCCGGTCGTCGGCTGGGACGACGCCGGCAGGCACTTCGAGCTGGTGGACCCCGAGGATGCGACGGAGCGGCTGACCCTGTTCGTCGCACCTTCGGCGGTGGCGGCTCCCGAGCGTGTCGCGCAGGCGCTCGCGGAGGGGTTGGCGGCCTGCGACTTCCCGCCGACCGGGGATGGGGCGAGCCCGCGCCACGTCGCCAAGGCCCTGCGCGCGGCCGGCATCGACCCCGACGCCCCCTGACGGGTGCGTGGTCCCGCCGGGGGTTCGGGTGCAGCAGCGTTCACGTCCCCGGGTTTGCGTGCAGCAGCGTTCACGCGCCGTGGGTTTGCGTGCAGCAGCGTTCAGGTGCTGAACGTGGATGCACGCGGACGGGCGGCCCGCCGGTGACGGGCGTGGTCCTGGCGGGGTCTGCGTGCAGCAGCGTTCAGGCGCCGAACGTGGATGCACGCCAACCGGCGGATCGACCGGCGATCCTCGCCGGTCGCCGCCGCCTACGCTCCCGCGGGGTCGGCGGCTTCACCACTGCCGGCGACCTCAGCGCCCTCCGGACCACGTGCCGGGTCGGTGGCGTCGCGGGTCGGGGCGCCGTTGCCGGTGTCGCCGTTCTTGCCGTTCTTGGTGCCGCGGGCGATGGGCGGGGGCAACGGTCCACCGGTGCGGCGGAGCTCGGCGACCATCTCCCACAGGGCATCGAAGGCGCGCATGGTCTGTTGCGCGTCGTAGAGCGCGCCGTGCGCCTGATCACGATCATGGGGGACCCCGAGGCCGGCGCAGGTCTTGGCCAGGCTGCGGGGCGCCTCAGGCCCGGGCGCGAGGAAGGGCAGGGCCAGGGTCTCGACATCCAGCAGGTGGTGGTCCCAGGTCGGCTCGAGGCCGAGCTTCCGGCACTTCATCTCCAGGTGCTTGGCGTCGAAGTCCGGCACCGCGCCGACCAGGACCGCGTCCTTGGCATCCTCGAGGAAGAGCGTCAGCCACACGCTGGCCGGGGTCTTGGGTTGCGGGGCGATGCGCTCGTGGTAGTGGGTCAACTCGAGCGCATCGGCGTCGGCGCCGTCGATCGTGTGCTGGGGGAAGAACTGTCGCTCCTCCTGTCGGCCGTCCTCGAAACGCACGATCCAGGACACCTCGGTGAGCTCGTGCCGCTGGTGGTCGAGCCCGGTCGCCTCGGTGTCGATGAACACGAACCGGGTCGGGGCCGGGGTCATGGGGGCAGCCGCAGGTGCCGCCGCGTCGGTTCCCGGTGCAGCGGGGGAGGGCGTCGAGGGCTCGGGTGAGGCGGACATGCGGCTCCGAAAGCGGGTGTCGGCGTGGGGCGCGAAGGTAGTGGCTCGCACGCGAACGAGCCCCCGGACCTTGGTGTCCAGGGGCTCGGGTCGGGCGGTGTGGCGGGACACCGTCCCGAACGGGCCAGCGGTGTGGTGGAGCACCACGGCCCTCTCGCAACCGATCCCGGTGCGGGGAGGGGAGAGTCTCTCCGACCGGCTCGAGGACAACACTACGAGCGGGGCCGCAACGGTCGGTGACCGCCAGGTGACCGCGAGGTTGTCGTCCCACGACGATCCGACGACGACGATCCGGCGGCGTCCACAGCGGGTGCTCGCGACCGAACGCGCGTTCGGATAGCGTGTTGTCCACAGTGTCGGGCAAGGCTTCCGCGTCGATGTCGCAACCGCGACGTACGGTACTGAACGTCGGCACCGATCAGCCCGACCCCCGCCATGCAACCCGCTCGCCGCAACCCGCCGTGGTGCCGTGAGCAGCCATGAAGACGTGAAGACCTGGAGGACGACGTGGACCGCGACAAGGCCCTGGACCTCGCACTGGCCAACATCGAGAAGCAGTTCGGCAAGGGCTCGCTGATGCGGCTCGGTGACGCCGCGGCGGTCAACGTCGCGTCGATCCCGACCGGTGCGCTGTCGCTGGACATCGCGCTCGGGATCGGTGGGTTGCCCCGGGGCAGGGTCGTGGAGATATACGGCCCCGAGAGTTCCGGGAAGTGTCTCGTCGCCGGGACCTATGTCTGGAGCGACCACGGTCTGGAGACCATCGAGGAACTCTTCGGGCGGGTCGGCCAGAACGCGAGTTGCACCTCGCGGGTCACCGATGTCCGCGATCAGGGTGTCCGCCTGGTCAACGAGGAAGCGCAGCTCGAGACCCTCGGCGGGGTGACCCACAACAACCGCCGGCCGGTCAACCGTGTCGTCCTGGAGTCGGGCCGATCCGTCACCGCGACGTTGAACCACCCACTCCGCGTCCTCAACGAACGCGGTCGCATCGTGTGGCGTCGGGTCGGTGACCTCCAGCCCGGCGAAGTCCTGGTGTCGGCGCTGTTCGGTGCCGAGGAGGCGGCGAGCGGGAGCCACCTGTCCGAGGATGAAGCGGTCCTGCTCGGCTACCTCGTGGCAGAGGGAACGCTGGGTGTGCACGCCCGTCACGCGGTCGTCTTCACCAACGCCCACGATGACGATGTGTTCGAGGAGTACAAGGGTCTGGTGGACCGCGTCCTCGACGTTCCGGCGGAGCGGATCAAGACCTACGTCGGCAAGGACCACCACATCCACGACACGGCACTACGCCAGCGGCTCGCTGACGACTACGGGCTGGACTTCGTCGGGTCCGCCGACAAGGAGGTGCCCTACGCCGTGCGGACCGGCGGCGCGAAGATCCAGCGAGCGTTCCTCTCGGCGCTCTATGAAGGCGATGGTTGGATCGAGCAGGGTCCGGAGATCGGCCTCACGACGGCATCGGCGACGTTGGCCGAGCAGGTCCAGCTCATGCTGCTCGGGCTGGGGATCCCCGCGACCGTCCGTGCTCGTCACCACGATGAGCTCGATCGCGACTACCACACGGTGCTCATCACGACCGGCGGTTCCCGACGTTTCCTCGAGCAGATCGGTTTCCGTTCAGAGCGTCGGGCCGAGCAGGTCGCAGCGCATCTGTCGACCGCGGCGGCAACGGAACCGGCATCGCGCTACGAGCACGTGCCCAACATCGGTCCCCTGCTGCTGGACCTACGCGACGCACTCGGTGGGGACAGGGAGCTCGATCGCCTGATCCACGATGTGCAGCGCCACGACCTGACCGGCCGGGTCGACGGATCGATCGACTGTTCGCCACGTCGGCTCATCAAGGTGCTCGCCTGGATCGAGGAGCAGCACGTTCCCGCCAGTGCACGACCGCTGATCGCGCAGCTGCACGAACTCGCGGCTCGGCCGTTGACCTACGAACGGATCGTCGCCGTCGAGGATGCAGGTACCGAGCCGACCTTCGACGTCGTCATGCCCGACACCCACAGTTTCCTCGCCAACGGCGTTCTGTCGCACAACACCACCGTGGCGCTGCACGTGATCGCCGAGGCGCAGAAGTCCGGGGGGATCGCGGCGTTCATCGACGCGGAGCACGCGCTCGACCCGCAGTACGCCAAGGCGCTGGGGGTCGACATCAACGAGATGCTGGTCTCGCAGCCGGATACGGGTGAGCAGGCGCTCGAGATCGCGGACATGCTGATCCGCTCCAACGCCGTCGACATCGTGGTCATCGACTCGGTCGCCGCCCTCACCCCGAAGGCGGAGATCGAAGGCGAGATGGGCGACAGCCACGTCGGCCTGCAAGCGCGCCTGATGAGCCAGGCCCTGCGCAAACTCTCCGGCTCGATCAAGCGGTCCAACACCACCGCGGTCTTCATCAACCAGCTCCGCGAGAAGATAGGTGTGATGTTCGGCTGTTTTGCCTACGACACGCGCATCACCCTGGCGGACGGCACCCAGGAGAAGATCGGCAAGATCGTCAACCAGAAGATGCCGGTCGAGGTGCTCTCCTACGACGTGGCCAAGGACGAGTTCGTCCCGCGCAAGGTCGTCAACTGGTTCAACAACGGGGTGACCGACGAGTTCCTGCGGTTCACGGTCGCCCGCGGCGGTGGCAACGGTCGAGCCCAGTTCTCCGTGACGGAGAACCACCTCATCTCCACGCCGTACGGCTGGTCACACGCGGGTGAGCTCTCCGTGGGTGACACCGTTCTCCAACGGGTCCAGCACTGCCTGTCGCCACTGCAGTGGCAGGTGATCCTCGGCTCGCTGATGGGCGACGGCTCGTTGTCACCGTCGAGGAGCGGGCACGGTGCCAGGTTCCGCAGCGGGCACGGGGTCGCGCAGACCGAGTACGCGGACTTCAAGGCATCGCTGTTCGCCAACCTCGGGGTGTCGCGGTCGACCAACGACAAGGGCGCGGTCTTCCACGACGTCCAGCCGCTGGTCGAGTTGTCGGAACTGCGCGATGCGGTCTACCTCGGCGGCAAGAAGGTCCTGAGCTGGGACTATCTCAAGGCTCTGACACCGCTGTCGATCGCGCTGTGGTACCAGGACGACGGGTCCTTCTCGCTGCGCTCGAAGGGCCTGCAACAGCGGACCGAAGGTGGCTCCGGGCGCAGTGAGATCTGCGTCCAGGCCATGGAGCGGACCTCGCGACTACGCCTGCGCGATCATCTCGCGGACACCTGGGATATCCACGGCAAGATCGTTGCGCGGGGTGGCAACGCGATCCTGCACTTCCCGACCGCGGAAACCGCCAAGCTGCACGCGCTCGTTGCACCGTTCGTCCACCCGTCGATGGACTACAAGCTGCTCCCGCGCTACCGCAGCCGCTTCGATGTGGAACCTGAGTTCGTGGCACCTCGGGACGTCGCGGTGCCGATGCCCATCGTCGACATCCAGGCCGGACCGCCGAACGGTCGGCACACCCATCGGTTCGACCTGGAGATCGAGGGGACGCACACCTACCTTGCGGACGGTGTCGTGGTCCACAACAGCCCCGAGACGACCCCTGGTGGCCGTGCGCTGAAGTTCTACTCGTCGGTGCGCCTGGACGTGCGGCGCATCGAGACGCTCAAGGACGGCACCGACGCGGTCGGCAACCGGGTCCGCGTCAAGGTCGTGAAGAACAAGTGCGCTCCGCCATTCCGCCAAGCGGAATTCGACATCATCTATGGCGAGGGGATCTCCCGGGAGGGATCGCTCATCGACGTCGGCGTCGACGAGGGCATCATCCGCAAGGCCGGTGCTTGGTACACCTACGACGGCGAGCAGCTCGGCCAGGGCAAGGAGAACGCCCGGACCTTCCTGAAGGAGCACGTCGACATCGCGCTCGAGGTGGAGAAGAAGGTCAAGGACAAGCTCGGGATCAACCCGCTGGCGATCGATGAGGTCGAGCCCGAGCTCGACCCCGACGATGAGCTGTAGGGGGCCCGACGATGCCACGCGACGCTGAAGCCTGGCTCGCGGAACGTGGGATCGAGCGGGAGCCCATCCGGGTCCCGCTCGAACCCCCGGCACCGCCGGACACCCCGGACGAGCCAACGGGAGCACCGTCGGATGCGTCGTCCGCGACGGACGCCTCATCCGCCCCGGCGTCGGACCGGGTGCAGGACGCACCGCCGATCGGAGCCCGCGAGGCCTCCCGGCTCGCGGGGCAGGCTGCCGCGGACGCCGATCTGGTCGCGGACGAGGCCCGTGCGCATCCTCCGACGCAGGAGCCGCGTCTGGAGGATGATGTCGCCGAAGCCATGGCGTTCGTCCGCCGCTCGACCTCCGCAACCCCGCAGGCCGAAGGGCGTGTGCGGACCAAGCTGGCCGAGCGAGGCTGGCCGTCCGCCGTCGTCGACCTGACGCTCGAACGCGCACGGCGGGAGCGGCTGGTGGACGATCCAGCGATGGCCGTCGCGCTCGTCGAGGAGCGCCGCGCCAACGGGCACGCGCCCGCGCGGATCCGCCGTGACCTCCGTGAGCGCGGGTTCGAGGATGATGTCCTCGACGCCGCGCTCGGGGCTGCCGAGGCGGAGGATCCGCAGGCCGCAGCGTTCGCGGTCGCCCGGGACAAGGCCGCAACGTTGACGGGCGTCCCGACCGAGACCGCCTTCCGGCGGGTCGCCGCGTTCGTCGCACGTCGTGGGTACCCGGAGGGACTCGCTCGCAAGGTGGCTCGCGACGCGGTGTTCGCCAGTCGGGACCCGGAACGCACCGCAGGCCACTGAGCCCGGATCAGCGGGCCTTGGATCGCCGATCTCGGATCCGTGCGCCACGGCGGTACGCTCTGCACAGCGCCGACACGAAGGATGCCCGATGGACGTGCTGCAGGTCTGGATCCTGATCGGTGTGCCGGGATTGGTCATCGCGATCGCTTTGTTCGTCGGTCGGTCGGTGTTCCGCGCGTGGCTCGGTTACGGCGTGCTCGCGGCGCTGATCGCCACGTTCTTCGTGACGCCGGGCGGCGGCGTGTCCGCCGCGATCATCGGTGCGTTCGCCGTGGTCTTCGTCGCGAACGGCCGGGGGACCCACCGCGATCGGGCCTACCGGGAGCACCACGAGGAACGCGGCGGCTACACCACAGCAGCCGGCTGACCGGGAGCTCCGCCGCAGGCGCACCTCACCGGCCACGGCCAGGTTCGGGTTACCTTGACCCGGCACGTGCCGCTTTCGATGACGCGAGTTCACCATGCCCCGCACCTACTTCATCCGCACCTTCGGGTGTCAGATGAACGAGCACGACTCGGGCCGTGCCGCCGGCATGCTCGAGACGCTCGGTTACCGGCGCGCCGACAGCGAGCAGGACGCCGATCTGGTGCTGCTCAACACCTGTGCGGTCCGCGAGAACGCCGACAACCGGCTGTACGGAACGCTCGGTCACCTGCGCAGCCTCAAGATGGATCGCCAGGCCGAAGGGGGCGACCTGACCATCGTCGTCGGTGGCTGCCTCGCCCAGAAGGACGGTGCGATCGTCGCCGAGAAGGCGCCGTGGGTCGACGTGGTCTACGGCACCCACAACCTGCCGAACCTGCCCGACCTGCTGGCCAGCGCCGATTCGGCCGGGGTGCCGGTCGTTGAACTCATCGAACAGTTCGAGACCTTCCCATCGGCCCTGCCCGCGAAGCGCTCGGTCCGCCACCATGCGTGGGTGTCGATCTCGGTCGGGTGCAACAACTCCTGCACCTTCTGCATCGTGCCGTCGCTGCGGGGTCCGGAACGTTCGCGCCGGATCGGCGACATCCTCACGGAGGTCCAGTCGCTGGTCGCCGATGACGTGATCGAGGTCACGTTGCTCGGCCAGAACGTCAACTCCTACGGGCGGGACCTCGCCGGCGCCAGTCAGTTCGCGGAGCTGCTGCGCGAACTCGGCCGGATCGACGGGCTCGAACGGGTCCGCTTCACCTCCCCGCATCCCCGTGACTTCACCGAGGAGGTGCTCCAGGCGATGGCGGCCACCCCCAACGTGATGCCCCACCTGCACCTGCCGCTGCAGTCGGGATCCGACCGGGTCCTGCGCGAGATGCGTCGCTCCTACCGCCAGCGCCGCTTCCTGGCGCTCGTCGACCGGACCCGGGAACTCCTGCCCGACGCGGCCCTGACGACCGACATCATCGTCGGCTTCCCGGGCGAGACCGAGGAGGACTTCCAGGCGACGCTCGACGTCGTGGACCGCGTCCGCTTCGACCAGGCCTTCACCTTCCAGTACTCACCGCGACCGGGAACCCCCGCCGCAGAGCGTCAGGACGAACTCCTCGACCCTGAGGTGATGAGGGACCGGTACAGCCGCCTCGAGCCACGCGTGCGCCAACACTCGCTCGAAGCGCACCAGCGGCTGGTCGGCACGACCCAGGAACTGCTCATCGAGTCGCCGTCCAAGAGCGACCCGAGCCGCTGGTCGGGCCGGACCCGCGGCCACCACCTCGTGCACCTGCCGGCGCCGGACCATCGAGGCGGGCGTGAGCCGGCGTTCGCCCCCGGCGACCTCGTCACGGCCACGATCATCGAGGCAGCGAACAACTACGCCATCGCCGATGCGGCCAGCTCCATCCGGCGCACCCGGGCCGGTCGGGCGTCGGCTGCCGCCATCGCCCGCGGCGAGCGGTGGGAGCAACCTGCGGATGCGCCGATCACCCCGGGAGCCCCAGCACGCTCGTTGCCCGTGCTGAGCTCGACCGGCGGCTGATCACCCCGTGCCCATCACCTCCGTCAGCCTCCTGCCCGCAGCGCCGCTGTTGCTGCCCGCAGCCTCGCCCTCGCAACCGGCGGACTTCGCCGCGGCGACCGCCGAACTCCGCGCCACGGTCGACGGCATCCTGCGCAACCTGCCGGCGGCGGACACCGCGCTGCTGCTGTTGCCTGCCGAGGAAGCGTTGGTCATCGACGCTCCACGGGCGTCGCTCGCCTCTTACGGGCTGCCGGATGTCACCACGAAGGTGACGGTCGACGAAGCGTTGATCGCCGCCGTGTCGGCGCGCGGCCAGGCACCACGGGTCCGCAGCGACTCCCTGACCGGAGACGCCGCGGTCTTCGCGCTGTTGCTCGCCGACGCGCGACCCGGGTTGGCTCTCGCCCCGGTCACGGTCCCGTGTCGGGCCAGCGCGGCCAGCGCGGCCAGCGCGGCTGGACTCCATGGGATCGCGATGGGCTTCGCGCGAGCCGTGGCGTCGGTCGAGCGTGACGTCGCCGTCATCGCTGCGGGCGACCTTGCCGCAACCCTGGACACGACGAGCCCCGGCTACCTCGTCGAGGGCGCCATCGACTGGGATGAACGCCTGGTCGCCGCGGTTCGAGCCGGCGACCCCCTGGCTGCCGGTGACCTGGGACCCGAGGAGGCCGGCCGGGTCCAGGCACGGGGATGGGCGTCGACCACCGTCGCACTCACCCTCGCGCAGGGAACTGGCTGGCGGTTCCGCGACGTGACCTACCTCGCGCCCAAGGGCGTTGGCCAGATCGTCGCGGGCTGAGCGCATGACGACGCTGGCCATCGTCGGACCCACGGCATCCGGCAAGTCCGGTTGTGCGATGGCCGTTGCGCGGGAACGCACCGACCGTGGCCACCCCACCGAGATCGTCGCGATCGACGCCTTCACCGTCTACCGCGGAATGGACGTTGGAACGGCCAAGCCCTCAGCCAGGGACCGGCGCGAGGTCGCCCATCACCTCATCGACGTGTTGGATCCGTGGGAGGACCTCACCGTCGCCCAGTTCCAGGTGCGGGCGCGGCGGACGATCGACGAGGTCCGCGCGCGGGGTGTCACGCCGCTGCTCGTCGGCGGGTCGGGGCTGTACTGGCGTGCGGTCGTCGACGACCTGTCCTTCCCGCCGACCGACCCCGATGTGCGCGCGCGTCTCGCTGCGGTGTGGGAACAGGACCCCGCCGGCGCGCACCGGGAGCTCACGTCTCGCGATCCGGACGCGGCGGCGGGGATCGACCCGGCGAACGTGCGTCGCACGATCCGCGCCCTGGAGGTCCTCGAGCTGACAGGTCAGCCGTTCTCGTCCTTCGATGACAGCTGGGACGACCACCGCTCGATCTACGGCGACCTCGAGGTTGCCTACCTCGAACCGGCTGCCGAGGATCTGCGCGCCGCGATCCACGGACGGGCCCGGGCGATGGTCGCCGGCGGCCTGCTCGATGAGGCGCGGGCGCTGCTGGCGGCACCGCGACCGCTGTCCCGGACCGCCCGGCAGGCGATCGGCTACCAGGAGGCGTTCGCGGTCCTGGCGGGCAGCGCTCCGCTGGAGGACCTGGCCACCACCATCGCAACCCGGACCTGGCGCTACGCGCGTCGACAACGGTCCTGGTTCCGCGCGGACCCCCGGTGCCAACCCGCTGCGCCACGGCAGGTCGAGGACCGGCTCGTCAGCTGCTGACCGGTTGATCGGTGACGTGGTTCCGACAGGGCGTACGCTGGAGGGATGGATTTCACCCTGGCGCATGGCACCGCGAACGACTTCATCGTGGTCCCCGACCTGGAAGACCGTTACGAGCTTCCGGTCGCCCTGGTGCGCGCGCTGTGTGATCGACGTCAGGGCATCGGTGCCGACGGCGTCCTGCGGATCGCCCCGGGCGAGGCTGGGGCCGGGATCTTCATGGACCACCGCAACGCCGACGGATCATCCCCGGAGATGTGCGGCAACGGCATCCGGGTGGTGGCCAAGTACGTGCTCGACCGCGGTCTCGCGACCCCGGACGACCATGGCGTGGTCCACATCGCGACCCGTGCCGGCGTCAAGGCCGTCACCGCGCGCCGCGGTGACGACGGACGCGTGTCCGAGGTCACGGTCGACATGGGTGCCCCCGTGCTCGCGCCCGCAGAGGTCCCGTTCGAGACCGACGATGCCGCCGCCGTCGTGCAGACCGTGGACCTCGACGACGGTCGACGGATCCCCATCGGGGTCGTGTCCATGGGCAACCCGCACGGTGTCCTGCGCGTGGATGATGTCGGCACCGCCCCGGTCGGGGACCTCGGCCCGCTCCTGGAGAGCCACGCCCGGTTCCCCGCGAAGGCCAACATCGGTTTCGCCCGGGTGCTCGACACCACCTCGATCGATCTGCGGGTCTGGGAACGCGGCGTCGGTGAGACGGCTGCCTGTGGCACCGGGGCCTGTGCCGCCGTGGTCGCCCTCCAACGGCAGGAGCTGCTCGGCCCGGAGGTGCAGGTCCATCTGCCGGGAGGCACACTGACCATCCGCCATGAACTCGGCGGCACCGTGCACATGACCGGGCCGGCCGTCGAGGTGGCCACCGGCCACATCGACACCGACTGGTTGGCGCACGCCGACCGGGACCACATCGATCCGAGGTGACCCAACTGTCGACATCACGTTCGACCCCCACCACCGAGACCACCGACCTCACCGACGGGTTGACCGACGCCCAGCTGACCCGTGCCGAGGAACGACGCCGGCGCCGTGAGGTCATCGAGGACGGAGCACCCCGCGAGGGCGTCGACATCATCCGGCGGGTGGAATCGGCGGTGATCGTCGGTGTCCAGCTCCCGGGACGGACCACCGCTGACGTCGAGGCATCGCTCGATGAGCTCACCAGCCTGCTCGACACGGCGGGTGCCGAGGTGGTCGACCGGGTGATCCAACGACGTGACGCTCCCGACACCGCGACCTACCTCGGGCGCGGCAAGGTCGACGAGCTCCGGGATCTGGTCGCAGCCCACGGCGCCGATGCGGTCGTCTTCGACGATGACCTCGCCCCGGCCCAGCAGCGCACACTCGAGGAGATCATCCGGCAGAAGGTCCTGGACCGCACGATCGTGATCCTGGACATCTTCGCCCAGCACGCCACGTCCAAGGAGGGCAAGGCGCAGGTCGAGCTCGCCCAGCTCACCTACCTGCTCCCACGGCTGCGTGGGTGGGGGACCGCCCTGTCGCGCCAGGCCGGTGGTCGGGTGGCCGGCGGGGCCGGGATCGGTGGACGCGGGCCGGGTGAGACACAGCTGGAGGTCGACCGTCGGCGGATCATGCGGCGCGTCGCCAAACTGCGACGTGACCTCAAGGAGTTCGCCCGGATCCGGCGCACGAAGTCGGCGGAACGTGACCGCAAGAGCGTCCAGACGGTCGCGTTGGTCGGCTACACCAACGCGGGGAAGTCCTCCCTGCTCAACCGGTTGACCGGGTCGGACGTGCTCGTCGAGGACAAGCTGTTCGCGACCCTGGACGCCACCGTGCGGCGGCTCCCGCTCCCGGACGGCCGTCGGGTGGTGGTGACCGACACCGTCGGGTTCGTCCGCAAGCTGCCCCACGGGTTGGTGGAGGCTTTCACCTCCACCCTCGAACAGTCGGCCGAGGCGGACCTGCTCCTGCACGTGGTCGATGCGGCACACCCGGAGGCAGAAGCGCAGATCATGGCCGTGCAGGAGGTGCTGGAGGAGATCGGCGCGGACGACGTCCCGCAGCAACTGGTGTTCAACAAGATCGATCAGGCTGATCCCGACGAGCTGGAGGCGCTGGTGCGCCGGGTCGAAGGGGACCTGGACGCCCAGGTCGTGCAGGTCTCGGCCTGGACCGGGCAGGGCGTCGACGAACTCATCGACCGGGTCGGTGAACGGCTTCCGGTCGATCGTTACCAGATCGAGGCGCACATCCCGTACGCGCGCCAGGACCTGGTCGCCATGGCGCACCGCCGGGGGCAGGTGCTCGACGAGGAGCACGATGAGACCGGGACGCGGTTGGTCGCGGAGCTCGACGAGGATGTCGTGTTGGAGATGCGCAACTACCTGCGTCACGATCCGTTCGCGGAGCCGCCGGAGCACTGGGAGCGGATCGAGCACTGAAGCGAACCTCCCGATGTGCCGATGGCAAGGTATGGACCTCGACCTCCGTTGGGCGTCACCCCTGCAGCTACAGGGAGCCACCCGTGACCGATCGCAACTCCTATAGGCGGCTGGCGGCGTTGGCGCACGCCGGTCGTCGGCTGGCTGGCGCGTCGTCGCGGGACGATGCCATCGCCGTGATCGCCGCGGTCGGGCTCGAAGCCCTGTCGGGCGACAGCGCCACCATCGGACGGATCGAGCACGAGCACGGGTTGCTGCGCATCGTCCGCAACCTCGGTGATCTGGCCAGTTGGGAGATCGAGGTCCCGCGTGACGAGACCTATCGGATGGTCGACTTCCCGCAGTTGTCGACCTCCCCCGACCGGGCCGTCGCCTGGAGCGGCTCCATGGAGGACCCCGGGTTGCCCATGCCGATCAGCGCGTTGCTGCGTGCCCTGGGCAAGCGGTCCCTGATCCTGGTCCCGTTGGTCGTCGACGGCGCCATGTGGGGGATGATCTCGGTGGCGCGCGGCCATGCCCGAGAGCCGTTCAACGCAGAGGACCTGGCGCTCGGCGAGGCTCTCGCCGGACTGCTGGGTGCGACCCTCGGCCGCATCGAGGATCGCAACGAACTCCAGGAGTTGGCCTACCGCGATGCCCTGACGGGACTGGGCAACCGGCGGGCGGTCGATGACCGGCTCGAGGCCGTGTTCGACCAGGGCCCCTTACGCTCGCCCGTGGCCGTCGTGCTCTGTGACGTCAACGGTCTGAAGGCCGTCAACGACGAACACGGTCATGCTGCCGGTGACCGATTGCTCCGGGACGTCGGGCTGCTGCTGTCCACCGAGGCGGGCTCGCTGCCCGGAGCCCTCGCCGCACGGCTCGGTGGTGATGAGTTCTGCCTCGTGGTTGAGGGTCTCGAGCCCGACGAGCTGGATCACATCACCGCTCGGCTCAGCGGAGATGCCGCCACCCTGCACCTCGGGGACGGCCTCGCGTGCGGGTGGGCCAGGGCCACACAGCGACCGGGAGGTGCTCCAACGGCCGTCGCAGCCGCACGGGCGTTGCTGCGATTGGCCGACGCCGCGCAGTACCGGGTGAAACGCCACGGTCGTGATGGGACCTCGAGCACAACACCGCGCGGCAGGGAACGCGACCTGCCCGCGGATGTGGTCGAGGAGGCCCTCTCGCGCCTGCAGGATGCCGAGCCGACGGTGCTGGACCGACTCAGCGCCGTCTCAACCGCGGTCTTCGATCTGGTGGATGCGGCCGCCTGGGCGGTGTCCCTGAGCGTGGACGGCGGTCCGATCACCATCGTGCGCAACCTCGACCGGCCGCGCCATGCTCGGGCGGACAGCGACGGTTTCGAACCCGGGGAGCAGTTCTCGCTGGACGACTATCCGGCAACCCGCGACGCCATCCTGGGTGGCTCGTTCCATGCGAGCCTCATCGCAGGTGACGATGCCGAGCGGGGTTTCCTGGCCGCAGCGGGCTACGTCGAGATGGTCGCGGCCGGCCGGTCGATCGGCATGGACGGATGGCTCGTCGAGATCTGTGGGGATGCGCTCAGCGAACCGCTGATCGGCTTCGAACCGTTGCTGCGCCTGCTGGTGGAACTGGCCTGCGCCGTGCCGGACCAGATACTCACTCCGCCACGAACCGTCGGAAGTTCTGTGTGATCCAGACACTGCCCTGCGCATCGACGTGCACACCGATCCCGATCTCATCGACGTCGGCATCGAGCAGGTTGGCGCGGTGACCCGGTGAGTTCAGCAGGGCGATGTGCAGCTCATCGGTGATCCGTTCCACCGGATCCCCCGGTCGCCAGAGACGATGTGGCTCGCTCCAGGCCACGTTCTCCGTGGCGAGCCCCCAGCAGCAGATCTCGTCGGCGAACGCCGGGTTGTGACGCATGTGCTGGTCGGCCGCCATGGTCGCCGACCAGCGCTCTGCAACCTCTGTCACATCGTCGGCGCTGCGCAGGGGTGCGAGACCCTCGTCGGCGCGAACCTCGTTGACCTGCTCGAGCATGTGGGCCGCCGCGATGCGGTTCGGACCGACCTCCGACGGTGCCGCCTGGCTGGTGAGGAGCACCACGACCAGCACCGCGCTGAGCGCACCGACGAGGTAGGCAAGGACCCGATCGAACGTCACGTGCGAAGCCTCCGCCGGTCCTGAGCAGTCGTGGCGACGCTCTTCACGGCATCGGTCACGGCCAACCAGAACGTCACCGATGGTGGTCGGGATCGTAGGGCAACCGGGTCACCGGATGCTGCGGAGCACCGTGACGACCTTGCCCATGATCGAGGCGTCCTGCTGGGACGTGACCGGGATCGGCTCGTAGGACGCGTTGGCGGGGTCGAGGAAGATCTCGCCGGCGCGGGTGCGACGGAAGAACTTGACCGTCGCCTCATCCTCGATGAGGACCGCGCACATCTCGCCCTGCTCGACCGACGGCTGTTCGCGGACGACCACGAGATCCCCGTCGAGGATGCCGGCGTCGATCATCGACTCGCCGCGCACCTTGAGCATGAACAGCTGCCCGTCGCCGACCAGTTCCTTCGGCAGCGGATAGACCGCATCGACGCGCTCTTCGGCCAGGATCGGGCCCCCGGCCGCGATCTCCCCGACGAGCGGCACGTTGCGCGATGAGGCGGGGCGCAGTTCGAGCGAGGTGTCCGGATCGCGACCCATCTCGAGCGCACGTGGCTTCGTCGGGTCGCGCTTGAGGTAGCCCTTGGCCTCGAGGGCTTCGAGCTGCGCGTGGACCGACGAGGTCGAACGGAGCCCGACCGCATCGCCGATCTCGCGCACCGATGGTGGGTAGCCGTGGTCTGCGACGTGTTCGTGGATCATTGCGAGGATCGTGCGCTGGCGATCCGACAGCTCGGACGCCGAGGAACCTCCCGATGCGTCCTGCACGGTGTCGGGGGAGCGGTCGGTCGGGCTCACAGGTGATCCTCTCTGCCGGGGTCTGGCTGGCGGGTCTGGTTGCTGCTGGCGCCTGCAGGGACGTGCTGCACGGGTATCGAACCTGCGTTCGTCACCGGAAGATAGCAACCGGGGCGGCCCAACGCGAACATCCGTTCGCTTTCGGCCTTGACGTCCGAACGCGCGTTCGCTTCACTGGTAGGGAACACGCGTTCGGTTGGTCTCGCCCAGGCTGGCGTCACCCATCCCGTCGGAACCCACCGTCCGTGTCACACCCCCGAGTCAGACTCTGGATCCAGAGTCACCCGCTACACAGGAGCCGCCGTCGTGACCAGTGTCTTGCTCAGCCCGATCGCCCCGACACGGCCCGACGCCCATCGGCCCGACGCCCATCGGCCCGATGCCCGGGAGCTTGGCGTCGGTCAGGACAGCGAGCTCGCGGCCATGCCCGGCGCGGGCACCGGTGACGGCGATCATGGTGGTCGGACCGATGCCCGTGATCTGCGACTCGTCTCGTCACGTCCGACGCCGGCCACGTTCTGGCGGCGCCGGCTCGTGGTCGGAGCCGGGCTGCTGCTGGTCGGCCTGATGCTCCTCGGTGTGCTCGGGCAGGTCGGCGCATCCGCGGACCTCGCCGATCGGGTCGATGGCCACGTGATCATCGAGCCGGGCCAGACCCTGTGGGACATCGCGGTGGTCACCGCACCGGACGGGGTCGATGCCCGGGCACACCTCGCGGCCATCGAGGATCTCAACGGGATCCGGGCCGATGACGTGCAGGCGTGGAACGTGATCCTGTTGCCCGCACGATGATGGGTTGACGCCGGGCCGGCCGCTGCGCCCGGCGGACCGGCGGGATCTGTCCGTGGTCAGCGCCTGGCTTTCGGTGGTGCGTCCTTCCGCAGGCCCGACAGTTCCTGCATGAAGTCATCCGTGTCCTGGAAGTCCTTGTAGACAGAGGCGTAACGGACGTAGGTCACCTCATCGAGATCGCGCAGCTGCGCGAGGACCTGCAGGCCGACCTGTTCGGAGTCGATCTCCCGGTGGCCCTGCTCTCGGATCGCGCTCTCGACGGCGATCGCTGCGCGCTCCAGGGTGTCGGCCGGGATGCGCCCCTTGGCTGCCCGGACCATGCCGTCGAGGACCTTCGCCCGGGAGAACGGCAGGACGTGCCCCGAACGCTTGCGGACCAGCAATTCGGGCAGCTCGACCCGCTCGAAGGTCGTGAAGCGTCCTCCGCAGGCCACACACTCGCGCCGCCGGCGGATCGCGCTCCCGCCATCGCTCGGTCGCGAATCGACGACGCGATCCTCGCTCTTGCCGCAGCTGGGGCACCGCACGCGGACCTCGCTTCGGGACGATGTCGGATCAGAGGTGGCCAGGTCGGTCTCACCGCCGTGCCCGACACGCTGATCGACGGTCGACCGCATCCCTCGCCGAGGGTGGACGGTAGGACGTGGCCACCGCGGTTACGAGCACCTGTGACCATCCGCGCTCGGCATGGCCCGGCCCCGGTGACGTAGTAGCGTGACAGCCATGACCTCACCGATGGTTCCCGCGGGCCCGGACGCCCTTGGCCTGGCGCTCGGCACCGACGCCATGATCGAGGACGGCTGGCTCGTCCGTGACCTGTTCGCGCCCCCGGGCCTGGACGGAC
>SLHP01000116.1 GCA_007136095.1 Nitriliruptoraceae bacterium
CATGGGAGGCACGCTAGCCAGCCGCCGGCAACGGATGCGTCCTCCTCGGGGGCGACCACGCCGTCATCCCCACGGGCGAGGTGGTCCAACCCACGGATGCGTACGGGGCGGATGCAGCGACGTACCTTGCGCGGAGCAACCCCGTCCGATCCCGCCGAGGACCGTCCCGTCGTGACACTGTTCCATCGCTACCTCGGCACCGTCATCATGGTCATGTTCCTCGCGATCATGGTGTGGGGGACCGTGCTGCGGGTGCTCGGTCGCACCGAGGTCCCGCTCCGCCTGTGGGTCCTCCAGCGATGGACCGAGAACCTGCTGATCCTCCAGGTGGTGACGGGCCTCGTGCTGCTGGTGATCGGCCGCCGCGTGATCGGGCCGCCCGGCGTGTGGCTGCACTACCTGTATGGTTCGCTGTTCCCGTTGATCGCGATCATCGGCGGGCGACTCGCCGCCCTGCGGCGCGAGACCCGCGAGTACGTCGGGCTCGCCTGGGGGTCGTTCTTCGCCCTGGCGCTGAGCCTCCGCGCGGTCCAGACCGCCTGCGGTGACGCCCTGTCGGACGTGGCGCGATGTCTCAGCCTGTGACGGCGGGAACATCCGGCCACACCTCAGCGTTCGAACCACCCTCGGGTGAGCGACACCCGCCACCCCCGTCCCCGGAGGTTCCCGTGCCCCGCAGTTTCGGCATCACGTTCGACTACCTGTGCCCGTTCGCCAGGAACGGCAACGAGCACGTCATCGCCGCGCTCCGCGCCGGCGCTGATTGGGACGTGCGCTTCGTTCCCTACAGCCTCCGGCAGGGCCACGTCGAGGCGGGCGACACGCCGATCTGGGACCGCGACGATCCGTCTGCCGCGTCGGGGGTCCTGGCCCTGCAGGTCGGGTTGGCCGTCCGTGACCACATGCCGGAGAGCTTCCTCGACGCCCACGAGTCGTTGTTCGCCGCGCGCCATGACGACGGCGACGACATCAAGGATCCGGCGGTCCTGCGGGCTGCGCTGGCACGCGTCGACATCGATGCGGATGCCGTCTTCGACATCGTCACGGACGGCACACCTCTCAAGATCCTCCAGGAGGAGCACGAGGCCGGCGTCCGGGACTACGCCGTCTGGGGGGTCCCGACGTTCATCGCCGGCGGTCGCGGCGTATTCGTCCGGCTCCTGGATCGTCCCGAAGGAGATGCGGGGCTCGCGACCCGTCGGATCACGACCGTGCTGGACCTCGTCGAGGGCGAGCCGATGATCCACGAGTTCAAGCAGACCGACCTGACGCAGTAGGGCGCCGGGACTCCGGCTCGTCGCCCGGCGCGGAGGCGGTCAGTCAACGATCTCCAGCAACGCCTTCGCGCCATCGATGTCGTCGCAGACGATGACCAGATGGCTGCCGGCGGCGATGTAGGCCTGCTCGATGTTGATGTCGGCATCCGCGAGCTTCCGGCAGGCGGTTCCGAGTGCACCGGGCTCGTCCGGCAGCGGTTTCACGACCACCCGCCGGGCGGCTCGCACCTCGATGCCAGCCTGCTGCAGGGTCTCCAGGGCATCCTCGGCACGGTCCACCAGGAGGTGGATGATGCCCTTGCCCTGGCCCGTGAACGCACTGATCGCCTCGATGTTGATGCCTGCGGCACCGAGCGCCTCACCGATCCGTGCCACGACCCCCGGCTCATCATCCGGGATGATCACCAGATCCTTGCGCATCGCACCCTCCTCGTGGTCATGGCGTGTCCGACGGGAGGCTAATGGGTGTCGACCGGCTGAGGGAACCCGTACCGTTCGGCCTCTTCGGTCGCCGTTGCTACACTCCCGTGTCCGTCGTTCGACGGGACTTTCCGGGGTAGCTCAGTTGGCAGAGCACTCGACTGTTAATCGAGTTGTCGCGGGTTCGAGCCCCGCCCCCGGAGCTCGCCACGTCCCCATGGGCGTCACCACCGCACGCTGTCCGGCAACCCGGCAGATCGGGCTCAGCGGGTCAGGACGAGCTTCCCGAACACCGCGCCGTCGATCATCCGCTGGAAGGCGGTCGGGGCGTCGCTCATCGGCATGGTGTCGTCGATCAGGGGTCGGAGCCCGGTGGCGTCGAGCAACCGGACCAGCCTGACGAGTTCGTCCCTGGTCCCCATCGTGGAGCCGACCACACGCAGTTGGCGGAAGAACACCCGGGCCAGGTCCGCAGGAGGGTTGGGGCCGGACGTCGCGCCGGAGACCACCACGACCCCGCCGGGTTCCAGGGCCTTGAGCGAATGTGACCAGGTGGCTTCACCGACGGTCTCGATCACCGCATCGACCCGTCCGGGTAGCCGTTCACCGGACGCGACCGTGACATGCGCCCCGATCTGCCGGGCCTGTTCGAGTTTGGCGTCGTCACGGCTCGTGACCGTGACGTGCAGCCCGGCGGCCCGCGCCAGCAGGATGGCCGCGGTGGCGACACCGCCGCCCGCACCCTGGATCAGGACCCGTTGCCCGGGAACCAGGGCGCCACGCGTGAACAGCATCCGGTAGGCGGTCAGCCAGGCGGTCGACAGACAGGCCGCCTCCTCGAAACTGAGGCTCTCGGGCTTGGGGACGAGGTTGCGCGAGGGCACCGCCACGCGATCGGCGAAGGTTCCGTCGTACTGCTCGGAGAGGATCGAGAAGCGACCGAGCGTCTCGTCACCACCATCGAGATCGCCGATCACCGCGTGCACGATGACCTCACGACCGTCCGCGGTGATCCCGGCCGCATCACAACCGAGGACGATCGGCAGCCGGTCCGGCGAGATGCCCACGCCGCGCAGCGTCCACACATCGTGGTGGTTGAGACCGGCCGCCCGGACCTCGACGATCTCCCACCCGTCGGGAGGATCCGGCTCCGGGTGGTCGCCCAGGGTCAGCCCGGCGAGCGGGTCATCGGGTGTGGCTGCGGCAGCGGTGATGGCGAACATGGGCATGAGCCTAGTTGGCCGCCACCTCGGCGTGCGACGGTGGACTCAGAGACGCAGCAGACCGCCACCGAGCAGGAACAGTCCACCGAGCAGCACCACGGCACCGGCAGCCAGGGGCAGGTGACCGACGAGACGCTGCAGCGCGGCTCGACGGCGGCCGGCACGTGCGAGCCTCCCGCGCCCCCACAGGACCGCCAGCCCGACGCCCGCGAGCGTCACCGCCAGCCCGACGCTGAAGGCGGCAACGAGCACGAGTCCGTACCCGGGTCGGCCGGTCGCGATGGCGGTCGCAAGGACCAGGAAGGCGGCCGGGCTCGGCAGCAGGCCGCCCGAACTGGCGATGGCAGCCACACCCATCCGCGACAGGGGAGCGACACCCTCGGGAAGCTCGTGGTCGTGACCGTGAGGCAGGTGGTGATCGTGCGCCGGGTGGGGTGCAGTGTCGTCGGGGTGATCGTGGTCCGACAGATGCGCGGGGACGGCGACATCTGACCGCGCACGTCGACGCGCACGGATCTCGCGGACCAGCATCCAGCCGCCCACGATGGCGATCGCGATCCCGGAGACCAGGCTCAGGCCGGCTTCGAGCCGGTCCCCCGCGGGCAACTCACGGGCCGAGTAGAAGATCGCACCGAGCAGCAACACGATGCCGGTGTGCATCGCGGCCACCAGAACGCCCAGCGCAACGGCATCGCGGGCCCGCCCCCGGGAGCTGGCGAGGTACGCGCCGATCAGAACCTTGCCGTGGCCGGGTCCGAGCGCGTGGACGGCGCCGATGCCGATCGCGATGGCGATGGCGGCTCCTCGCACGACCACACCCGTTGGCTCGTCATCGATCAGACGCACCATGATGCTCTGCAGTTCCGTGTCATCGATGATGCGACGCACGGTGTCCAGGACGGCGAGGATCGTGTTCATCGGCGCCGGCCCCCACCCGCGAGCCGGAGGGCCCCGACGACACCGGCCAGCACGACGGCGGCACCGACCACGAGGGTGAGGATCACCGGCGCCTGACCGGAGGTGAACGCCGCGGTTGCGCCCGACAGGAAGCCACCACGCTCGGCGTCCGAGGCGGCCAGGGTGAAGTCCCACGGCTGTTGGGGCGCGTCCGCGGTGTGCAGGGCGTACTGCACGGTGCCGTCTCCGCTGAAGGTGCGGAAGGCCGGGTCCTTCTCGTGCAGGATCGAGATGGTGAGATCGACGGTCCGCACCTCGTTGGGACACGTGAAGCGGAAGCTCGCACCATCAGCGATGAAGTCGTCCCCCGGCGTGACCTGTCCATCGCAGTCGACGCCGTCCTGGCGGACCTGGACGCGCTCGAGGAGGTAGGCCTTGAGCTCCGGCGAGCGGCTGAACGCGGCGATCTCGTTCGCGGTCGGGTAGGCATCCAGCGGCCCGCCGAGGTAAGCCTCCATGGCGCCCTCACGCAGCACGCCGATCGACTCACCGATCCATGCCGCATCGTCAGGTGGTCCCGTCCAGGTTCCCGTCACGACCTCACCGTCCGCGGACCAGTTCATGTTCGGGAGTTCACTGCCGGCATGCCCCCAGGTCGGGAGCTGACCAGCGAGCACCAGCAGAGCGACCAGAGCCAGAAGCGGCGCGATGCGGGCCGACCGGGCCCGTCCCCGGCGACCGGGCGCCAGCCTCCGCCAGGGAGGTCGCGATGCAGCGAGGAGCATCCTGAGGACCCCCGTGGTCGGGACGTGCTGGACAGAACGCAGCGTACGGGACCAACCGCGCGCAGCTGTGTCGGTTACCCAGTCAGGTGGCTGTGTGCCGACCGGGTGAGGTGTTGCGCCGGTCCGCCGGCCCGCGGGCGCTGCCCCCGCGCGACCTGCAACACCAGGGTCGCGGCGATCTCGGGCCCGAGTTGGGCCGCCTCGTCAGCCAGACGGCCGGCTGCACGCCGGGCGGCGGGGTCCGCCAGCAGTCGCGCCACGGCCCAGGCCAGTCGTCGCGATCCGAGCAGCCCGGCCAACCGACCCGGGTTGAGTCGGACACCGGCGCCGGTATCCCGCAGACGGGCGGATGCTTCCCGTTGGTCCCCCTGGATCGGAACGAGCACCAGCGGCACCCCGGCGGCGGTCGCCTTGGACAGGAAGCCGCCACCGCCGGGACCGACCGCGACGGCGGCCTGTTGCAGCAGGGGCCGGTGCGGACCAGGTCCGACCACGACCTGTGACGTGCGCATCGGTGGCAGGTGTGACGAGGTGATCACGACGCGGACGCCGAGGTGGGGCAGCGCATCCCGCGCCACGCGACCCAACATCGATGCGACACCAGATGCCGTCGTGTCCGTGACCACCACCAACGGCCGATCGCCAGAGGGCGGATCGAGGTGCGGCAGTGCGGGATCGATCGCCAGGGGTCCCACGACGTGCGCGTCGCCCGGCCAGGAACTGCGGGCGCGTTCCAGCCGAGGAAGCGTCGCGAGCAGCCGGATATCGGGCGGACGGGGCGACGTCAGGCCGACGGAGACTGCGGCCGCTCGACCCTGCGCCCGCCCGGTGGCGACGGACCGGCGCTGGAGGCGGACGAGCGATCGGTCCTGTGCCCGGCCCAGGGCCGTCCGCGGCCGACGCCGCCCGAGCCCCACCGGCGGCAGGTCATCCGCGGGGTCGGGCAGGTGGTGTCCGATGAGTTCCACGGTGGGAACATCCAGCAGTTGCGCGGCCAGGCCGCCGGCCCGCAGCAGCGCGTCGGTGACCACGACGTCGGGTCTCCAGGCACGCAACCGCGACACGAGCAGAGGCGTCATCTGCACCGCCCGGCCCCAGAACCGGTAGCCGAGGTCGGCGTCCTGATCGGTCGGCGGGAGCGCCGGCAGTTCGTGGACGTCCACACCAACCGCCGTTGCCGAGGCGCGGTGCTCTCGACCGGTCCAACAGCGGACCTCCGCCCCCTGCTGTGCGAGAGCCGCTGCGACCCCCAGCATCGGCAGAGCATGCCCCGGGTCGGGGCCGGCGAACAGGGCGATGCGGGGCACACGAGCCTCCGGGCGACCGGAGCAACGGTGGTCAGAAGGCGATGTCCGCCGGGTCGGATCCGGTCGGTGCCAGCAGTGCATCGCGCCAGCCGGCGACGGTAGCGGCTACGCCCGGGTCGGCGACCCGAAGCAGCGCCTGGACCGACTGTCCGTCGGGAGCATCCTGCCAACGAGCGACGGCCACACGCTGCCGGTCGACGCCGAGCCGGTTCGCCCATCGATGGGCCACCAGGTCCGCGGCGGCACGGGGCCCGATCCGCAGGACGATCCGGACGCGGGCGGGATCGAGAGGCAGATGCTCGTCCAACCAGCGCAGGCTCATGCGCGCCACCTCCTGATCGCCGGTGGTGACCGTCAGGGCGTTGCGATCGATGTCCACGATCGGCGCGATGAGCCCGATCCCGGCCGCGAACCCCGGGTCGCGCCGGAGGCCACGCCGCGCCTGCTCCGCTGCGGTCGCACGGGCCAGTTGGAAGGCCGTCTCACGCTGCTCCGCCTCCGGATCCTCCGCAGCGGGAGCCGCGTCGTCCCGGTGCTCGGCGCGCCCGACCGCCCGATCGCTGGTGGCACCGATCCAGGCACGCACGAGCAACGGTTCGACGCGGAGCTGACGGGCGATCGCCTCGACAGACAGACCGGCCCGCCGTAGCGCACGCGCCCGTGACGGCCGGGTGTCGGAGGGATCGTCACGGACCGGCCAGGCATCAGCACCCGGTTCGGCCTCCGGAACGCCCCCGGTCGTTGGCTTCGAGGTTCGCTCGTCACGAACCACCGACAGCGGCGGGAGCCCCTCGGGAGCGACCTCGCGCCGCGCCCGCGCCGTGAGGCTGAACGCCACTGGGTGATCGGCTTCATCGTCGAAGGGCAGCGGCTCCTGGACGGGCTCAGGCGCAGTCACGGGCGTCCGCTCGGCCGTCTGGTCCGTGCCGGTCGGACGCAGGTTCGGTCGATCAACCGGGTGCGCAACCGGGTGCGCAACCGGGTGCG
>SLHP01000242.1 GCA_007136095.1 Nitriliruptoraceae bacterium
AGCGACGACGCATCCCCACGCTCATCAGCGCCGCAACCCGGCGCTCGCACGGGCAACGAGAAGCCCGTGTCAACACCACAGGAGGCCACCGTGTACGCGGTCATCGCCACGGGCGGCAAGCAGTACCGGGTCCAGACGGGCCAGCAGATCACCGTCGAGAAACTCGACGGTGAGGTCGGCGACGTGCTCGATATCCCAGCGGTCATGGTCGTGGACGGTGACGAGGTCGCCGCGGGCAGGGACGTGACGGACCGGGCCATCAAGGCCACGATCGTCGGGCACGAAAAGGGCCCGAAGATCCGTGTCTTCACCTACAAGAACAAGTCGCGGCAGCACAAGCGTCGCGGTCACCGGCAGCATCAGACCAGCATCCGGATCGACGAGATCTGATCCCCGACGCCGTGCACGCGGCGTCCGCGGGACCGAGGAGAAGCGACATGGCCAGCAAGAAGGGCGGCGGCTCATCCAACAACGGCCGCGATTCCAACGCGAAGCGGCTCGGTGTCAAGCGTTTCGGTGGCCAGGTCGTCACCGCGGGCAGCATCATCGTCCGGCAGCGCGGGACCCGCATCCACCCCGGCGAGAACGTCGGTCGTGGCGGCGACGACACGCTGTTCGCGCTGACCGACGGTTCGGTCCGCTTCCGCAAGAGCGGCAAGCGCACGACCGCTAACGTCGACCCGATCGACGCCTGAGACCCGCACACATCAGCTGATGAGGGCGGCCGTTCCACGGCCGCCCTCATCCTGTTCCGTACCGAAGGTTGTCTCGTGGACATGCCGAGCTTCGTCGACGAGTGCACCGTGCACGTCCGCGGCGGACGCGGCGGCCACGGCAGCGTGTCGTTCCGTCGTGAGTCGCACGTCCCCCGCGGAGGGCCGGATGGGGGTGACGGAGGCCGCGGCGGCGACGTGGTCTTCGTCGCGGACACCAACGTCACCTCGCTGCTCGATCTGCACCGCGCTCCGCATCGCCGCGGCGAGGATGGCGAGCACGGATCCGGGATGAACAAGACGGGCGCAACCGCCGACCACCACGTGGTCCGCGTCCCGGTCGGCACCGTGGTGCGCCATCGCGACACCGAACAGGTGCTCGCGGACCTCGTCCGCGACGGTCAGCGGTTCGTGGCCGCTCCGGGCGGTCGCGGTGGCCGCGGGAACACCTCGTTCGCCACCCGCCATCGCCGCCTGCCCACGTTCGCTGAGCGGGGCGAGGAGACGGACGAGATCAGCCTCCGGTTGGAACTCAAGCTCATCGCGGACGTCGGGTTGGTGGGGTTCCCGTCCGCGGGCAAGTCGTCGCTCGTGGGACGCCTGTCGGCCGCCAAGCCACGCGTGGAGGCCTGGCCGTTCACCACCCTGACCCCGCATCTGGGCGTCATGCGGGCGGGGAACCGGGCCGATGGTGCACCGATCGACGTGGTCCTCGCTGACGTTCCCGGCTTGATCGAGGGTGCCGCGCAGGGCAAGGGACTGGGTATCCGGTTCCTCCGCCACATCGAACGCTGCCTCGTGCTGCTGCACGTGCTCGACGGGATGCCGTTCGAGACCGACCGGGACCCGGTCCGTGACCTCGCGGCACTCCGTGAGGAGCTTCGACAGCACGACCCGGAACTGTTGACGCGCCCCCAGTTGGTGGTCATCACCAAGGTCGACCTCCCGGATGGTCGCGCCATGGCAGAACTCGCACGCGACCAACTCGTCGAGCAGGGCGAGGAGATCCTGGAGGTCTCGGCGATCAGCGGCGACGGACTGGATGCGTTGCGCTACCGCCTCGGAGAGCTGGTCGACCACGAACGGTCGCGGGTCGGCGAGGTCCGTCAGGTGGTCGGTGACGACCAGGAGGTCCTCCTGCGCATCGAGCCAAAGGGCCCCGACTTCACCGTGTCGAGAGATGGCTCCGATCGGTTCGTCGTGGCCGGTCGCCGCATCGAGCGTTGGGTCCAGATGTTGCCGATCGAGGAGCGCGAGGCCGCCCGTTACCTCCAGGGCCGGCTGCGCCGGGCGGGGGTGGAGAAGGCCCTGGTGGCCGCTGGTGCCCGTGCTGGGGATGAGGTCGTCATCGGTGACGCGGTCTTCGACTTCGAACCGGATCTGGACGATCTGCCGCAGGACGAGCGCGATGCGGTGCTGGCCGCCGAAGCGGAGGCCGAACTGGACGAGGAACGGTCGTGACCCGCTTCGCCCGCCCCACCCTGGCGGTGGTCAAGATCGGATCGTCGAGCCTGCGCGGTCCCGACGGTCGTCTGGACCGTCCGCAGGTCGAGCGGCTCGCTGACGAGGTCGCGACCGCACGCCGGGCCGGGACCCGGGTCGTGCTGGTCTCATCTGGCGCCGTGTCCGCTGGCATGGGCCTGTTGGGCTTCGACCGGCGACCGGCGGACCTCCCCACGCTGCAGGCGGCTGCAGCGGTCGGACAGGGCGAGCTGATCCAGGCCTACCAGCGGGTGCTCTCGGATCACGGCCTGGCGGCGGCCCAGATCCTGATGTCGCAGGACGACTTCATCCACCGGACCCGCTACCTCAACGCCCGGACCGCCATCCGACGGTTGCTGGAGCTCGGGGCCGTTCCGATCATCAACGAGAACGATGCGATCGTGACCGATGAGCTGTCCTACGGGGACAACGACCACCTCGGCTCGCTCGTCGCGTCGATGCTGGAGGCACAGCTGCTGACCCTGCTGTCGGACGTGTCCGGACTGTACGACGGTGATCCACGGACCCATCCGGATGCGGCCCTGATCTCGCGGGTTGAGGACATCGACACCCTGGATCTGGCCTCCATCGGTGGGGTCGGTTCGTACGTCGGATCGGGAGGCATGCGGTCGAAGGTCGAGGCGGCGCGGGTCGCGGTCCGCTCCGCCGCACACGCGGTCGTGGCGGATGCGCGTCACCCCGGGATCCTGGCGGAGGTGCTGGACGGTCGCGACGTCGGCACCTGGTTCGTCGCCAAACCGCAGCGCATCGAAGCGCGCCGTCTGTGGATCGGGTTCGCCCTGACCGCGCACGGGCGCATCCACGTCGATGCCGGCGCCGCGGCCGCACTGCGCCAGCGTGGGGTGTCGTTGTTGAGCATCGGCGTGACGCGGGCAGATGGCACGTTCGGGGCCGGCGACGCCGTCGAGGTCGTCGATCCGTCGGGGACCGTGGTCGCCCGGGGGCTGTCCAACTACGATGTGAGTGACGTGGTGCGTATCGCCGGTCGGTCGACCGCGACGGCCGCCGAGGAGTTCGGGATCGGCTACGCGCGCGAGGTGATCCATCGCGACGACCTCGTGGTCATCACCTGATCGTCGCGCGGTCTCAGCCGTTCGGGTCGAGCAGCAACTTGCCGACGCTGCGGCGTTCGCGCAGGTCCATGTGCGCCTGGGCAACCTCTGACAGGCCGTAGGTGCTGCCGACGACCGGTTTGAGCGTGCCCGCCGCGGTCAGGTCCAGCAGTTCCTGCATCGGCTGTGCGAGGTGGCGTGCCGGATCGGCCATGCAGTGCGCCAACCAGAACCCGATCACGCCGCGCGAGCGGCCCATGAGCTCACCGAGGTCGACCTTCGACGGCGCGGTCCGTGACGCCATCCCGAAGAACGCGAGCCGCCCGAACGGCGCGAGTGCGGCCAGGCTCTGATCCGTGGTCCGGCCGCCGACCATCTCCAGGACCACATCGACCTTCTTGCCGCCGTTGGCATCCTGGAGCGCCGTCTTGAGGTCGTCCACCCCGGCATCGACCGCGACGTCCGCACCCAGGTCCAGCGCGAGCTGCCGCTTGTCCTCGCTGGAAGCCACCGCGATCACGCGTCCCGCGCCGTAGGCCTTGGCCAGTTGCACGGCCAGCGTCCCGACGCCGCCCGCTGCCGCGTGCACGACGACCGATTCGTCCTCCGAGAGCTTCGCCGAGGTCCGCAGCAGGTGCCAGGCGGTCAGGCCCTGCAGGACCAGAGCCAGGGCCTGGCCGTCATCGACCGCATCCGGGACCTCGAAACTGAAGGCCTCCGCAGCCAGCGCCTTCTGCGCGTACCCGCCGCCTCCGAGCAGCGCGACCACACGTCGCCCGTCCTCGGTGGTGCCGACGGCTTCCGCGCCGGGCACCATCGGGAGCTCGGCGGGCGCGAGGTAGCTGTTCTCGACCTGGTGGGTGTCGGCGTAGTTGATGCCCGCCCGGCTGATGGTCAGGACCTGCGTGCCGGGACCGGCTTGGGGTTCCGGCTGGTCGTCGACCAGCGTCAGGACCTCGGGGCCGCCGAACTCGGTGATGCGGATCGCGCGCACGTGGGATTCCTTGTCGTCAGCGGAGGCGGGTGGGATCGGAAGGGGAGGCGGGTGGGATCGGAAGGGGAGGCGGGTGGGATCGGTAGGGTAGGGCCTAGACATCCCTATACTTCGCGAGAGTGTGCGGGCAGGATCGGTCAGGTCAGGTGATCGACGTCGAATCGGCCCCGATCGCGGTGATGAGTTCGTCCGCATCCACCAGCAGGGCGACCCCGTGTTCGCCCGCGCCGATCGACACGATGCCACCGCCGACGATCGAAAGGTCGGCAACGACCGGCCACTCGTGATTCGTTCCCAGCGGGGTGATGGTTCCGCGCTCGTAGCCCGTGGCATCCAGGGCCGTTCCGGCGTCGGGCATGGACAGTCGTGACACACCGAGGTGGCTGCGGAGCTTGGGCCAGTCGATCTGGGCCGGCCCGGGGACCAGGACCAGCAGGTAGTCGTCGGCAGCGCGGCGGACGACCATGGTCTTCAGCAGGCGGTCCGGCGCGACGCCGATCCGTTCTGCCGCTTCCTCGGCACTGCGGGCCCGTTCGATCACCCGTACCTCGTAGGCCAGTCCCAGGGCATCAGCCGCGCGGGTCGCAGCGGTGACCGGAACGTCGTTGATCGCATCGGTCACGGCCGCAGGACCAACTTGCCGGCGGTGGTGCCCGACTCGAGATCCTCGTGGGCTCTCGCAGCGTCGCTGAGCGCGTAGGTCCCGTGCACCTTGAGCTGCAGATGCCCGGTCGCGAGCAGGTCGAACAACGCGGTCGCCCGCCAGGTCAGCTCGTCGGTGGTGGCGGTGTAGGAGAACAGTGTCGGCCGGGTGATGTAGAGCGAGCCCTTGCGAGCCAGCAGGCCCAGGTCGAACGGCGGCACGGGTCCGGACGCGTTGCCGTACATCACCAGCAGTCCGCGCGGGCGCAGGGAGTCCAGGGACCACTGGAAGGTGTCGGCTCCCACCGAGTCGTAGACGACGTCCACACCCTGCCCGTCGGTCATCTCACGCACTGCGGAAGGAACATCGACGTCGCGGTAGAACACGATCTCGTCCGCGCCGAGGGCCCGGACCTCCTCGGCCTTGGCCTCGGTGGAGGTGCAGGCCAGCACCCGGGCGCCTCGACGTTTGGCGAGCTGGACCAGGATGCGACCGACCCCACCCGCGGCGGCGTAGACGAGCACCGTGTCGTCCTCGCCCAGGCTGGTGGTGGATTGGGTCAGGTAGTGGGCGGTCATGCCCTGCAACATGATCGCCGCAGCGGTCTCGAGTGGCACCGCGTTCGGCACGGGCACGGTGCGCTCGGCGCGGATGGCCACGTGGCTGGCGTAGGAACCCATCGCGTCCGCCCAGGCGACGCGGTCGCCGACCTGTCTGGTCTCCACCCCATCACCCATGGCGATGACGGTTCCGGCACCTTCCAGGCCGATACCGCTCGGCAGGTCGACGGGGTACAGGCCGGATCGGTGGTAGGTGTCGATGAAGTTCACACCGGCGGCCGCGACCTCCACGACCACCTCGCCGGGGCCCGGGTCGGGGGCCGCCACCTGCTCCATGCGCAGGACGTCCGGCCCTCCCGTTCGGTCGAACCGGGTGGCATCCATGGTCGGTGACCTTTCGTCGACTGCCGGCATCCGGTGCGTCGTGTCGCACCCTGCTGCGACGGTAGTCGCTGTGCCCGATGCCCTGCGGGGGCGGCGACTACCGTGGTGACGACGCCTCGCTCAACCCGCCACCCGACGACCCGCCCGGGTGACCGCTGTGCCGGCCACGATCGCCCTGATCGCACACGACGCCCGCAAGGACGACCTCGTGGCGTTCGCCCAGCGTCGGCATGCCGACCTCGGGCGCTTCCGGCTGATCGCGACGGGGACGTGGTCGGGGTCCCGTTCCTGCGCCATCCGATGACCGCCCATCCGCACGAGCCGGATATCCAGGCCCTGCTGAAACTCTGCGACATCCATGGGGTCCCGGTGGCGACCAACGAGGTCACGGCCGAGCTCGTGCTCGACGGCCTGATCCGTGCGGAGGACGTCGACACCGCCAGGTGACGACGGGCTCAGGTGGTCGCTGTTCTCCGGGGTGCCGTAGCCTCCTGCCGATCGCACCATGAGGTGCGCACACAGCAGGAGCCCACCCGTGCCCAGCGAGTTCACCGGCGTTCCCGACGTCCGCGAGCGGTTGACCGCGGCCGGCTACCTCGTCGACGAGTCGATCGAGACGGTCGTCTACCTCGCTGAACGGCTACAGAAGCCGATCCTCGTCGAAGGGCCCGCCGGCGTCGGTAAGACGGAACTGGCCAAGGCCGTCGCCGAGGCCCGTGGTGCCGAACTGGTCCGCCTGCAGTGCTACGAGGGCCTGGACGAGGCCAAGGCGCTGTACGAGTGGAACTACAAGAAGCAACTGCTGCGGATCACCCACGCCCGTGGCGGCGAGGCCGGCCAGGGTGAGGATTGGGAGGAGGTCGAGGATGACCTCTTCGGTGAGGACTACCTGCTGGAGCGACCGTTGCTGCGCGCGCTGCGTAACACCCGCGAGACGGTCCTGCTGATCGACGAGGTCGACAAGGTCGACTTCGAGTTCGAGGCGTTGCTGCTGGAGATCCTGTCGGACTTCCAGATCACGATCCCGGAGCTCGGC
>SLHP01000141.1 GCA_007136095.1 Nitriliruptoraceae bacterium
CGTCGGACAGGAACCCGATCGCCGCACCGTCCGGTCGCCAGACGGGTGCGTCCTGTTCCAGCTCGCCGGGGGTCAGGCACCGCGGACGACTGTCACCCGCGACGTCGACCAGCCACAGGCTCGTGCGGCGCTGGTGGGTCCAGCCGTCCGTATCGCTGCGGTACGGCAGCGTCGTGATGCGTTTGGGGACCCGGGCCCGCTCGTCGCTGTCCAGCTCCGCGAGCTCAGGCACCCACTCCCGGCCGACGACCACCACCTGCGTCGAGTCAGGCGACCAGGCCAGGTCGGTCACCCCGAGCGGCAGGTCCGTGCGCACCTCCGCCTCGCCACCGTCGGTGCGCATGACGTAGAGCTGCGGGTGGGCATCGTCCTGGTCGGTCCGTCGCAGGAAGGCGAGGCGAGCTCCGTCAGGTGACCACCGCGGCGCGGTGTCCGACGGTCCCGCGGTGAACCGCCGGTTGCGCGTCCCGTCCCACAGCCGGATCGTGCGGTCGTAGCGGTCCTGCTCCAGGTCGATCTCGGTGAGGACGTAGGCCACCCGGACGCCGTCCGGATGCAGCTGCGGGTCGCTCGGGACGACGAGATGCTGCAGATCGGACGGTTGCAAAGCACGCTCCTGACGAGCCGGGCCCACCGGGTGGATCGGGCAACGCTAGCGGCGCGCGTCAGCGCCGGTGGCGCAGGAGTTCGTATAGGGCGACCCCGGCGGCGACCGACGCGTTCAGCGACGCGACCCGCCCGACCATGGGCAGGCGCACCACCGCGTCACAGCGTTCGCGGACGAGCCGTGACAGCCCACCACCCTCGGCACCGATCACCAGGACGCACGGTTCGGTGACCAGCGGATGGTCGCCGAGTTCACCCTCGGCATCGCCGTCGAGCCCCAACGACCACACCCCCCGCTCGTGCAGCTGCGCGAGCGTGCGCACCAGGTTGGTCACCTCGACCACGGGCAGGTGGGCGAGCGCCCCGGCGGCGGACTTCTCGGCCGTGGGGGTCACCCCCGCACTGCGACGTTCGGGGACGAGCAGGGCGTGCGCGCCGACGGCCTCGGCCGTCCGCGCGATGGAGCCGAGGTTGTGGGGATCGGTGACACCGTCGAGTGCCACCAGCAACGCGGGTTCGGACCGTGCCGTGATCCGCTCCAGCACCTCGTCCAGCGACACATGTGGGTACGGCGGGGCGAGCGCGAGGACGCCCTGGTGCACGAGCCCCTCGCTGCGCTGATCGAGCGCCGCGCGCTCCACCCGATCGATCGGGACGTCGCGTTCCGCGGCCAGGGCCAGGATCTCGTCCAGCACCGCCGCCGGATCACGGTTCGTGGCCACCAGGATCCGGGTGAGGTGCTGCTCGGACCGCAGCAGTTCACGCACGGGGTGCAGTCCACCGACCACCCGCTCCTCCAGCAGACCGGGTCCGGGCCGTTCGCTGCCACCCCGACCTGGCCGGCCCGACGCACCGCCGCGTCCCCGGTCGGCGGGGCCACCTCGACCCGATCGACCCGCGGAACCGCCACGACGGGCCATCAGGCGTCCGGCGTGGGATCGGGCAGCGGGGCTGCGACGTACCACGTCGCGCCATCGGGACCGTCCTCGACGACCACACCGGTGGCGGTGAGCTGATCGCGGATCGCGTCGGCGGTCTCGAAGTCCCGATCGGCGCGGGCCTGCTTCCGGGCGTCGAGCAGCCCCTCCACGAGCGGGCCGATCCGGGCCTCGAGCGCCGCGGCCTCGCCCAACCAGTCATCGATCCCGATGCCGAGGACCCGGTCCGCCAGCTCGACGAGCAGGTCGGCGAGGGCCAGGACAGCCTGCTGCTCGGCCTGGTCACCGGCCGCGGCCTTCTTCAACCGGTCGTTGCCGTCGCTGACGAGCTCGTGCAGGGCCGCGACCGCCGCGGGCGCGTTCAGATCGTCGTCCATCACGGCGATGAAGGCGGCGCGATGGGGGTCGGCGACCGAGACGTCCGGCGAGGTGTCGTCGGACACGATCTGACGCGCCGACCGCACGAACGTCGTGAAGCGCTGGTGGACCGTCGACGCGTCACGCAGGCGTTCGGTGTCGAAGGTCAGCGGGGTGCGGTGCTGCGCCGACAGGTACCACAACCGCATCGGGCCGAGCCCCCAGGTGGCCAGGGCCTCGTCGAGCGCCACGACGTTGCCGACGGACTTGGACATCTTGTCCTCACCCATCCGCACCATCCCGTTGTGGACCCAGTGGCGGGCGAAGGTCCCGCCGTGGGCCGCTTCGTGCTGGGCGATCTCGTTCTCGTGGTGCGGGAAGACCAGGTCGAGCCCACCGCAGTGGATGTCGAAACCCTCGCCGAGGTGTTTGACCGCCATGGCCGAGCACTCGATGTGCCACCCCGGTCGGCCGTCGCCCCAGGCGGAGGGCCAGGACGGCTCGTCGGGCTTGGCCGACTTCCACATCGCGAAGTCGAGCGGGTCCTCCTTGCGGTCCGAGTCGACGACGTCGTCACCCTGCTGCATGTCGTCCACCTGTCGGCGGGACAACTTGCCGTACCCCTCGAACCGTCGGACCCGGAAGAAGACGTCGCCGTCGACCGCGTAGGCCTTGTCCTGATCGATGAGTTCCTGGATCAGCGCCTGCATCTCGAGCAGGTGCCCGGTCGCCAGCGGCTGGATGTCCGGCGGCTGGATGTTCAGCAGGTCCATGGACCGGTTCCAGGCCCGGGTATAGCGGGTGGCGATGACGGCGGGGTCGACCTTCTCGCGGCGGGCACGCATGATGATCTTGTCATCGATGTCGGTGACGTTCTGGACGAAGGTCACCGTGAGGCCGGAGAAGGCGAGGTAGCGACGCAGGACATCGGTGACGACCGCCAGTCGACCGTGTCCGACATGCGCGTCGGACTGGACCGTCGGGCCACACACGTACATCGACACCGAGCCCGCTTCACGGGGCTCGAAGGGCACCTTGTCGCGGCGCAGTGTGTCGAACAGGACGAGTGACATGGTGGGCCCACCGTGGTCGAGGAGGTGGCGGAGAACGAGGGTGGCGGATCTGCGAGGTGGTGGCGGATCTGGCTGTACGGCCGGGGCCGTCGAAGGACCCGCGTCCATCCGGATGGAGGAGCCTACCGGTGCCCGGGGAGCAGCAGGCAGGTCGCCCAGGCGGCGATGCCCTCGCCGCGGCCGATGGACCCCAGACGATCCGTGGTCGTGAACTTCACCGAGACCTGTTCGACCCCGCACCCGAGGCAGCCGGCGAGGTTGCCACGCATCGCCCCACGGTGGGATGCCAGTCGTGGGCGTTGTGCGATCACGGTGATGTCGAGGTTGCCGAGCTCCCACCCCGCAGCGTGGACATCGGTCACCACCGCGGCGAGCAGCTGCAGTGAATCCGCACCGGCGGTCGCCGGGTCATCCACCCCGAACCGGCTCCCCAGATCACCCAGCGCGGCCGCTCCCAGCATGGCGTCGGCCACGGCGTGCGATACGACGTCGGCATCGGAGTGCCCGGCCAGCCCCGCAGCATCGGCGATCACCAGGCCGGCCAGGACCAGTGTCCGCTGCGGATCCTCGCTGAACGGGTGGACGTCGAGCCCGCTGCCGATCCTCATGGAGCCACCTGCCGGGTCATCCGGGCCAGTGCCGCCACCACCTCGAGGTCGTCGGAGTAGGTGACCTTGTGCGCGAACACGGATCCGGGAACGACGACGACCCGGCCCGTGAGGCGTCCGGTTTCGATCCACCGTTCCACGAGCGTGAGCTCATCGGTAGCTTCGCCGTCCGTGGCCAGCACCGCGTCCAACACATCACGCGGGAACACCTGCGGTGTCTGGACGCCGACCAGCCCCTCACGATCGATGGTCGTGAGCACGGCGCCATCCGCGACCCGCTTGAGGGTGTCGGCCACGGGCAGGCCCGGCGCTGCCGCCCGGACGTCGTCCTGCACCGCTGCCAGGACACGGCGGATGACCTCGACGGGGACGAACGGCCGGGCCGCGTCATGGATCGCGATCGGGTCACACCCCGCAGGCAGCGCCGACACGCCCCGTCGCACGCTGTCGGTCCGGGTCGCGCCACCGGGCACCAGGGCCGCGATCTGCTCGTCGGCCAGGGCCTGAGCCACCGCTGGCCCGGCACCAGCCGGATGTACCACCACCGGTGGCGGCAACCCGGCCGCAGCCAGGGACCGGACCGCATGGACGACCAGCGCGACCCCGGCGACCTCGATCAGTGCCTTGTGTGTCCCGCCGCGCAACCGGGTGCCGTCACCGGCGGCGACGCACACGACCCCGACGGGGGCCACGGCGGTTCCCGGCTCGATCAGCCGTGCGCCGCGAGCAGGGTCTCCTCGACCAGCGCCTCGGCCTGCTCCTCGTCCTTCTTGATGGCGACCGCCAACTCGGACAGCAGGATCTGCTTGGCCTTGGTCAGCATGCGCTTCTCACCCGCGGACAGGCCCTTGTCCTTCTCCCGCGTCGCGAGGTTCCGCACGACCTCGGCGACCTGGAAGATGTCCCCGGAACGCAGCTTCTCGTAGTTGGCCTTGAAGCGACGCGACCAGTTCCCAGCGGCCTTGCCCTCGGGCTGACGCAGGACATCGAGCACCTGCTCGACCTCCTTCTTGGAGACCACGTTGCGGATCCCGACCTCTTCGCAGGAGTCGGCAGGGACCATCAGCATCAGGTCACCGTAGGTCAGGCGGAGCACCAGGTACTCGCACGCCTCGCCCTTGAGCTCCCGCTCCTCCTTGCGCTCGATGACCGCGGCGCCGTGGTGCGGGTAGATGACGGTGTCGCCGACGCTGTAGGCCATGGATCGATTCTCCTCGAGATGTGGCCCGTGCGGGCCTGGGCGGGTGGTGGGGCGGCCGGAGTGGCCATGATCGGGGTGGAGGGAGGGAAGCTCGTGGACCCATCGGCGGACATGCCGCGACAGGCCCTCAGGTGCGCGACCTCCCGGACGCCACGGGCGAAGGCCGTCGGCAACCAGACACGCGACGGCAGCCGGCAGCACGTGACGGCATGTGGACAGCACCCAACGATGCGAGCAGCAGGGCGGGCGTCACGCGGGAACCAGCGGGGCGGCGACGGACCGGGAACGGACGGACATCATGCTCCACCTCATCCGTTCTGTACCGGGGACGTACGCTGCGATGACCGCGCCGCGCAGAGACGCGCCGGGCATCCACTGCTTGTCTGCCGCATGGCATGCATCCAGTGGTCCTTCCGCGACTCCGGATGCTGCAGGCCGGACTGGCGGAGCCTACCACAGCGCTACCCCTCGACTCAACCGTCATCGGCTCAAAACCGCAGGTGAGGAGGGTTTTCCCTACGACCGTGGTCGGAGACCCACCGACCGTCGCTGCGCCCGACGGAAGCACCGGGCAGGTGCACCGGTCACACGTAGCGGTCCAGCAGGCTCGCCTCCGCCAGCCGTCGCAGCCCGTCCTGGATCGTTCGGGCCCGCGATTCGCCGACCCCCTCGACCTCGTCGAGCTCCGAGATCGTCGCTTCCAGGATGCGTGGCAGGCTGCCGAACGACTCGACGAGCCGATCGACGACCGAGCTCGGCAGCCGCGGGATCCGTGACAGCAGCCGGTACCCACGCGGAGTGACCGGGCTCTCCAGCTGGTCGGGGTCATAGGCGAGGATCTCGGCGACCTGTTCGGCGTCCAGCAGGTCGTCGGTCGACAACCGCGACACGTCGGCGAGTACCTTCGTCAGCTTGCGGCGCCGGTCGCCGAGATAGTCGCGTACGACCAGCTCACGTTCGTCGGCGACCGAGGCGACCAGCTCGTCCAGCTGCAACTCGATCAACCGACCCTCGGTGCCCAGCTCGAGGACGTGGTCGGCCACCTCCCGCGCGATCCGGCGCATCATCTCCGCCCGCTGGAGGGTGAGCACGACGTCGCGGACCGTCACGGCATCCTCGACCTCACGGGCCGACAGCGTCGAGGAGACCTCGTCCAGGCGGAAGCGGTAGCGCTCCAGGGTCGACAGCGCCTGGTTGGCGCGGAACAGCAGGGCCGAGACCTCCTCGAGGTTCCGCTTGGTGTCGCCGTGGTAGACGGTGACCACACCCATCGACTCGGACACCGCGATGATCGCCTGGTTGGTCTGTCGGGCGGTGCGCTCCGCCGAGCGGTGCCGCGTCCCGGTCTCGGTCGTGCCGATCGACGGATCGGGAACGAGGTGCACGTTGGCCCGCAACACACGGGTGGCAGCGGCATCCAGCACGATCGCGCCGTCCATCTTCGCGAGCTCAGCGATGCGCTGCGCGGTCGCCGCGATGTCGATGATGAACCCACCGCTGACGAGCGGTTCGACCTGCGGGGTCCACCCGATCACGATCAACGCACCACGACCCGACCGGATGATCCGCTCGATGCCCTCGCGCAGTTCCGAGCCGGGAGCGAGCAGCGCGAGGACCGCTCGACGGTCCTCGGTGCTTACCGTGCCCACTTGGCGACTCCTCGCGCGTCCACCCCGCTCGAGACTAGCGCCCCTCCAGCCCGTCCCCCTCCAGCCCGTCCCCCTCCAGCCAGTCCGCCAGGTCGGCCGGCGCACGATCGACGTCGATGTCCCGGATCTCCCTCGCCACCGATCGCACCTGGGCGAGGAAGTCACGGTGTCCCCCGCCCGCCGGATCCTCGGCCGTGTCGATGGCGTGCGCGAGCACCAGCCGGGCCTCCCCACCGTCCGGCTTGACGCGGAGCACCCGACCGAGCCGCTGCACCATCTGGCGACGGGTGCGGAACGCAGCCAGCACGATCGCGACGTCGGCAGCGGGGACATCGACCCCCTCGTCGAGCACGCGCGGTGCCACGACAACGTCGAGGCGGCCGCGCCGGAACTGGGCGAGGCGGATCC
>SLHP01000101.1 GCA_007136095.1 Nitriliruptoraceae bacterium
GCCGCGCCGGTCCGCAAGGTGCTGCCGCCGTTGCGCCTGGGTGGCGTCGGGCTCGACCTGTCGATCCTGGTGCTGTTCTTCGGCATCATCCTCATCCGGAGCGTCCTGTGCTGACACGCTCGCCGCGACACCGCCGGTAAGGTCCACGTTGCCGGCTCAGACCCTGCGCGGGGACCGCCGCCGACGCCACCACACGGATGCTGCATTCGCAGGAGGATCAGGAACCCGATGTCACTCAGCCCTCAGGACATCGTCGAGGTCGAACTTCGACAGGCCATGCGCGGCTACGCCACCGCTGATGTCGATGATCTGCTTCGGCGCGTCTCCGAAACGCTCCAGGCCAGGGACGACGAACTCGCCGAGTTGCGTGCGCGCCTCGCGGAGGCCGATGCCAAGGTCGCCGAAGCCGAGGCGTCACAACGATCGGTGCAGCAGGCGCTGGTGACCGCGCACGCCGCCGCAGAGCAGACCCTGCGCAGGGCCGAGGAGGAAGCCGAGGCGTTGCGTGAGGGCGCGCGACGGGACCTGGACGTCGATGCGGACGAGGCGCGGCGTGAGTGGGAGCGGATCGTCGAGGAAGGTCGCGCCGCCCAGCAGCGTCAGCACGAGGAGTTCGAGTCCGCCCGGAAGCGTCTGCAGGCCGCCTACGACGAGCAGCGTGGGGAACTGGGGGAACGACTCGACCTGCTGCGGGAGCGGTTGGTGGTCTGTGAAGGGTTCCTCCGGAGCCACATCGAGGAGCAGGAGCTGGCCCTCGACCGGATCCTGGGTCGGATCGAGGAGGCGGGAGAACCGGTTGGGTCCGAGGACGACGACCTGCCGGAGACCGATCCGGAAGCCGAGCGGTCGCAGGCTCCTGATGAACCCGGGGAACCTGAGGAACCTGAGGGCCCGGACACCGACGAGCTACCCAGCGTCGATGTGGACGCGGTGCTGGCCGGCAGCTCACACGCGCAGGCCGACCAGGACCCGACGACGCACGACGCCTCCGACGAAGCTCTCGACGATGGTCAGGAAGAGGTCGCGTCCCCGGACCGCTGATCCATCCACCGGCGGGCACCGGTCCGCGCGGCCCGTTCCAGCGGGTTGTCGCGGTAGCCGTACCGGGCGCCGAGCCAGACGTAGAGCGGGAACAACAGCGGTCCGAACCGTTCCGCCTGGCGGGCGTGGACGGCCTCGTGGGCCAGGAGCACCCCGGAGGGCTCCGCCTGGGTCGCGATCACGATCTGTCCGATCGTGTTGGCATCCGCGCCGACGCTCCGGAGCGCGAGCCGGGATGGCCCACCCGCTCCGCGGACCACGAAGCAGTGGAGTTCGGGGTCCCAGACCGGTGGCCGGCCGGACAGGGCGGCCAGCCCGAGTCCGACGACCGTCAGCGGCCCCGCCCAGGCGCTCGAGACCACCCGCCCCAACGGGGTCCGTGGGGGAGCGGGGACCCAGGCGCTGAGTCGTTGTGCGATGGGACCGTAGGTGACGCGTGGAGCCACATCCGCTGATGCCGATGCCGACGGGAGGTCGCCACGTCGGATCGCCAACGCCTCACGTCGTTGCCGGACGACACCCACGGCGCCGGCGGCCAGCGTGGCGACCACGAGCGCCCGCCACAGCGCGGCGATCATGATCGCAGGGCGACCTGCGCCGCACCGACGTCGCCCAGGTCGATCGGGGTGCCGTCCGCCACCGGTGCACGGTGGATCGCCGTTGCCAGGACCTCACCGGCCAGCGTGTCGTAGTGTCCGGCGGCAGCCAGCTCCTCGTCCAGTGACTCGGGCGTGACCGCCAGCACGACCTCGATCCGGTCGGTGAGTTCCAGTCCCGCCGCCTTGCGCTGGTCGTTGATCGCCCGTGCGAGTTCGCGGGCGACCCCCTCGACCCGCAGGTCGCGGGTCAGTTCGGTGTCCAGCGCGAAGGAGGTGCTGCCCTCGCTGGCGATGGCCCACCCGGTCTGCGGGGTCTCCACCACCTCGACCATGTCGGGGGTGATCGTGACCTCGTCACCGTCCACGACCAGCGTCGCGTATCCGGCATCGAGATCGGTGGCGATCCGTGCCGCCTCCGTCGGATCACAGGCGGACAGGGCCGCCGCCACGACCGGGGCCTGCTTCTGGAACACCGGACCGAGCGCCCGGAAGTTGGGCTTGAGCGCACGCTCCACCAGGTCGCCGGTGCCGTCGGAGAGCTCGACGGCCTTGACGTTGAGCTCCTGCGCGATGTCGGGCACCAGGCTCTGCAGCCCCGCCCGTTCCGCGACCGGGACCGTGACCAGGGCGCGTGCCAGGGGCTGGCGGACCGGCACCGCACTGTCGTTGCGTGCCTGCCGCCCGAGCTCCACGACGCGCCGTGCCGTGGCCATGGCCGCACGAAGGGGTTCGTCGCGCCACGTGTCCGGTGCCTCCGGGAACGTGGTGAGGTGGACCGAGACGGGTGCGTCGCCATCCTGCGACACCTGCAGATCCTGCCAGAGGCGCTCAGCGAGGAACGGCGTCAGTGGCGCCAGCAGCTGCGCCACCGTCGTCAGGCAGGTGTGCAGGGTGTGGTATGCGGCCCGCTTGTCCTCGGGGGCCTCGGCGGCGGCCTTCCAGAACCGTCGCCGGTTGCGGCGCACGTACCAGTTGGACAGGTCACCGGCGAACCGCTCGAGGCGCGTGGTCGCGGTCGAGACGTCGTAGGTGTCGAGCGCGGTGTCGACGGTGTCGACCAGGGCGGCGAGCTCGGCGAGGATCCAGCGGTCCGACGCTGGGCGGTCGGTCACGTCAGGCGCCGGTGCGGTCGCCTCGAAGCCGTCGATGGCGGCGTAGGTGGTGAAGAACACGTGGGTGTTCCACAGCGTCAGCAGGAACCGCCGCACGACGTCGTCCAACAGGTCGTGGCTGACGCGGCGGGAGACCCACGGGTTGCCCTCGGCGAACATCAGCCACCGCAGGGCGTCGGCGCCGTGGCTCTCGATCAGCTCCCAGGGATCCAGCACGTTGCCGGCCGACTTGGACATCTTGCGGCCGTCCTCGTCGACGATGTGTCCGAGGCACAGACAGGTCTTGTACGAGCTGTCCCCGAACAGCAGCGTGGATTCGGCCAGCAGCGTGTAGAACCAGCCGCGGGTCTGATCGATGGCCTCACAGATGTAGTCCGCGGGGTAGTGGCGGGCGAACTCCTCCTGACCCTGGTGGGGGTATCCCCACTGCGCGTAGGGCATCCCACCGGAGTCGAACCATGCGTCGGCGACGTGCGGCACACGTTCGGTCGTCCCACCGCACGCCGGGCACGGGAAGCTGATGGCATCCACGTAGGGCCGGTGCGGGTCGAGCTGCGACTGGTCCTGGCCGGTCAGCGTGGACAGCTCGGCGCGGGAGCCCACCACCTCGACGTGGTCGCAGCCCTGGCAGCGCCAGAACGGCAGGGGTGTGCCCCAGTACCGGTCGCGCGACAGTGCCCAGTCGACGTTGTTCTCCAGCCAGTTACCGAACCGCCCGTCGCGGATGTGTTCGGGGTGCCAGTCGATCGTGGCGTTGTTGGCCAGCAGTTCGTCGCGCTTGGCGGTCGTGCGGATGTACCAGGACGGCTTGGCCCAGTAGATCAGCGGGCGCTTGCAGCGCCAGCAGAACGGGTAGGTGTGGCTGTAGGTCCGAGCCGCGATCAGCAGGCCCCGTTCCTGCAGATCGCGCGAGATCCCCGGGTCCGCGTCCTTGACGAAGTCGCCCTGCCACGGACCGACGGTGAAGCGGCCCTCGGCATCGACCGGGTTGACGATCGGGAGCCCCTCGCGGCGTCCGATCATCATGTCGTCGGCGCCGAAGGCGGGCGCCATGTGCACGATCCCGGATCCGTCGGTCGTCGTGACGAAGTCGGCGGTGACGATGCGGTGCGGGTCGCCCTCACCCTCGGGCATCGGCACGAAGGCGAAGGGTGGGGAGTAGTGCTGCCCGACGAGTTCGTCGACCGCGACCTGACGCACCACCTCGGCGTCCTCGCCGAGCACCTCGACCCGCAGGTCGGCGGCGATGATCAGCAGTTCGTCCTCGATCCCGAACGCCGAGGTCCTGACCAGTTGGTAGCTCACGTCCGCCCCGACCGCGCAGGCGGTGTTCGACGGCAGGGTCCAGGGCGTGGTCGTCCACACGACGAGCGCGGCGCGCTCCTCAGCCAGCGGTCCGTCGGTCAGGGGGAAGCGCACGTACACCGACGGGTCATCGATCGTCTGGTAGCCCTGCGCGACCTCGGCGTCGGACAGGCCGGTGCCGCAGCGACCGCAGTAGGGGGTGACGCGGAAGTCCTCGAAGATCAGGTCGCGGTCCCAGAGCTGCTTCAGGGCCCACCACAGGCTGTCGACGTACGCCGCGTCCATCGTGCGGTACGCGTCGTCGTTGTCGATCCAGAACCCGATGCGGTCCGACAGGTCCTCGAAGGCGCCGACGTAACGCAGGACCGAACTGCGGCACTGCTCGTTGAACGCCTCGATGCCGTAGGCCTCGATATCGGCCTTCGAGTCCAGCCCGAGTTCCTTCTCGACCTCGAGTTCGACGGGCAGCCCGTGGCAGTCCCATCCAGCCTTGCGACGGACCGACATGCCCTTCATGGTCCGGTAGCGGGGGAAGACGTCCTTAAAGACCCGCGCCTCGACGTGGTGGGTCCCCGGGCGACCGTTCGCGGTGGGTGGCCCCTCGTAGAACGTCCAGACGGGCGCATCCGCGCGCTGCCTGATGCTCTCACGGAACACGTCGTGGCCCTGCCACAGGGCGAGCGCCTCGTGTTCCATGGCGGGAAGATCGGGCCGCGGCGGGACCTTCGGCCAGGTGGCCTCAGCGGCGGTGGGGCGGTTCGGTGCGGTCACGGCGGTGCTCGTCGGTCGGGCCATCCCGCGGGACGGCGGTCAACTGCCGGGTCCCGAGGGACGACGCGCCGTTCCTGCACGCACCGCGGTGCCACCCTCGTTGGTCACGGATCGTGACCCGCTCGCTTGGCCTGCCGACCGGGTCACCCCGGGCGTCCCACGTGACGTGTGGGCGACGTCCGCACCTACGTGCCGACCTTGTCGGTTTCGGCGCGGCCGCTCGTGAGGTGATGACGCGCGGACCCCACCGCCGGCTTCCACCAACCCGGCTCGCTCATGGCGGGGCGCTCCTCGCGCCGTGTCCTCGTCATCGCGTTGTTGACGCACGTGAGTCTACGCGGCCTGCGCCCACCCTTCGCGCGCTCGTCACCACGGTGTTACAGAGCCGATACGTGCCGTGCGTACGGTCGCTGCCGTCGGGTGAGGTCGCTCCACCCGTCGTTCCACCCGTCCTTCCACCCGTCCTTCCACCCATGGGCGACCGATACCAGCCAGCCGGCACCACGTCCCACCGACCCCGGAGACTCCCGATGGATCACCTGCTCCAACGGCTGCTACGGCAGGCACACCTGTTCGATGATCCGGCTGCGTACGAGGCCGGGGTGTTGGATGCCCTCGAAGCGGTCCAGGCGGACGGCGCGGCACCCGACGCCGATGCGGTCGCGACGAGCAAGCGTCAGCACCCCGCGTCGGCTGTCCGCCGTGACCTGCGCCCGGTCGAGGGCTCGGTCGCCTGAACAGCGCATGACGCCTGACCGGAGGACCACCCGGTCGATGTCGTCGCTCGCCCCGGGTGGGTGATACCGTCCGCGACCATGGCTGCCAAGAAAGCACCGACGAAGACACAGCTGCGCAAGGTCCGCGCCGAGCTGCTGGAGGAACGTGACCAGTTGCTGGTGCAGGTCAAGGGCCTGGATGTCGAGGCCGACGTCAAGTACTGGCGTGATGGGGGCTTCGACGACGATCCGGCCGACAGCGGATCAGCCAGCTTCGAGCGGGAGACCGCGCAGTCGCTGTCCAAGCATGCGCGCGGGATCCTGACCCAGATCGATGACGCCGTCCGGCGGATCGACAACGGCACCTACGGTGTCTGCGAACGCTGCGGCAACCGGATCGACAGCGATCGCCTGGAGGCGCTGCCCTACGCCCGGCTGTGCCTCGACTGCAAGCGACACGATGAGACGGGACGCTGACCTGACGGTCGAGCCAGCTTCGGCCGCCGACGCACCGCTGCCGCGCCCCCGTCGTTCCGTGGCCGTGGGTCTGGGCGTCGCCGCCGTGTTCGTCGTGCTCGACCAGGTCACCAAGGCGATCGCCGAGAACGCGTTGGAGCCCGGGAGGTTCGTCCCGTGGCTCGGACCGAACGTCGGGTGGCAGTTGGTCTACAACCCCGGTGGCGCCTTCGGGCTCCCGGCGCCCTCGTGGATCTTCCTCGTCGTCACGGTGCTCGTGGTCGTGATCGTGGCGCGGGCGCTTCCCCGGACCTCATCGTTGTGGCAGGCGGGCGCCTACGGCCTGCTGCTGTCAGGGGCGATCGGCAACGTCATCGACCGCCTCGTCCGCGACGGTGGACCGGACGCGCCGTCGTTCGGTGGTGGCGAGGTGGTCGATTTCGTCGCGTGGGGCACCTTCCCGCGGTTCAACGTCGCGGACAGCGCGATCACGGTCGGCTTCGTCCTGCTGGTGCTCACGCTCTGGCGCGATGAACGGCGGACCGAGGGCCCAGCGGCTGAGGAACCCGTGGCCGAGGACCCGCCGATCGGCGAGGACGTGCCGGATGATCCTGGCCCCGACCGGCCGGCCGGGTGACCTCGTTCCAGGTCGATGACGAGCAGGTCGGGCAGCGACTGGACGTCGTGCTCGCCGATGTGCTCGAGACCTCCCGCAACCAGGTGGTCGCACGCCTGTCCGCCGGCGAGATCACGGTCGACGGCCGGGTCGTCGCCAAGCAGCACCGGTTGCGGGTGGGCGAACGCGTACAGGTCCGTGCGCCGGAGGTTGCGCAGGCCTCGCCCGTCCCGCCACTCCCGCCCATCCGGTACCAGGACGAACACCTCGTGGTGGTCGCGAAGCCTCCGGGCCTGGTGGTGCATCCCGGAGCCGGCCACCGCGACGACACCCTGGTCCAGGCGCTCGAGGCCGCCGGGATCCCCCTGGCGCCGGCCGGCGGCGCCGAGCGTCCCGGCATCGTGCACCGGCTCGATCGGGACACCTCGGGGTTGCTGATCGTCGCCTGTACGGACACCGCGCACGAACGGTTGGTGGCGGCGCTGGCCGCACGCGAGATCGATCGGCGCTACCTGGCCGTGGTGATCGGCGAACCGACCAACGCGCGCGGTCGGATCGAGGCTCCGATCGGCCGGGACCCGGCCAGCCGGACCCGCTTCGGCGTGGTCGCCGACGGCAAGCCGGCCGTCACCCGCTACGTCACGTGGGGGTCGGGCACGGTGGGCGGGGAGTTGCGGGCCACGGTCTCGCTGGTGGTCTGCACGCTCGAGACCGGCCGCACGCACCAGATCCGGGTGCATCTCGCGGCGATCGGACATCCGGTGGTCGGGGACGCGACCTACGGCAGTCGGCCGGCGATCGCGGCCGCGCTCGGCGCCGGGCGGCCGCTACTGCACGCCGCCTCGCTGCGCTTCACCCACCCGGTGACCGGACAGCGCATCGACCTCGACGAGCCACCGCCGGACGACCTCGTGGCAGCCTGTGCGCAGGTCGGCATCACGACACCGGCCGTCCTCGACGGCGAGCGCTGACGGCAGCGGCTGGTAGGGTCGCGGCTCGAACAACAGGCATGTGGTTCTCCTTCCCCGACCACCTGCCGGCGACATCCCGAGAGGACCACAGCCGTGCGTGCCTCCGGCGCGCCAGTGGCGTGTCGGCAGGTCTCTGCGGCCCGACCATGGGGAGCGATCAGGACGTGACGACCGGCGACCGTGACAGCTTCGTGCACCTGCACGTGCACACCGAGTACTCGATGCTCGATGGCGCGTCCAAGATCGACGAACTCATGGACAAGGTCGCCGCCGACGGGCAACCGGGCGTCGCGATCACCGACCACGGGGTGCTGTTCGGGCTGGTCGACTTCTTCAAGGCCGCCCGGAAGCGTGACCTCAACCCGATCCTGGGCTCGGAGGTCTACCAGGCGATCGGCTCGCGTCGGGACCAGCAGCTCGGCGGCTCCGACGGACGGCAGCGTTACTACCACCTGACCACCCTCGCAGCCGACGACACCGGCTACCGCAACCTGATCAACCTCTCGACCCGTGCCTACCTCGAGGGCTACTGGTACAAGCCGCGGGTCGACAAGGAACTGCTGGCCGAACACAGCGACGGGATGATCGTGCTGTCCGGCTGCCTCGGCTCCGAGGTGAACCAGCACCTGCTCACGGACGACGTCGACGGCGCCCGGCAGGCACTCAGCGACTTCCGGGACATCTACACCGCTGAGCGCTTCTTCGTCGAGTTGATGGACCACGGCATCGCGGAACAGAAGAAGACCTTCCCGCAGCTCGAGAAGCTCGCGAAGGACCTCGGGCTGCGCACGGTCATCACCAACGACTCGCACTACACCGAGCAGGAGGACTCTGAAGCCCACGACGCGCTGCTGTGCATCCAGACGGGCTCGCGGATCACCGATGTCGACCGGTTCCGGTTCAGCGGGCCGGACTACTTCGTCAAGACGGCCGCGCAGATGCGGGCGCAGTACCCCGATCACCGGCATGCGCTCGACGCCACGTTGGACATCGCCGAGATGTGCCATGCGAACATCGAGTTCGGCCTCGACCTGCTGCCCGCCTTCCCGTGTCCCCCCGGGATGAGCGAGTCCGACTTCCTGCGCCACAAGGTCTGGGAGGGCGCGAAGGCCCGGTACGGCGACCCGGTCCCGGAGGCGGTCGCCCGACGGGTGGACTACGAGCTCGACGTGATCGATCAGATGGGCTTCCCGGCCTACTTCCTGATCGTCGCCGACCTGTGCGAGCACGCCCGGTCGGTCGGCATCCGTGTCGGGCCCGGGCGGGGGTCGGCCGGCGGGTCGGTGGTGGCCTACTGCACCGATATCACCCGGGTCGATCCGATCAAGCACAAGCTGATCTTCGAGCGTTTCCTCAACCCGGCACGCGCCTCCATGCCGGACATCGACATCGACTTCGACGACCGGCGTCGCGGGGAGATGATCCGCTACGCCGCCACGCGCTACGGCGACGACCACGTCGCCCAGATCGTCACGTTCGGCACGATCAAGGCCAAGTCGGCGATCCGCGACGCCGCCCGGGTGCTCGACGAGTCCTTCAAGGTCGGCGACGACCTCGCGAAGATGATGCCGCCACCCGTCCAGGGCAAGGAGTCGCCGCTCAGCGAGGCCTACGGCAAGTCGCACGAACTGCGCGAAGCCCGTGAGGACCCCACCTACAAGCGGGTGCTGGAGACCGCCGAGAAGCTCGAGGGCCTGAAGCGTCAGCACGGCATCCACGCAGCCGCCGTGCTGATCGGGGCCAAGCCGCTGACCGAGACGCTGCCGCTGCTGCGGACCGAACACGGCGAGATCGTCACCCAGTACGAGATGAACGCCTCGGAGGCCATCGGCCTGCTCAAGATGGACTTCCTGGGCCTGCGCAACCTGACGATCCTGTCCGACGCCGAGCGCCACATCCAGGCCAACCGGGGCATCACCGTCGACCTCGATGACCCGGAACTCCTCGGTGAGATGGACGACCCGACCACCTTCGAGATGCTCGGGACCGGCGACACCCTCGGGGTGTTCCAGTTGGACTCCACCGGGATGCAGGCCCTGGTGCGCCGGTTGAAGCCGACGCGGTTCGAGGACATCTCGGCGCTGCTGGCGCTGTACCGGCCGGGTCCGCTCGGCATGGACATGCACATCGCGTTCGCGGATCGCAAGAACGGGGTCGAGGACGTCACCTTCGACCATCCCGACCTCGAGCCGATCCTCGGCGAGACCCACGGGGTCATCGTCTACCAGGAACAGGTCATGCAGATCGCGACCGACCTGTGCGGGTTCTCGATGGCCGAGGCCGACGCACTGCGCAAGGCGGTCGGCAAGAAGATCCGCGAGCTGATGGAGGCGCAGAAGGAGCAGTTCATCGCCGGGGGGCTCGCCGGCGGGTACGACCGCGCGTTCATCGCCAACCTGTGGGACCTGATCGAGAAGTTCGCGGAGTACGGGTTCAACAAGTCGCACACCGTCGCCTACGGGGTCGTCAGCTACCAGACCGCCTGGCTCAAGGCCCACTACCCGGTCGAGTACATGGCCGCGCTGCTGACCAGCGTGAAGAACAACAAGGACAACAAGCCGCTCTACCTCAACGAGTGCCGGCGCATGGGCATCTCGGTGCTCCCGCCCGACGTCAACGAATCCGGCTCGGACTTCACCCCGCGCGACGATGCGATCCTGTTCGGTCTGTCCGCCGTGCGCGGTGTTGGCGAGGGGATCGTCGAGCAGATCGTGACCGCGCGTCGCGAACAGGGCCGCTTCGAGGACTTCCGGGACTTCTGCGCCAAGGTCGATGGCCAGGTGCTCAACAAGCGCTCGCTCGAGAACCTGATCCTCGCCGGGGCGTTCGCCGGGATGGGCCACACCCGCAGGGGCCTGGTGGCCGCGTACGAACCGATCGTCGAGGCCGCCCAGGCACGCAAGAAGGCCGAGGCTGCCGGGCAGTTCTCGCTGTTCGACGACATGGGTGGCGACAGCCCGGCCGAGGATGCGGGGGACGCGGTCGATCTGGACGACGGCGCGATCATCGGTGAGGACGAGTTCGACAAGTCGCAGCGACTCAAGCTCGAACGCGAGATGCTCGGGCTCTATGTCTCGGACCATCCGCTGTTCGGTACGGAACGGGTGCTCGAGAAGTACGTCGACACCACGTGTGCACAACTCCAGGAGAAGAAGGACAACGACAACGTCACGATCGGTGGGGTGCTGACCTCGCAGACCAAGAAGTTCACCCGCAAGGGTGACACCTACCTGGTCGCAACGGTCGAGGATCTGGTCGGGTCGGTCGAGGTCGTGTTCTGGCCAGCGACCTACCGCGTCGCCCACGAGGTGCTGCAGGAGGACGCGGTCCTGGTGATCACCGGCCGGCTGGAGGTCCGCGACGGCGCGGTCAAGCTCACCGCCAACAAGGTCGCGGCGCCCGACCTGTCCGACGCGCTCGGTGCCCCGGTCGTGGTCACCTTCGCGACGCAACAGTGCACCAGTGACGCGGTCACCGGGCTGAAGAAGGTGCTGGGCAACCACCCGGGAGCCGTTCCGGTGCACCTGCGGGTGGTCGGCGGTGACGGTGCGCAGAGCATCTACCGCCTGGGTGACGACCTGCGTGTGGAGCGTCGCGCCGGGTTGTTCGGGGAGCTGAAGGCGACGTTCGGACCGGACGCGATCGAGGACCGGGTGGGGGACCGGGTCTTCGCCGACGCCCGCGAGGCGGAGGGGCCACCCTGGCGCCGCAACGGCAGCGGCTGAGACGGCTGGGGTGCCCCAGGATGGTCTGGGTACGCTGCCGGGACCTGGACCCGAAGGCTACGAAGCATGGCTCGACTCTCCACCCTCGACCTGCGCGGTGACCGATCGGACCCCCGCGATCGTCTGCCGCGCCCACGCGTGGATCTCACGGCGGCGCGGGACGGCGTCGATGCGTCGTTGGCCGCGGTCCGGGACCGCGGCGACGACGCACTGCGTGAACTGACCCGCACCTTCGATCACGTGGACATCGATGACGTGGTCGTGCCCGATGCGGTCCTGCAGGAGGCGCTCGACACGCTGGACGACGACCTGCGGGCGACCCTGGAGCGCAGCATCGAACGGGTGCGTTGGTTCCACGAGCGTGCGCTGCCGGCACCGTGGGAGGACGAACGCGACGGCATGCGGATGGGGGTGTGGTTCAACCCGATCCAGCGCGTCGGTGTGTACGTGCCCGGCGGGCTCTCGCCGCTGCCCTCGACGGTGTTGATGACCGTGATCCCGGCGCAGGTCGCCGGGGTCGAACAGATCGTGCTGTGCACCCCACCGACGGGGGTCGACGCCCATGGGAACCGGACGGGCTGGCCCAACCCGACGATCCTGGCCGCCGCGAAGATGCTCGGCATCGACCGCGTGGTCCGGGTCGGCGGTGCCCAGGCGGTCGCCGCGATGGCCTACGGCACGGACAGCGTGCCGGTCTGCGACAAGGTCGTCGGTCCGGGCAACCTCTACGTCGCACTCGCCAAGCAGCAGTTGGTCGCGGAAGGGCGGATCGGGACCGAGGGTTACGCCGGTCCGACGGAGGTCGCGATCGTCGCCGACGGCAGCGCGGATCCGCGCCACCTCGCCGCCGACCTGATCGGTCAGGCCGAACACGATGAGCTGGTCACGGCGCTGCTGATCACCCCGAACGAGGAGCTCGTCGCTCCCGTCGAGGCCGAACTCGAACGGCAACTCACCACCACCAAGCACGTGCAGCGCATCACGACAGCGCTTGAACAACAGGGAACGGTCGCGCTGGTGGACGACATCGACCACGCGGTCGAGGTCGCCGAGGCGTTCGCTGCGGAACACCTCGAGGTCCACACCGAGGATGCCCGCAAGGTCGCCGAGCGCATCCGGTACGCCGGCACGACCTTCATCGGTGCGCCGACACCGGTCAGCCTCGGTGACTACGCGGCCGGACCCAACCACACGTTGCCGACGGTCGGGACCGCGAGGTTCAGCGGGGGACTGACCACCTCGTCGTTCCTGGTCGCGGTGAACTTCCTGGAGTGCGACGACGACGGGCTGCGGTACCTCGCCGATGACGTCGGTCGGTTCGCGCTGGCCGAGGACCTGCCCGCCCACAAGGCCGCGGTCGACGTCCGGTTGGATCCCGACGCATGACGTCCCCGACCCCGACGACCGGCGTCAGTCGTGTCCCGGTCCGTCCGGACCTGGCGTCCGTCGAGCCGTACGGTGCTCCCCAGCTGGACGTGTCCGTCCGGCTGAACACCAACGAGACCGCGGAACCGCCCCCGCCCGGCTTCCTCGAGGAGGTCGGACGCCGGATCCAGGGACTGGAGCTCAACCGGTACCCCGACCGTCCGCACCAGCGGCTCCGCGAGGCACTCGCCGGGCGACTGCAGATCACCGCCGAGTACGTCTGGGCCGCCAACGGCTCGAACGAGATCCTCCAGCAGCTGCTGCAGGCGTACGGGGGACCCGACCGGTTGGCGCTCTACGTCCGCCCGGGCTACTCGATGTACCCGGAGCTGTGCCGGACCTCGCTCACCCCGACGGCGCAGGTCGACCTCGATGACGCGTTCGAACTCTCTGCCGATGTCGCCGCCGCCGCGGTCGCCCAGCACGATCCCGACATCGTGATGGTCCCGTCGCCGAACAACCCGGTCGGCACGCCCGTCGCCCACGACGCCCTGCGCGCGTTGCACGACGGCTCACGGGCGCTGATCGTCGTCGACGAGGCCTACATCGAGTTCGCCGACGACCACGTCAGTGCGCTCCCGCTGCTGGCGGAGCTGCCCCGGCTGGTGATCGTGCGCACGATGTCGAAGGCCTTCCGTCTGGCAGGTCTGCGGCTGGGGTACCTGGTCGGCCCATCCTGGGTCGTCGAGGATGTCCAGAAGGTCCGACTGCCCTACCACCTCGACGCCATCAAACAGGTCGCCGCGCTGGTGGCGATCGAGCAGGAGGCGGCGTTCCTGGAGCACCGGGAACGGCTGGCGGCGGAACGCGACCGGGTGGCTGCGGCGCTCCGCGGCCACGACACGCTGCAGGTGTTCCCCTCCGCTGCCAACTTCGTGCTCGTCCGCTCCGCGGTCCCCGACCTGTTCGGTCGGTTGTTGGAACACGGCGTGCTCGTCCGCGACTTCTCGGACAAGCCGCGCCTGGCGGGGTGCGTGCGTGTGACGATCGGCACCGGCGCGGAGAACGACGCGTTCCTCGCTGCGCTCGACGAGGTGCTCGCCTCGGCCTGACCACGGTGGCGCCGGTGGCACCTATCCTGACCGCTTCCCCAGAACCCGAAGGACAACCTCGTGAGTACCCGCGTCGGTCGCGTGTCGCGCGACACCAAGGAAACCCGTATCGAGGTGGAGGTCGACCTCGACGGCAGCGGCACCTGTGACATCGGCACGGGGATCCCCTTCTTCGACCACATGCTGGACCAGCTGGGTCGTCACGGCCGGTTGGACCTCACCGTCAAGGCGCAGGGGGATCTGGAGATCGACGCGCACCACACCGTCGAGGATGTGGGGATCGCCCTCGGTCAGGCCTTGGCGGATGCCTGGGGGGACCGCAGCGGGGTGGAGCGGTTCGGGGACGCCACGGTACCCATCGACGAGGCCCTGACCCGGGTCGCGATCGACCTGTCGGGCCGTCCGTACCTGGTCTGGGACTGCGATGTCCCGATCGAGGTGATCGGCACCACCTTCGAGACCTCGCTCGTGAAGCACTTCTTCGAGTCGATCGTCGCGAACGCCCGGATCACGCTGCACGTGCACAACCTGTCGGGCGACAACACCCACCACACCTTCGAATCCGTGTTCAAGGCCGTGGCGGTGGCACTGCGCCGTGCGGTCGCGGTCACCGGCACCGGGACGCCATCGACCAAGGGCGTCCTGCAGTGACCGAGCGCCTCCGCGTCGCGGTCCTGGACTACGACGCCGGCAACGTGCGCTCGGCCAAGCGGGGCTTCGATGCCGCGGGCGCCGACGCCTCCATCACCGGTGATCCGAAGGTCGCGGACCGGGCGCAGGTGCTGGTGGTCCCGGGCGTCGGGCACTTCGCGTCCTGTCTCGCGCAGCTGCGCCGATCAGGGCTCGAACGGCTGCTGCGGTCGTGGATCGAGGCCGAGCGTCCCGTCTTCGGCATCTGCGTGGGGATGCAGTTGCTCTACGAGGGCTCCGACGAAGGCGACGAGCCCGGACTCGGGCTCCTGGCCGGTCGGGTGGAACGGTTCCCTCCCGAGGCCATCGTGCCGCACCTCGGGTGGGACGTCGTCCACGCCGCGGAGGGACACGAGGACGATCCGCTGCTGCACGGTGTCGCGGGAGAGCGGCTGTACTTCGTCCACTCCTACTACGCCGTGCCGGCCGCGCACGAACCGGTCGTCGGCCGCTGTTCGTACGGCGGTGTGGACTTCCCCTGCCTGGTGCGGCAGGGCAGCGTCGTCGGCACCCAGTTCCATCCGGAGAAGTCGGGGATCGTCGGGCAACGACTGCTGGAGAACTGGCTCGCCGAGCTGACCTGAGCGGCGGCACGGCCGTGCCCGTCAGACGCCGTGGGTGATCAGGGTGCCGGCGACCGGATCGAACAGGTGGACCTCTGCCGGCAGGATCGTGACACCGACCCGGCCGTCCAGGTCCGGACCCGGGTGCGGCACGGTGGCGGTCAGGTGCAACCCCGACCCGGTCGCCAGGTGCACGGTGACCTCTTTGCCCATGAACTCCCGACGGACCACCTGCAGCCGGAGGACCGCACCCCGGGGGCTCGGGTCCACCTGGACATCCTGGGGCCGGATGCCGAGGGTGACCGGTGCACCGAGGTAGCTCGTCAGCGCGGTGTTCCACGTCGGCAGCGACAGGGGACCGGCCTGGACGTGCACCTGTCCGTCGAGTCGTGTGACGATCCCGTCGATCAGGTTCATGGGCGGGCTGCCGATGAACCCTGCGGCGAAGGTGCTGGCGGGTTCGTTGTAGACCTCGTTCGGCGAGCCGACCTGCACCAGTCGTCCCTTTTCGATCACCGCGATGCGTTCGGCGAGGCCGAGCGCGACGCGTTGATCGTTGGTCGCGATCAGCAATGTGACGCCATAGCCCTCCTGGACCTGGATCAGTTCACGCAGCAGGATGCCCCGCCGGACCGGGTCGATCTTGCTGAACGGTTCGTCCATCAGCAGCACCGACGAGCGTCGAACCAGCGATCGCGCGAGCGCGACCTCGTGACGTTCACCCCCGGAGAGCGTCTTCGGACGCCGGCGGAGCAGATCCTTCAGCGAGAAGGCCCGGCTCTCCGCCTCCACCCGCTCGTCGATCTGTTCCTGGGGGACCTTGCGCAGGCGCAGCGCGAAACCGAGGTTGCGCTCGACGTTCAGGTGGGGCTGCAGGCTGGCCTCCTGGTTGACCATCGCGATGTTGCGGTCCCGAGGGTGGAGACCCGTGACATCACGCTCACCGAGTAGGACGCGGCCCTCGGCAACCTGATCGAGCCCGGCGATGACCCGGAGGATCGTCGTCTTGCCACACCCCGACGGTCCGAGCAGCGCCACCCGTTCACCCGAGTCCACCGTCAGGTTTAGACCATCGATCACGCGATGGTTGTCGTGGTCCACGCTGACGTCGCGCAGGATGATGCTGGTCATGAGAAGCAGTGTCTCCGGTCGGGCAGCGGTTGTCAGGTGGACGGCGCCCACTCCCTTGGGCGGGGACACGGAGGTACGGGCGCGGTGGGCGACCCGGACCGGACGCGTAGGCTGACGCCTCGAGCTACCCCCTACCCACCAGCAAGCGCCCACCAGGAGCTGAACGTGCTCACGTTGTACCCCGCGGTCGACATCAAGGATGGCCGCGCTGTCCGCCTCACGCAGGGCCGGGCCGATGCAGAGACCGTCTACGACGAGGATCCGGTGGCGGCCGCCGGCGCCTTCGCCGACGCCGGGTCCGCCTGGCTGCACGTCGTGGACCTGGACGCCGCGTTCACCGGGGAACCGCGCAACCGCCACCTCATCGAACGGATCATCACGGCGACCGGGTGTCAGGTCCAGGCGTCTGGAGGTGTCCGCACGCTGGATGATGTGAAGGCATCGCTCGACTACGGCGCGGCGCGCGTCGTGATCGGCACGATGGCACTCAACGAGCCGGCGTTCGTCGAGCGGGTCCTGGCTGCGGTCGGTCCGCGGATCGCGGTCGGCCTGGATGCCCGGGGTCAGGTCCTGCAGGCGCGGGGCTGGACCGAGGAAGCGGGCGATCTGTTCGATGCCCTGCGGATCTTCACCGCGATGGGCGTGCCGCGCTTCGTCTACACCGACGTGGCGAAGGACGGGATGCTCGAAGGTCCGAACGTCGAGATGCTGGCGAAGGTCGCCGACGCCACGACCGCGCAGGTCACGGCCTCCGGTGGGGTCAGCAGCCTCGAGGATCTGGAGGTCCTGCAGCGCTGCCACGAGCGCGTCGATGGCGTGATCGTCGGCAAGGCGCTGTACTCCGGCGCCTTCACGATCCGCGATGCGCTGGCGGCCGTTGCCGGGGGACGGGCCTGATGGACGGCCTGTCGGTCCGCGTGATCCCCTGCCTGGACGTCACCGGTGGCCGGGTCGTCAAGGGCATCAGTTTCGTCGATCTCCGTGACGCCGGCGACCCGGTCGAACTCGCGCGCACCTACGACCGTGAAGGCGCCGATGAACTGTGTTTCCTGGACATCACCGCCTCCAGCGACGCCCGCGAGATCATGCTCGATGTCGTCGAGCGGGTCGCCGACGAGGTCTCGATCCCGTTCACCGTCGGTGGCGGGATGCGGTCCGTGGAGGACGCGCGTCGGATGTTGCATGCAGGGGCCGACCGGATCTCGTTCAACACCGCCGCCGTCGAACGGCCCGAGTTGCTGGCCGAGGCCGCCGCGGCGGTGGGATCGCAGTCGATCGTCGTGGCGGTCGACGCCAGGCGACGAGAGCCGGACGATCCGGCAGCCGGCTGGGAGATCACCGTGCACGGTGGGCGGACACGGACCGGGATCGACGCGGTGTCCTGGTGCGCCCGCGCGGAGGCGCTCGGCGCCGGGGAGATCCTGCTGACGTCGATGGACCGTGACGGGACCAAGACGGGGTTCGACCTGGACCTGCTGCGGACGGTCACGGACGCCGTCGGGATCCCCGTCGTCGCCTCCGGCGGGGCGGGTACCGCCGACCACCTGGCCGATGGAGCGCTCGAGGGCGGCGCATCGGCGGTGCTCGCGGCCTCCATCTTCCACTTCGGTGAGCTACGGATCCGCGACGTCAAGCGGGGGATGGCTGCACGCGGCCTGCCCGTGCGGATGGTGCCGGAGGCCGGCTGATCAGGCGTTCGGATCCGCGGCGTCGACCACCGCGTCGATGACCGTGGCGAGCGCTGCGGTCAGGTCGGCACGGCCGCGAGCCGGGAGGTGATCCAACCCGCACTCCGGGCAACGCTGCATGGGCAGGTCCAGCCGCAGGGTCGTTACCGGACCATCCTCGGGGCTGACGGTCACGGCACGCACGCTCCGACGAACCGGCATGGACATCGACGCCCCACATCCCACGCAGGCGTCGGGGCGCAACCGCCGCGCACGGGCGACCGGGATCGAGGCCGAACAGGCCGAAGAGGCAGCGTCGCGGAACGCCATCGGGACCCGGCGGTGGCCGCAGACGCAGCGGTCGACGCACACACCCTCGGCCAGGATCGCGATCGAGCCGTGGGTGGCCTCTGCGGTGCGGCGGACACGCTCCCACGAGGTCGAGCCGCAGACCGGACACGCCGCTGACGACCCCGGATCCTCGCGGTCGGTCACGCCCGCGACGTCACGGGCACGGCCGGGTGTGTCACGAACCGAGGCGCCCGAACAGCCCCTCCTGGAACTCCTCGATGCAGGCGTCCTCGTCACCGGTCTCCTCGATGCACTCCTCGAGGTCGTCGAACTCCTCCAGGAACCTGTCACCCTGGGTCTGGAAGAACAGCGCGAGGCCGACGGTGATCACCAGCGAGATGATGATCGCGAGCACCCCGGTGATGATCCCGGTGAGCGCCATACCGGCACCGTCGTTGACCTGCTTGGCCTTCTTGCGGCCGACGATCCCGAGGATCACTGCCGCGATGCCCCCGACGGTCCCGACCAGGCCGATGAATGGGATGAAGCCGATCAGCAACGACAGGATCCCGATGATCAGCGCCGCGAGGGCCACCCCGTTGCTGCCGCCCGACGAGGGTTGCCCGGACGCGGGTCCCGCCGCGGGGAAGGTCGACCCACCCGGCCCGCCCGGGGGGCCACCAGCGGTCGGTCCACCCGGTGCAGTGCCCTGGGCCGGTTGGAACGATGATGATGCCGCGGCGGGGGCCGGCGTCGATTCGATGGGCGCCGCACCGGGCGACGGGTCGTGGGGTTGCGATGCTGTCGGCTCGGACGCAGCCGGATCTGACGATCCCAGAGACGCGTCGGCAGCGCCGCCCGCGTCACTGCTGCTGTCCGCTGCGCCCACACCGCTGTCGCTGGACCCGGCACCGCTGTCTCCCGTGCCACCGTCGAGGGGATCGATCGAGGCCTCACCAGCGTCCGCGACGTGATCGGTCCACTGTTCACCGTCCCAGTAACGGTGATCGTGCCGACCGGTCGGGTCGGGGTGCCAGGCTGCGGGGTTGGTCATGGTCGTGGCTCCTTGCCCTCGAGGTGTCACGCTCTGACTGCGGAACGTAACCGAACGCGGCTGCCGGGTCACCCACCTCCACCGGTAGGCTCCGGGCCGTTGCCCGCCCGATGGCCGAGGTGCGCCCGAGGCCCAGGAGACCGTTGTGCTGACCGCTGCCCAACAGCAACTGCTGCAGTTCGACGCCGACGGTCTGATCCCCGCGGTCGTGCAGCAGCACGACTCGGGCGAGGTCCTCATGGTCGCGTGGATGGACCGCCACGCTCTCGCACGCACCCTGGAGGTCGGTGAGGCCGTCTTCTACAGCCGGTCGCGTCGGGAGCAGTGGCACAAGGGGGCGACCTCGGGCAACACCCAGCGGGTGCTCGACCTGCGCGTCGACTGTGACGGTGACGTGCTGCTGGTGCTCGTGGAGCAACAGGGCGGTGGCGTCGCCTGCCACACCGGTGCCCGCAGTTGCTTCCACCGACGGTTGCCCGGCGCACCCGCAGACCCGACGGACGCCGCGCCGCCGCTCGCGGACGGGTCGCGATGACCGCCCGGTCGATCTCCGCAGGCGGCCCGCCCGATCTGGCCCCCGTTCGTCATCAACCTCAGGAGCGCCACCCGTGAGCGTCCAGCCCCCGCGCGAGGAGTTCATCCGCCTGGCGGCCGATCACGGCGTCGTCCCGGTCCGTCGCGAGGTGCTGGCCGACCTCGAGACCCCGCTGTCGGTCTATGCCAAGCTCAGTGGCGATGGTCGGAGCTTCCTGCTGGAGTCCGCCGAACACGGTGAGCGGTGGGGGCGGTACTCGTTCGTCGGGTTCGACCCGTTCCTGGTGCTCGAGGGACGCGATGGCGAGGTCTCGTGGCGGGGGACCCCACCGGTGGCAGCCGCCGCTGCCACCGGCCCGCTCGATGCGTTGGCAAAGGTCACCGATGCGTTCCGGGCGCCCCCGCTCGCCGACGTCCCGCTGCACGGTGGGGCGGTCGGCTACATCGGCTACGACGCCGTCCGGGAGGTGGAACGGATCCCCGACACCGGCCGGGACGACCTGCTGCTCCCGGACGTCGTCATGATGTTCCCCCGCCACGTCGTGGCGCTCGATCACCTGCGTCAGGTGATGACGGTGGTCACCAACGTCGTGACCGACGGGGTCGATGCCTCGGAACTCGGTCGCCACTACGACGACGCGGTCGCCGCGACGGATCGGGTCGTCGAACGGCTCGCCTCCGCGGCGACACCGCTGCGGCCGGCAGCGCCACCCGAGCGGGGGGCGACACCCTCGGCGCCCTCGAACCTCGACCCGGGTGCCTACGAGCAGATGGTGGAGCGGGTCAAGGAGTACATCCGCGCCGGTGACACCTTCCAGACCGTCGTGAGCCAGCGCTTCGCGTTGGACACCACGGCCTCCGCGTTCGACCTGTACCGGGTCCTGCGCGTCATCAACCCGTCGCCCTACCTGTACCTCGTCGACCTCGGGGACGCGCAGATCGTCGGGTCCTCGCCGGAGGCACTGGTGCAGGTCCAGGGACGCCACGTCGAGACCTGGCCGATCGCGGGGACCCGACCGCGGGGCGCGACGGCCGAGCAGGACGTGGCCTACGAGCACGAGTTGGTGGCGGACGCGAAGGAACGCGCCGAACACGTGATGCTGGTCGATCTGGCCCGCAACGATCTGGGTCGGATCAGCGAGATCGGCAGCGTGCGGGTGTCCGACATGCTGCAGGTGGAGCGCTACAGCCACGTGATGCACCTGACGAGCTCGGTCACCGGCACGCTGCGGGAGGGGCTCGGTCCGGTGGACGTGCTCCGCGCGGTGTTCCCCGCGGGGACCGTGTCGGGGGCACCCAAGGTCCGGGCGATGGAGATCATCGACGAGCTCGAACCGACGCGTCGGGGGCCGTACGCCGGTGCGGTCGGGTACGTCGACCTCGCCGGCAACCTCGATACCTGCATCACGATCCGGACGGTCGTGGTCAAGGACGGCGTCGCGTACGTGCAGGCGGGTGCGGGCATCGTGGCCGACTCCGTGCCGGCCTCCGAGGAGGAAGAGACCCGGAACAAGGCCGGAGCCGTCATCGCCGCCATCCGGGCGGCAGAGGGCCTCCAGCGCTGAGCGGGCCCCGAACGGGGCGATGCACCGTGCGTCGGGGGCTCTACCATCGCGTCCCCGCACGAAGGATCACCGGTGGCCACCTACCTCGACGACCTCCTGGCCGGCGCAACGCGTCGTGTCGCGGCCGCCCGTGAGCTGGAGCCGTTGGCGTCGCTGCGTGAACGCGCGCAGGACGGTCCGGGGGCACGCACGCTCTACGACGCGCTGTCGGTCCGCGGTGTGTCGGTCATCGCCGAGGTCAAGCGCGCTTCGCCGTCCAAGGGCCCTCTGGCGCCGGACCTGGACGCGGCGACGCAGGCGCAGCACTACCTCGACGGGGGTGCGGCCGCGATCTCCGTGCTGACCGAACCCGACCAGTTCCTGGGGTCGCTGGACGACCTGTCGGCCGTCGCGCAGCTGGGGGCGCCGACGCTGCGCAAGGACTTCGTCGTCGACCCCTACCAGATCTGGGAAGCCAGACTCGCCGGAGCGTCGGCAGTGCTGCTGATCGTGGCTGCGCTCGACGCACGAACGCTGGCCGAACTCCACGACGAGGCGGATGCTGCCGGGCTCACGTCGCTCGTCGAGGTCCATGACGAGGCCGAGGTCGCGGTCGCGACCCGGATCGGCGCCCGCGTGGTCGGGGTCAATGCCCGTGATCTGCGGACCTTCGTGCTCGACCGGGACGCCTTCGCGCGGCTGCGACCGACCCTGGCGCCCGGCACCCTCGCGGTCGCTGAATCGGGGATCCGTTCCCCCGCCGACGTCCACCGGGCTGCTGTCGAGGGCGCGGACGCGGTCCTCGTCGGGGAGACCCTGGTGACGTCGGCCGACCCGTCCTCGGTGGTGGCCGGACTGGTCGCGGCTGGACTCGACGGTCGAGCAGCCGATGCCGGGCAGGACCGCGATCCCCGCCAGGACACGGGACCCACCGCCCCCGAACCCCCGACGAACCCCCCAC
>SLHP01000152.1 GCA_007136095.1 Nitriliruptoraceae bacterium
CCGCAGGCACCGACGGTCCGGAAGCGCACATCGAACGCGACCAAGTCGCCCAGGCCATGCAGCGGTTCCGCTACGACAAGACGGCGGACGGTCACTACGACCAGGTCTCGGCGTTCATCAAGTCACTGCGCGGCTCCGACCCGGACGCCGCCGTGTACTGGCTGCTACGGATGCTCGAGTCGGGGGAGGACCCGCGGTTCCTGGCGCGACGGATGGTGATCTTCGCCTCCGAGGACGTGGGGCTCGCCGACCGGCAGGCGCTCCCGACCGCGTTGGCGGCCTTCGACGCGCTCGACAAGGTGGGCCTGCCGGAGGCGCGCTACGCCCTGACACACGCCGCGATCGCGATGGCCGTCGCTCCCAAATCCAACAGCGTCACCCGCGCCATCGGTGCCGGGCTGGAGGCGGTGCGCAAGCACGGCAACCTCGACGTTCCGGCGCATCTGCGGGACAGTCACTACCGCGGTGCCGCGGACATCGGACACGGCGCCGGCTACGACTATCCTCACGACCACCCCGGTGGCTTCGTGCCGGACCAGCACCACCTCCCCGATGAACTCCAGGGCGCGCGGTTCTACGAACCCAGCCGCCATGGACACGAGGGAGCCGTCGCGGACCGCGTCGCCGAACTGCGTCGGTTGGCTGCGGAGCACTCCCGCGGGGGCCGCAAGGGACCGAGCGTCAGCAACGAAAAGGATGGCAGGCCGTGACCGTCAGAGATTGGGCGGTACTGACCGCAGCACTGTTCTGGGGCGTGCTCGTCATCGTGCTGTGCGTGTTCGTGACGCGCGCGATGAAGGTGCTCGACGAGACGGTGCGCACGATCAAGGGCGTGACCGAGGAGACCGTGCCGATCCTGCGCGGGGTCAACGAGACCGTCGCGGGCGTCAACGTCGAACTCGCACGCGTCGACACGATCGTCGCCGGTGTCCAGTCGATCACCGCCACGACCGACCAGCTGGTGGGTGTCGTGCACGCCACGGTGTCCAACCCGCTGATCAAGGTCGCGGCGTTCGGGGCCGGCGCGGCGCGCACCGCGCGCAAGATGCGGGCGGACGGCTCATGAAGCGCGCGTTCTCGGTCGCGTTGGGCCTCGGTGCCGGTCTGCTGATCGGCGCCTACGTCATCAAGCGCCTCGACGACGCGCAACGTGCCGTGGCTCCCGTCAACCTCGCAGGACAGGCCGGCCGGGCCGCCGGAACGTTGCTCGAGCGCTACCGCGAAGCCAGCGCCGACGGCCGGATCGCCGCCGCCGAACGCGAAGCGGAACTGCGCAGTCGCTTCGAGGTTCCGAGCGTCCGCCGGGCCCTCGGCGGCTGACACCGATCGCGCCCCCTGCGCCCGGTGTTCCCCGCCACCCCCGCGATGCGGCACCCTGACCTGCTGATACGGGTACGACCAGCTGAGGATCGACGTGGACTCCCTGACCATCCGAGAGACGTTCCTGAACTTCTACGAGGAACGTGATCACAAGCGCTACAGCTCTGCGCCGCTGATCCCCAATGACCCGACCCTGCTGCTGACGATCGCCGGGATGGTCCCGTTCAAGCCCTACTTCCTCGGCGATGCGAAGCCGCCGCACCCGCGAGCCACCAGCTTCCAGAAGTGCGTGCGCACCAACGACATCGAGAACGTCGGCCGCACCACCCGCCACCTGTCGATGTTCGAGATGCTCGGCAACTTCTCGTTCGGCGACTACTTCAAGCGTGAGGCGATCCGGTACGCGTGGGAGTTCTCGATCGGTCCGATGGGGCTCGACCCCGACCGCATCTGGGCCACGATCCACGAATCCGATGACGAGTCGGAGGCCATCTGGCTCGAGGAGACCGCGGTGCCCGCCGAGCGGATCCAACGCGTCGGTGCGCCGGAGGGTGCGACGCGCCTGGACGCGTCCGACAACTTCTGGTCGCTCGGTGGTCCCGGTCCCTGCGGGCCGTGCAGCGAACTGCACTACGACCGCGGCCCCGACTGGGGCGAGGCAGGCGGTCCGGAGGCCAACGGCGAGCGCTACCTCGAGTACTACAACCTCGTGTTCATGCAGTACGAGCAGGACGAGGACGGCGAGGTCGTCGGCGACCTCCCGGCGCAGAGCGTCGATACCGGCCTCGGACTGGAACGCATGGCGCTGCTCAAGCAGGACGTGGCCGACGTGTTCGCCACCGACCTGTTCGTCCCGCTGATCGAGCGCGCCAGCGACCTGACCGGCCGCAGCTACGGCGAGGATGCGGACACCGACGTCAGCCTGCGGGTGCTGGCGGAGCACGCCAGGACCTCGGCGTTCCTGATCGCCGACGGGGTGCTGCCCGCCAAGGAGGGCCGCGGCTACGTGCTGCGGCGCCTGCTGCGGCGCGCGGTGCGTCACGGGCAGTTGCTGGGCCTGAAGGTCGGCGAGGGTGAGAGCGTCATCCTGCCGATGGTCGAAGCGGTCATCGCCTCCAACAAGGCGTCCTACCCCGACCTCGAACGGCAGCGGGAGCTGATCACGCGGGTGGCCGGGGCGGAGGAGACGGACTTCGGAACGCGCCTGCGTGACGGCCTGGAACGCCTCGAGCAGGTCATCGACACGATCACCGACGGCGCCGACCCCGCCGAGGCCAGCCGCAGCGGCAAGCGGTTCCCCGGCGACGCGGCGTTCGAACTGCACGACACGTTCGGGTTCCCGATCGATCTGACCGCGGAGATCGCGGAGGACGCGGGCCTGCCGCTGGACCGTGACGCGTTCGACGAGTTGATGGAGGCGCAGCGCCAGCGTGCCCGCGCCGGCGCGAAGAAGGGCGGCGGCGGCGTGCCCGTCGAGACCTACCGCGAAGCCGCCGGGCTGGTCGGCACGACCGACTTCGTCGGCTACGACGGGTTGGCCGCGGAGGCGGAGCTCGGCGCGATCATCACCCCCGGCGGGCTGCTGCAGGCCGCCGGCGAGGGCGACGAGGTGGAGATCGTGCTGCCTCGCACACCCTTCTACGCCGAAGGTGGTGGGCAGATCGGCGACGCCGGGGTCCTGACCACCGCGACGGGCCGGTTGGAGGTCCTCGACACCCAGGAGGCGATCGAGGGCCTGACGGTCCACCGAGCCCGCGTGGTCGCCGGCGAGGTCAGCCAGGGCCAGCCCGTCGAGGCCGTGGTCCACGCGGATCGGCGCGTGGCGACCGCGCGCAGCCACTCCGCGACCCACGTGCTGCACGCCCAGATCAAGGAGGCCGTCGGCGACCATGCTCAGCAGGCCGGGTCGCTGGTGCAGCCGGGCCGGCTGCGCTTCGACTTCCCCCACTTCGAGTCGCTGTCCAACGAGCGCGTGCAGGAGCTCGAGAACGCGATCAACGAACGCGTGCTGCGGGACCCGCACGTCCAGACCGAGGTCATGTCGATCGACGAGGCCAAGGCCGCCGGTGCGGTCGCCAACTTCGGCGACAAGTACGGCCAGGTGGTCCGGGTGGTGACGATCGGCGACTTCTCGAAGGAGCTGTGCGGTGGGACCCACGTGCCGTCCGGCGCCAAGATCGGCACGATCACGATCGTGCGGGAGGAGTCGATCGGCTCCAACACCCGCCGCATCGAGGCACTGACCGGCCACGACGCCCTGCGGTTCCTGTCGCGGGAACGGCTGGTCGCGGAGGAGGTCGCCCGCCTGGTCGACGCACCGACCAGCGAGGCGGCGACCCGCGTGCAGGCGCTCATGGAACGTCTCAAGGCCGCGGAGAAGGAACTGGCCAAGGCCCGCGGTGCCGGGCTGTCGCGGCAGGCCAAGCAGTTGGCCGACGATGCCACCCGCGAGGACGGACTGGCCGTCGTGGTCGCCCGCATCGACGGCCTGGTGATGGATGACCTCCGGAGCCTCGCCGGTGAGGTGCGCGGCCACCTCGGCTCCAAGGCGGTCGTCGTGCTCGGGACCGCCACCGACGACGGCAAGGCGCAACTGGTCTGCGCGGTGACCAAGGACCTGGCCGACGCCGGTGTCGAGGCCCGCCCGATCCTGCACCCCGCGGCACAGATCGTCGGCGGCGGCGCCGGCGGCAAGGGTGACCTGGCCCAGGCCGGCGGCAAGCAGGGTGACAAGCTCGACGAGGCGCTGCAGGTCGCAGCCACCGAAGCGCGTACGATCGCGGGAGGCGTCTGATGGCGGATCTCGGAGACGAACTGCCGACCGAGGGTCGGCTGATGTCGATCGACCTCGGTGAGGTCCGGGTCGGTATCTCGGTGTCGGACCCGGGCCAGGTGCTCGCATCACCGGCGGAGACACTCCACGTCCCGCGTGACCAGGACGGACCCCTGACCGATGCGCTGGTCAACGCGGCCAATCGGCACGAGGCAGCCGGCCTGGTCGTCGGCTACCCCCGGTCGTTGGAGGGCCGGGAGGGCAAGGCCGCGCGCCACGCCCGCAATATCGCGGACCGTCTGCGCGAGCGCACCGGACTGCCGGTCCTGCTCGCGGATGAGCGCTTCACGACCGTCGAGGCCGAACGCGTGCTGCTCGACGCGGACGTCTCACGCGCGGATCGCAAGGACGCGGTCGACCGCGTCGCGGCGAGCGTGATCCTGCAGTCTGTGCTGGAATCGCAGCGCCGTCGGCGCACCGGATCGACGGGCGAGTGATGGGTGAGGGGCCGCTGTGCGTCTGAGCCGTGGATCGAAGTGGTTCCTCGCCTTCTTCCTGCTGTTCGTGGCGGCCGGCGCGGCGGGGGTCTACTGGTTGGACACCAACCTGTTCCGGGAGGACTTCGAGGCGGGCGTACCCGTCGAGTACGAGGTCGGTCGCGGTCAGACGCTGCGCAGCGTCGGCGAGGACCTGGCCGAGTTGAACGTGATCGGCAGTGCGGTCCGGTTCCGGCTGACCGCCGATGAGGAGGGCCTGGCGACCGGTCTGCAGCCGGGCCTGTTCGAGTTCGAGACGGGCATGAGCATCGACGAGGCGGTCGAGGTATTGGCTGCCGGGCCACTCAGCCCGCCGCAGATCCGCTTCACCGTCCAGGAGGGCCTGACGGTCGAACAGACGCTGGCGCGTCTGGACGACCAGTTCGCCGCGCACGGTGTCGACGACTTCCGCGCGGTGCTCAACGAGCGCCTGCAGGTCGGCGAGAACGCGCCCGGGACCCTGCAGATCCCGGAGTGGGTGCCGGAACCGTCCGAGCTGCCCGGGCCCGACAACGACCCGGACATCGAGCCCTTCGAGGGCCTGCTGTTCCCCGAGACCTACGACGTCCCTGACGACGCGACCCCGTTGCAGGTGCTCCAGCGCATGGTCGAACAGCTCGGCCGCACCCTCGACGGCATCCCGGAAGCGACCGACGATCCGGGCGCACCACCACCGGAGAACGGCGCGCTCGGCGGCGAGGACACCGGCGAACCCGTCGACGAACTCGCGGACGAGGACGCCGGCGGCGACGAGAGCCTGGTCGACGAGCTCGAACTCACCTTCTACGAGCGGCTCGTGCTCGCCTCCCTGATCGAACGCGAGACCCGAGTCGATGACGAACGCGAGACGATCGCGGGCGTCATCGCCAACCGGCTCGTCGACGGGATGCGCCTGCAGATCGACGCGACCGTGGTCTACGCGCTCGGCGGTGGGCCGACGCAGATCGTCACCTTCGACGACCTCGAGATCGAGCACCCGCACAACACCTACCGCATCGACGGGCTGCCACCGACGCCGATCGCCGGTGCCGGTGCCGCGTCCCTGCGCGCAGCGTTCAACCCGGAAGCGGTGCCGTTCTTCTTCTACGTACTCGACCCCGAGTGCGACGGCACCCACGTCTTCGCCGAGACCGGCGAGGAGCACAACGTCAACGTGCAGGCGTTCCGGGACGCGGGGCGCTGCCAGTGAGCCGCGGGCCCGCCGGCACACCCTGGCCGGTCGCCACCACCCGGCTGGTCGTGCTGCTCGGCTGGCCCGCGCGCTACTCGCTGTCCCCGGTGATCCACAACGCGGCCTTCGCCGAGCACGATCTCGACCTCGTCTACCTCGTGACCCCGGTCAGAGACAGCGACATCGAGGTGGCGGTCCACGGACTGGGCGCTGTCGGAGCCGTCGGCGCCAACGTCACCGTGCCCCACAAGCGGGCCGTCATGGCTCTGTGCGACCGCCTGACCGAGGAGGCCCGGCTGGTGGGCGCGGTCAACACGCTCGTGTGGAACGCCGACGGGTTATTGGGCGACAACACCGACGCGGTCGGGCTGCGCGATGCGCTGACCGCCGACATCGCGGTGGCCGCGGGTGACCGACTGATCGTGTTCGGCACGGGTGGCGCGGCGCGGGCCGTCGCGGTCGCGGCCGGGCGCCTGCAGACCAACCTGACCGTCGTCGGTCGGCAGCGCGACGCCGCCGAGGACGTCGCCGAGGTCGCCGTGCGCGCGGGCGCTGCGTCGGCCGGCGCCGTCGATGCCGCAGACGGCGCCGCGCTCCCCGCCGCCATCGCCGACGCCCGCATCGTGCTGAACGCCACGCCGCTGGGCATGGCGGGGGAGCGGCTGCCGGACCCGTTCCACGAACTGGGCCCCGGCCAGGTCGCCTACGACCTCATCTACGACCCGCCGGAGACCCCGTTCCTGCACTCCGCGCACGAAGGCGGTGCGGAGACCCACAACGGGCTCGGGATGCTGGTGGGCCAGGCCGCCGCCAGCTACCACCGCTGGACCGGCCGCCCGGCACCGTTCGCCACGATGTCCGCCGCCGCCATCCACGCCCTCGCCCACCGCCCGGCTCCCACGGACGCGTGAGACGAACCGACGTCC
>SLHP01000087.1 GCA_007136095.1 Nitriliruptoraceae bacterium
CCGCCTTCCCGGGTTTGCGTGCAGCCGCGTTCAGGGGGTGGGCGCTGATGCACGCGAACCCCCGTGGGGTCAGCGGCGGTCGGCGGGGATGGCGTCGCCGAGCAGCGCGGCGGCGTTGCCGTGCAGGACCCGGCGCAGGCCCGCGTCGTCCAGGTCCATGGCGGCCAGCCCCCGGACCTGGGCGTGGTACTCGTGCGGGATCGACGGGAAGTCGCTGCCGAACAGCACACGGTCGTGGATCGCGGCCAGACGCGGGAGCAACGACGTGGGGAAGTCCATGCCGTACGGCGGGTCGGTCATCGTCATCGTGACGTCCAGCCGCAGGGTCGGCTCCGCTTCGGCCAGCGCAAGGAACCCGGCCGCGTCCGGCATCCCCAGGTGCGCGACGATCACGGTCACCCCGGGATGCCGGTCCAGCAACGCGCGGATCGCGTCCGGGCCGCAGTAGTCGCTCCCACCGTCGACGCCGTAGACCGCGCTGGCGTGGACCACGGCGGGGATCCCGGCGGCCGCGAGCTGTGGCCAGACCTCGTCCAACCTCGGATCGGTGGCGTGGAACCGGCCGACCTGCAGGTGGACCTTCGCGATCCGCCCGCCCCGCGCGATCGCCTCGGCCACGTAGTCCTCGGCGCCGTCCTCGGCGTGGAACGTGAAGGTCGGGATCACCTGAGGGTTGGTGTCGGCCAGGGCGAGGGTGTGATCGTTGCACCAGGCCGCCACCCCCGGCTTGTGGCCGTAGGCCAGCGCGGTGTGGGCGATCACGCCCAGGTCGGTCAGCGTCGCCAGGCGGGTCGGTTCATCGTCGCGGTAGGTGATCGGCCAGGGCGGATCCTCCAGCCGGTCGAAGTAGGCCCAGACCGCCTCCTGGAGTCGAGGTGGCAACGAATGGACGTGGATGTCGACGATCCCGGGGAGCCCGAGCGACCGCACGAACGGTGCCACCTCGGCGTCACTGGTCGGCCAGTCACGGGAGCGGGCTGCGGTCACGCGCGGGTCCTCGGCTGGGTCGGGTGACGGGCATGCATCCGGCGTGGGACACGGTCCGCGTCTCACCTGGCGACGGTCCGTGCGGTGGGCGAGGCTACTGGGGGTCACCGGGCGCGTCCGGGTAGGATGACGGCTCAACCGGCGAGAGCGTCACCTCCGTGTCTGATCACCTCCCTTGCCGCTCGGCGGCCTCCTCGAACGCTCCAGATGGTTCGGCGACCGCGGCGACACCGGCTGCCGCCGACCTGGCGCCGACGGACCTGAGCGGGTACGCCGAGGGTCCCCGCGAGGAATGCGGCGTCTTCGGCATCTACGCCCCCGGCGAGGATGTCGCGACGCTCACCTACTTCGGGCTGTACGCCCTGCAGCACCGTGGCCAGGAATCGGCGGGCATCGCGGTGTCCGACGGTCGTCGCCTGGTGGTCCACAAGGACATGGGGCTGGTCAACCAGGTGTTCAGCGAGACCAGCCTCGCGGCGCTCGAGGGGCACCTGGCGATCGGCCATTGCCGCTACTCGACGACGGGCGCGTCGTCCTGGGTCAACGCGCAGCCGATGTACCGCGAGACCAGCGCCGGCGGTGGCCTGGCGCTCGGCCACAACGGCAACCTGGTCAACACCGCCGAACTGGCCCGCGAGCTGGACCAGCCCGCCAGCACCGACTCCGAGCTGATGGCCGCCCTGTTGGCCAGAGACGTCGACGTCAGCCTCGAGGAAGCGATCGTGCGGACCGCGCCGCTGTTCACCGGTGCGTACTCGGTCGTGGTGATCGATGAGGACCGCATCCACGCGTTCCGCGACCCGCACGGCGTCCATCCGTTGCAGATCGGACGCCTGCCCAACGGTGGCTGGGTCGTGGCCTCGGAGAGCTCGGCGCTCGAGATCGTCGGTGCGGTCCTGGTCCGCGACGTGGAGCCGGGCGAGGTCATCACGATCGACGAGAACGGTCTGCGCGGTCAACGCTTCGCGCCGGCCACGACCCACTACTGCCTGTTCGAATGGGTCTACCTCGCCCGGCCGGACCACCGCCAGGACGGCGGCAGCGTGCTCTACGCACGTCGCAACATGGGGCGCCAGTTGGCCCGCGAGGCACCGGTCGACGCGGACATCGTCATCCCCGTCCCAGAGGCCGGGCGCGATGCCGCAGCCGGGTACGCGGCCGAGGCCGGACTGCCGTTCGCCGACGGGCTGGTCAAGAACCGCTACGTCGGGCGGACCTTCATCCAACCGACGCAGTCGCTGCGGCAGCTGGGGATTCGGCTGAAGCTCTCACCCGTCCGCGAGGTGGTCGAGGGGCGCCGACTGGTCGTGGTCGACGACTCGATCGTGCGGGGCAACACCTCGAGGCAGTTGGTCGAGATGCTGCGGTCCGTCGGTGCGGCCGAGGTGCACCTGCGCATCACGGCGCCACCGATCGCGCACCCGTGCTACTACGGCATCGACATGGCTTCGCGCGCGGAGCTGATCGGCGCGGACCTGGCCGTCGAGGAGATCCGCGAGTTCATCGGCTGCGACTCGCTGCACTACATCACCCTGGACGGGTTGATCGGCGCGACACCGAACGAGCGCGATGGTCTGTGCACCGCGTGCTTCACCGGGGAGTACCCGATCCCGGTCCCGGGCGAACACGAGCAGTTGGCCCAGATCAAGTTCGACTTCGACACACCCGCCAGCGCCACCTGAACCGGGCCAGCGCAGCGCCTCGGTCCGAGAGCAGGGAGGCGGGCGTTCCGTCGCGGGTATACGTTCGAATGGCAGCCTGGCAACTGCCGAACCTGGACGGCTGCGACCGTAGCCCGCGAAGGAAGGCAGCGTCCATGATCCGCCGACTCGAACAGAGCCACGACCACGTGATCGGCTACTCACTCTCCGGCGAGGTGACCGAGGACGAGTACGCGCAGGCCGCCAGTGAACTGCGTGATGACATCGCCAGACATGGCCGTATCCGTCTGCTGTTCCGCCTGAAGGACCTGTCCCTCTCCGCGTTCTTCACGGCACTCGACGAGCGGTTCCGCTTCGTCGACGAGCACCGCGACGACATCGAGCGGATCGCGGTCGTCAGCGACGACACCGCGACGGGTGTGCTGGCCAAGGTCGCTGGTGGCTGGTCCGACATCGAGATCGAGACGTTCTCGCACGACGACGAGACCACGGCGTGGGCCTGGCTCGAGTGAGGGCTCGACTGGCGGAGCCATCGGTCGTACCGATCGGAGGATGCTGTGCAACTGCGTGATCTCGTCAATGACCAGCCTGCGCATCTCGTGCTTCTCGTGATCGACGGGCTCGGTGGTTACGCCGACGCTGAGCACGACAGCGAGCTCGAGGCCGCCAGGACGCCCAACCTCGACCGGCTGGCCGCTCGAGGATCATGTGGGTTGGCGCTCCCGGCTGGTCCGGGCATCACGGTCGGTTCCGGACCGGGCCACCTCGCACTGTTCGGCTACGACCCACTCGAACACGACCTCGGCCGCGGGTTGCTGTCGGCTCTTGGCCTCGGCGTCGATCTCCAGACCGGCGACCTGGCGGCACGCGGCAACCTCGCCACGCTCGATGACGGAGGGCGGGTGGCCGACCGCCGGGCCGGACGCATCGACGATGACCGGGCCAGGTCCATCGTCGACACCCTCCAGTCGCAGGTGAACCTCGAGGAGGCCGAGGTGTCGTTCCGGCACGTCTCGGAGCACCGGGTCCTGCTCCACCTGCGGGGTGAGGGGCTCGACCCACGTGTCGCCGACCTCGACCCCCAGCGCACCGGCGTCCCTCCGCTGGAGCCCACGGCCACGGCGCCCGAGGCCGAGCACACCGCGAGGCTGCTCAGGGAGCTCGACGGGGCCATCCGGGAGGCGCTCGTCGATGAGGACGCTGACGTCGTGCTCTTCCGCGGCTTCGACACCCTCCAGGAGCTCCCGAGCATGCAGGAGCGCTTCGGGCTCCGGCCAGCCACCGTGGCGAACTATCCCATGTATCGGGGCGTGGCCCAGCTGGTGGGTATGGACATGCTCGCCGTGGTCGGATCGCTGGCCGAGCAGATCGCGTTGATGTCGGATCACTGGGACGACTACGACTACCTCTTCGCGCATGAGAAGGGTGCCGACCGTGCTGGTCACGACGGCGACCGGGACGCGAAGATCGCGGTGATCGAGGAGGTCGACGGCCTGATCCCCGACCTGCTCGACCTCGGGCCCGACGTGCTGGCCATCACCGGCGATCACGCAGCGCCGACCCAGCTCTCGGCGCACTCCTGGCATCCGGTGCCGACGTTGCTGTGGGGGGAGCGCGTCGGCCGGGACGCCGTGGAGAGCTTCGGTGAGCGGGCCTGTTCGGGCGGCATGCTCGGGCATCTGCGCACCCAGGACCTGTTGCCTCTGATGCTCGCGTCGGCCGGACGGCTGGAGAAGTACGGCGCTTGACGGCCACACGCCAAGGGTCCGTGCTCAGCCGTCGGCCTCCTCCCACAGCGACTCCAGGGCCTGCGGCGATGCGACCGGGATCGCGAGGATCAGCCGTTCCGGTTGCTGCCGACGGACGGCTCGGCAGCCGACGCGGGCCGTGCTGCCGGTGGTCATCCCTGTCGGATCATCTCGATCGACGAGCCCGTCGCCCGGGTCGTGATTGGGCGACCATCGAACGGGTTCGCACCATCCCTGAGCATCTATCCTCGAGGTGACCCAGGGAGGTGCATCATCGACGAGATCGAGACCCGAACGTTCGACGAACAGGACACTGCGGTCATGCGGCGCCGCATGCACGCCAGCGAGTTGGTCGCGTGGCTGTCTGCAACCTACGGCGTGTTGACGTTACACCTGCAACGCATCGGGGTGCCGACGGTAGGGCCGCCGTTCGCGCGATACCACGAACATGGCGACCACGTCGATGTCGAAGCGGGCCTGCCGGCCGCGGAGCGCATCAAGCCCAAGGACGAGGTCAAGCTCTCATCGCTACCCGGGGGACCGGTCGCAGCGACGTGGCATCGCGGGTCGCCCGACGAGCTGGAGCAGGCCTTCGAGACGCTCGCGGCCTGGATGGAGCGGACGGGGGTCGAGCCCGTCGGTGCGCCCTGGGCGGTCCACCACATCGACCCGACGGCGCTGCCGGAACGCGCCAGCTGGGCGAGCGAGGTCGTCCAACCGTTCCGCGAGTGAGGGCACCATCGAGCGAGGTGATCCTCCTCGACGGCACGTGCTGACGACCGAGCGGACGGGACGACGAGGTTCCGAACCATCGGGTCGCTATCGATCCGGGTCACCGTCCGACGCGTCAGTGAGCAGGGTGCGCAGCCGTGCCGCGTTCCTCGGGGCGTGTCCCGACTTGTCGTTGTTGAAGTAGACGTAGACGTCGCGTTCCCGGCGGGCCGGCGGGGCACGGTCGGTGATCGTGCGGGCGGCGGCGGGCTGATCCGCGATCTGCCACCGAGACAGACGTTGCGCCCAGGAACGGAGCTGGTCGTCGCTGTACCCGCGGGCGTACAGGGCGTCCGGACCATGCAGACGCACGTCGACGAACCCGGCGGTCACCTCCTCGGTGTAGGGCCATGCCTGCGCGTGCGACGCGGCGAGGAATGCGTCGCCCCGCCAGCTGTCGTCGTTCCACCCCGCCACCCCGACACCCCGACCCGGATGCGTCCCACCTCGCCTCCTTCCAGCCACGGGTGTCCGACACGTTCCCGGGCTGCGGCGCCCTCTGCTCACAGACCGGGAGGGTCGGGCGAGACGCGAGCCGACCCCGAGCACGCTGCGCCGCCACGCCGGCGCTCAGGTCGTGTGCTGGTCGATCTCGTCCACGAACCGCTCCAGGCGGGAGAGGTCCTCGGCGTCGATGTCGGGCCGTTGGATCCGGATGGCGTCGCGGACGGCATCGACCGTGGCGGTCTCGATGTCGCACGGCTCGCACAGAGCGAGGTGCGCCGCGACCTTCTCGGCGTCCTCGGGGCCGAGTTCGCCGTCGAGGAACGACTGCAGCACCCGTGCCACCTCGTGGCAGTCGGGATCATCGGGCAGTGGCCGGCCTGCTGGTGCACGGCGGAACCACATCATGGCTTCTCCTTCCCGAACCCTGCAGCTTCCAGATGGTCACGGACCTTCGCGCGCGCCCGGTGGAGGCGGCTCATAACCGTTCCCGGCGGGACACCGAGCATGTCGGCGGCCTCCTGGTAGGTCAGCCCGTCGAGGTCGATCAGCGCGATCACCTGACGGTGCTTGATCGAGAGGCTGGCGATGGCGTCGCGGACCTGCGGATCGAAGCCGCTGCCGAGCGCGGCTTCGGCCGTCCCGTCGCGGGCATCGGCACCGCGTCCGGGCAGCTTCTGAGCGAGCTCGTCCTCCAGCAGGTCCGGGGTGCGTTTGCGGAGTCGGTTGTAGTGGGTGTTGCGCAGGATCGTCAGTAGCCACGCGCGGGGGTAGCGGCCATCGAAACGATCCACGGCGCGGTAGGCCCGCACCAGGGTGTCCTGTACGAGGTCTTCGGCATCGGTGTGGTCGCGGGTCAGGCGCCGGGCGACGCGCAGCAACACGTCGAGTTCCGGGAGCACGTACTCCCGGAACGCTGCCTGCCGTGGATCCGCCGTCATGGCGGGCAGGGTAGGCGCTTGCACGCGGCCTCCGTCAGTCGGGGGCATCGA
>SLHP01000257.1 GCA_007136095.1 Nitriliruptoraceae bacterium
CGAGGCCGACGAGGTCGTCGTCCAACGTCGCCAGGGCCTCCCGCAGCACCTTCATCCTGAGCATCGTGAATTGCGCGATGTCCTGGACGGAGGCGGGGCCGAACCCCGCCAGGTACCGGAGGACCAGCCGCTTCACCGCTTCGTCGTGCGGCAGGTCGTTCTCCGGTGCGGCCACGAACGATCGCACGCGCTCGAACGACCACGGACCGCCGGTCGGCGCGTGGTGCAGGGGCGCGTACATCCGCAGCGCCCACCAGGCGCGCGGCTCATGCTTCCCGAGTTGCTCCTCCAGGAAGCTCTCGATCTCGGCCTGCGTGTGCGGTTCAACGAGCAGGCGATGGAGCGATGGGAGGAGTCGATCGAGGTCCTCGGCGGTCAGGCCGGTGTCCGTGAACCGGCGGTCCTTGAGACGCGAGGCTCGAAGGCTGGGGAGCATCGCCCGGTAGACGGCGGGGTGATCGTCCGCATGCACCGCGTGGAGGGTGAGCCGGAGCAGCGACGACCGGACAACGGTGCGATCGGCGAAGGCCGCATCGAGCGCCGCGGGGTCGACGTCGGAGATCCGGCTCCAGAGGGCCAGGTAGGGCGAGGCGGGTTCCTGTGCCTGGATGGCCACGACGCGCCGGATCGCCTCGGGCACGGTCAGCGGCTCACGTTCCAGCAGGAGCTGGCGCGCCAAGGTGGCGCGGTTGAGCTCCCTGGCGCTGACCGTCACTGGTCGCCGCCAACAACCAGACGACGGTGCGGCTCGCGGCGGTGGCACATGGCTCGAGCGTAGAAGACCGCGGACTCCGTGGGCGACAGTCACCGAGTCCCACAACGCTTCCCGGTAGCTCTCAGAGCAATGTCACGCCGGTGGGATGTTCTGGTGGAGTCGGAAGTGGTTCTCCGGGTCCAGTCGGCGCTTCAGCCGTCGTAGGCGGTCGTAGTTCCCGCTCCCGTGGGCAGCCCGCAGGGTCGCCTCGCCGTCCTCGAGGAACCCGGGGAAGTTGAGATACTCGCGGCCGGTCGACAGCGGTTCGAAGGCGTCGACGCAGCCGCGGGTCCACCGCAGGTTCGCCTCGTCGTCCTCGGGATCCTCCCAGTTGGATTCGATGCCGAGCAGGAACGGTGCGCTGCGGTCTCCGTAGGCGGTCGCCTCGGCAGCTACCCGGGACATCGCGCCGCCGAGATGCCACAGGTCGAGCGTCGTCCGCGGTGAGGGCCGCGTGCGCGTCCACTCGATGATGCGCGGGATGACCTCGTCCGACAGCCCGGGGAGGTGGAGCGACCGCCAGTAGTAGCGGAGCCCGTCCGGGTAGTCGGCATCGAAGAGCTGCTGCATCTCCGCGAAGGGCACGGGCCCGCTCAGGTCCGCGATCGGCTCCGCGAACCGGCGGAGCGGCCCCGTGAGGGCCGTGCCGCGGTCCAGGTCGGTGGCAGCGCACGCCACGAGGATCAGGCAGGGCTCACCCCAGCGCTCCTCGGGGATGTCCGTCTCCTGGGGCACGCTGCCACACTCGATCAGGGACGACACCTCATCCGGGAGGTCGTCGGTCCAGTCCCGGTACCCGCGCAGCACCTGCTCGGCCGCGTCCAGCGGGTAGACGGTCAAGCCCATGAACACCTCGGGACCGACCGGATGCAGCTGGTAGGACAGCTCGGTGACGACCCCGAAGTTGCCGCCACCCCCACGGAGCCCCCACAGCAGCTCGGCATCGTGCTCCTCATCGACCTGGTGGACCGTGCCGTCGGCCGCGACCAGCGTGGCCGCCACGAGGTTGTCGCACGTCAAGCCATGCTTGCGACGCAGCCAACCGAGGCCTCCACTGAGCGTGAGGCCGCCGATGCCCGTCTTCGACACGACGCCTCCGGGTGTGGCCAGGCCGTGCGCCTGTGTCGCGGCATCGAGGTCGGCGAAGGTCGCGCCGCCGCCAGCCCGTGCCCGGCGGGTGGCAGGATCCACCTCGACGTCGTTCATCGTCGACAGGTCGATCACGAGGCCTCCGTCGACCCCGGCGGTGCCGGCGACGTTGTGCCCGCCACCGCGCACCGCGAGCAGGAGGTCGTGGTCGGTGGCGAAGCGCACGGCGGCACGGACGTCGTCGGTGCTGGCGCAGCGTGCGATCGCCGCGGGCTCCCGCACGGTCATGCCGTTCCAGAGGGCGCGGGCGTCGTCATACCCGGCGCGACCAGGACGGAGCAGTTCGTCTTGGAGCTGGCCAGCGAGCCGGTCGAGCCCGCGATCTATCTCGATGGTCTCGCCGGTCAGGGTGGTCATGGTGGTCATCGGTTCCTCCTTGCAGCGTCGGGCTGGATGGCTGTCGGTGTGTGGCCGGGGTCGGGCCGGCCGCGTGCGGAGTCGGTCAGGGGCGAGGTCGCTCCCAGAGCGTGAAGCGGGAGATCGGCAGGAACCCGAAGTGCTCCACCAGGATCGGGCGGCTGTCGTCGCTGACGATCGTCACCGCGGGGAGATCGGTGCGGTGGGCGAGGCGGTCCGCGACGAGCGTCGCGTAGTGGCCGTGGCCCCGGTGCTCCGGTCGCGCGGCGCCGAGCAGCAGCACGTTCGTGTCGTTGACGATGACCTGGAGGCCGACCGCGACCGCACGGCCGTCGACCTGTGCGACGGTGAGCCGGAAGCGCGGATCGCGGAGCAAGCTCGGATCGAGCAGACCGTCAGGGCGGTCCACCTCCTCGAGGGGGAACGCGGCGACCGCGAGCCGGCACCACGCACGCAACGCCTCCGGGTCGGTGACCTCGAGCACCTCCAGTCCGTCCCGCCGCTGCCTCGTGACCGGGATCCCAGCCGGCCGATACAGCAGGGGCGGATATCCCTGCAGTTCCCACCCTCGACCGGCGAGGTCGGGGGTCGGCCACGGGCTCCAGAGCAGCGCCGCCCCCTGACCTGCTGCCTCGTAGAACCCTTCGATCTGATCGACCGTGACCTCGAGCTCAGGATCACGTAGGGGGCGGAGCAGCATGGCGCTGTTGAAGAACCCGGTCGGGCGCCGCAGGTCGACGGCGCTGACCCGCTCATCCCGGTGGATCTGCCCGCCACCGATGCGGCCGGTCACCTCCCACGCTCCCGCCAGGGCGACGATCCCACGCCACAGGATGGTGTCGTCGAGGGGCGTCGTTGACCGCCAACCGGTCTCGAGATCGGGCGTAGTGACGGGTGCGGTGTCGACGGACATCGTCTCCTCCGGCTCGGAACAACGTGTTGCCCAGGACCGTCTCACGCGAGGTGGCAGGTCGGTGTCAGACCGGTGTCAGCGTCGTGCCGATGGCTCTGGTGGTTCCCTCGCCTGGTCCAGGGCACGGTCACTACGCTGCACAGATGCTGGACGTGCGGGTTCTGGGACCGATCGAGGCCTGCGACGGTGACCGGGTCATCGCTCTCGGGAGCCGAGCGCAACGGGCCCTGCTGGCGTCCATGGTCCACGCACGTGGACGTGTCGTCGCAGCGTCCGACATCGAGGCGCTCGTGTGGGGCGACGAACTGCCCGATCACCCGCAGGACGCGCTGAAGAGCCACGTGTCACGGCTGCGTCGGGCGCTCGGGCAGGACGTCATCCGTTCGCGATCACCTGGGTATGCGCTGACGCTTCCCCAGGAGCAGCTCGATGTGCACCGGTACGAACGTGGGTTGGGGTCGGCGAGCACGCTGGCCGAGGTCGACACAGCGCTGGGCCTCTGGCGCGGACAGCCCTACGGGGAGTTCGCAGACCACGAGCACCTCGCCGGCGAGGTGGCGCGGCTCCGCGAGCTCTACGCGCAGGGCCGTCTCCGGCGCGCCGACCTGCTCCATGTCGCTGGTCGACAGGACGAGGCCGCGACCGCGTACCGCGAGCTGGTGGCAGAGGAGCCCCTGCGGGAGGCCGCGTGGAGCGGTCTGTTGCGCGCGCTCCACGCGGTGGGTCGCCAAGCGGAGGCCACGACCGAGGCGCGCCGCTACCGCGAGCTCGCCCGGGAGGCCGGCCTCCATCCGTCCCCCGACTTCCTCGAGGTCGAGCACGAGGTGTTCACGACAGCACCACGTCCCGCCTCGCAGCGTCAGCGGCAGCGCCCGTCTCCGCTACCGCCTCGGCTCTCGAGCATCGTGGGTCGGCAACGGGAGCTCGAGCAGATCGGTGCACTCCTCCGTGCACGTCGGCTCGTCACCCTCGTCGGTCCTGGCGGTGTCGGCAAGACGACGCTGGCCGTGCAGGTGGCACGGACGATCGCGGACGACCTCGACGACGGTGCGTGGATCGCGCTGCTCGCCGACAGCGACGATCCCGCATCGGTCGTGCCGGCCATCAGCCGAGCGGTCGGCGCGCCCGCGACCGAGCCGTTGGACACCTCGCTGGAGCACTTCCTCGCCGGTCGGCAGGCCCTGCTCGTGCTGGACAACGCCGAACACGTCCGCGAGGGCGTGCGGTCGATCACCGGGAGACTGCTCGCGACCGCGGACGAGCTGCGGGTGCTGGTGACCAGCCGACAGCCGCTGGACGTCCCTGGCGAGGTCGTCGTCCCCGTCGAGCCCCTGGAGCAGGATGCGGCTCTGGAGCTGTTCGGACAGCGGGCGCGCGACGCCGGCGCCCCGATCCCGCAGGGGCAAGAGGACCTGGCAGCCGATGTCTGCGACCGGCTGGACCGGCTCCCGCTGGCGATCGAGATGGCTGCGGCCCGGCTGCGTGGTCTTGGCCTGCTGGACCTCGCCGCTCGGCTCGATGAGCGTCTGCGTCTGCTGCACTCGGGTGATGAGGGGCGCCACGAGACGCTTGCTGCGGTCGTCGCCTGGTCCTACGACCTGCTGGACCCGGCCGGACGATCGTTGTTCGAGCAGCTGGCGGCGTTCGTCGGCACCTTCGACCTGGACGCGGCCGAGGCGGTGTGCGACGTCGCGGACGTTCCCGGAGGGATCGTCGACCTCGTCGACCGGTCGCTGGTGCACCGCGTTCCGGACAGTGGGCACGCCCGCTTCCAGCTCCTCGAGACCGTCCGAGCGTTCGCCGGGGAGCGGCTCGCCGCCTCGGACGCACACCAGCGGACCATCGAGCGGTTCGTGCGCTACCACGTCGGTCTCGCGGAGCGCATCGATCTCGGCCTGCGCGGACCCGACGAGGGCGCCTGGGCCGAGCTGCTCGAACGACAGCTCCCCAACCTCGAAGCGGCGCACGGCTATGCCCGGCAGCTGGGCGACGTCGACGCGGTCGTCCGCATCGCCGTCGCGCCCTACGTGTTCGTCTACCACCGGTTGCGCGCCGACGTCGGGGCGTGGGCCGAGACCGCCCTACCGATCGCGCAACGAACCGACCACCCGCTGACACCGGCCGTGGTGGCCGTCGTCGCACTCAACCGTCTCCACCGGGGAGACCTCGACGGCGCAGCGGACCTGCTCACCGAACTGCCCGACGACCCGGTTGCCCGCCACGCGCACGAGGTGCTCGGCGACCTGCACCTCTACCGGGGCGAGCTCGACGCTGCCCTGGCGTCCTTCGAGGCCGCCGAACGACTGGCCCATCGCGTCGATGATCGCTTCACCGTCCTGCACAGTCGCATGAGTCAGGGCATGACCGCCGGCTACCTCGGCCGGGTCGATGACGGCTTGCAGCTCATCGACGCCGTGCGGCGCGAGGCATCGGAGACGCGGCTGCCGATGGTCGTGGTCTGGTGTGACTTCGGCGAAGGCGAGCTGCTGGCGGAGTCACACCCGGACCGGGCGCTGGAGCTGGTCGACCACGTCGTGGCCGAAGCCGACCGGGCTGGCTGGCGGTTCGGTGCCGGGGTCGGTCGCCTGACCGCCAGCTCGCTGCGGGCCCGGACGGCCGATCCCGCTGACGCCGTCCCTGGGTTCGAACGGTTGATCCGCTACTGGAACCGGCTGGGCGACAAGACCCACCAGTGGACCACCCTGCGCAACCTCGTCGACCTGTTCATCCGGTTGGAGGCCTATGGACCGGCAGCACGGTTGCTCGGAGCGGTCGGCCAGGCAACGCGACCGACGTTCGGTCCCGAACGTGAACGCCTGGATGAGGCTCGCGCGACGGTGCGCAGCCACCTCGGCGAGCAAGCAGAGGTCCTGATCGAGGCTGGTCGCGGTGACGGCATGGCGGCCGCGGTCGCAGGGGCTCTGGCGACGTTGGGTGATCTCCGTACCTCAGGGCGCCCGAGCGTCGAGGACGAGCATCGGGATGGCTGAGGGGAGCGGCCCCGTGAGCTCCCGGATCGCTGCCCGCCGCAGGTCGAGCTGCGCCTGCCCATCCAGGTTGGCGACGAAGGCGAGGGTGTGTGGCATGTTGAGCCGCCACTCGACCGCCAAGTGAGGATCATCGAGCCCGACCTCGACGGGCACGTGTTCGACGCGCACCGAGCTGAAGCCCGCTGCGCGGGCGGTGCGTTCGAGGTTCGCGGGTTCGCCCGTCAGGTCGGCCACGCGCGTCTTGAAGGTCCCGTACCAGGCGGGCCGGCGGTAGCCGTGGTCCTCGAGGACCCCCTCGACGATCGCCTTCGCCGGGTGGTCGTCCCCTGACGGGAACGTGCTCGCCAGCCGGGGCCCGCCCGCGCGCAGCACCCGCCGGCAGCCGGTCAGGGTTCCCAGGAGGTCGGGGACGTGGTTGAGGCTGAAGGCCGCGACGATCGCGTCGAACACGCCGGTGCGGAAGGGCAGCCGCTGGGCATCCCCGGCAACGCCTGGCGGTCGCGACGCCTGGCGGTGCTGGAGCATCTCGACGGCGAGGTCGACGCCGACGGGCTGCGCACCCACCTCGAGCAGCGCTTCCGACGCGACGCCGGTCCCGGCACCGAGGTCGAGGACGCGAGCTCCCGCGAGGTCGTCGGTGGCCACGCCGACGAGCGCGCGGGCGAGGTGCCGGTAGATCTCGGCTGGGCCGGTCGCCCAACCGTCTGCGGAGTCGGCGTACGCCTGACGGATCTCCGCGACCAGGACGTCGTCCGGCAACCCTGCGTCCGGCCGCGATGTCACGACGTGAGCCACCGGGCGCCGGCGAGCACACGGTCCTCCCACCACGCGAGCTCGTCCGCGTCCCCGAGCGCCTTCTCCCAGCCGAAGTTCAGCATGATGGCGAGCAGGCAGAGCGTCAGCTGCTGCTCCCACCAGTCTGCGGTGTCGATGCCGCGGGCCTCCAGCGCGACGCGGTACCGGGCGAAGGTGTCCTCCTTGCTCTCCGGCAGCCGGGTCCGGTTGAGGCAGGTGTACCAGGCGAGGTCGAAGCAGCCGGGTGCGATACCTGGGATCGCCCAGTCGAGCAGGATGGTCCGCCCGTCGGGGTGACTCCCGAGGTTCCCGGCCTTCCAGTCACCGTGCACGAACGTCTGCGGTGTCTCCGTCAGCCCCGTCAGCAGTCGCGTCGGATCCGCGAGGAGCCCCGTGATGATCGCTGCGGCCTCGGGTGCGCGTTCGGTCAGTCGCGACCAGCCTTCGGGAACGAGTTGGGTCGGCACGAGGTCGGTCCCACCGTACGCGCATTCCGTCTCACCGAGCTGTGGCCCGAAGAGGATCAGCCGCGTGGCCAGCGGGCACAGCCCCGGTGTCCCGGCGGTGCCCCAGAAGGTGGCGTGCAGCTCCGTCATGTGGTCGATGAAGGCGCCGTGCTGCTCGCGGGGAAGCTCATCGTCGCCCTCCGGGACGAGGTCCGGGGGCAGGCGGTCCAGCCAGCCGTCGCGCCAGACGGCGACCGCACGGATCGCCAGATCACCGGTGGCTCGCATCGCCCAGTCATCGTCGAGGTGCAGGTACTTGAGCATGTAGCGATGGCCGTCCACGGTCACCCGCTCAAGCCGTGCTCCCGTCTTGCCGTCGTCGCCGGTCAGCACCTCGCCGGACACCTCACGTCCGAGGAGTTCCGTCAACGACCCCGCGACGCGACGTGGTGGGTCCGTTGCATCCGACCACGCGCTTATCGGGGGCGCACCTCCACCCGGGACGGCAACCTCGGTACCACCGTAGGCTCCTGCGCGGCGTCGTGTCGTGACCGTCATGGGCGCACCAGTGGTGCTTCGATGGCCATGCGCTCCTGGAGTCCGGGGCCCCAGACCCCGGCGCAGAAGACGGTCTGCTCGACGATGCGGTCGTCGTCGAGGCGCAGGACGTGGAGCTGCCGGGCCTTCGCCCCCGCTCCCTGGTCGGACTGCTGACGCCACTCGAACTGCACGAGCAGGTCACCGTCGGCGGTCGGCTCGGCCACGAAGCTCGTGAACCGCCCGGGCCCGGGCAGGGCCGCACCGGTGAAGCGCGCCACCTCGGTGCGGCCGATCACCTGGAAGCGCCAGTTCGGCACATGGGCGTCCAGCAGCACATCCGGGTGGTACAGCGTTGCGAGCGACGCCAGGTCCTCGCGTTCCACCGCCTCCCGGTAGTGATCGGCCAGGATCTGGTGGTCGGTGGTGGTCAGGTTCGACATGATCGTCCTCCTTGGCAGGGGCGTCGGCTCGGAGATGAGACGGGCGGACGGCTCGATCGCCGATCGGTCACGGTCGGGCTTCGAGGATGAGGTTGAACGGGGTCTCGGTGGCGACCCGGCGGTGGCGGAAGCCGGCCTCTCCCAGGACCTCGAGCAACCGGGTCGGACCCGCCTGGGCACCGAGGCCGGTCGCGCCATCCTGCGACAGCGAACTCGGGGTGCACAGGAACACCGAGCCCGCGTAGAACAGCCGGCTGATCGGGTTGAGGTTGTCGGCCAGTCCGTCGCCGGCCTGCGGCTCGACCACCAGCAGGGTCCCGTCGTCAGCCAGCGCCTCGCGGGCTCTGCGGGCCGCCGCAACGGGGTCGCCCATGTCATGGAGGCAGTCGAAGAAGCACACCAGGTCGTAGCCGTCCGTCGGCAGGCTGTCTGCAGCGGCGACCTCGAAGCTGACACGATCGCCGACGCCGGCCTCCGCGGCCGCCTTGGACGCCGCAGCGATCGACGGAGCGTGGTTGTCGAAGCCCGTGACGTGTGCGCCCGGGTAGGCGTCGGCCAGCACGATGGTCGACGCGCCGTGGCCGCAGCCCACGTCTGCCACCCGGCCGCCGGCGACCAGGCGTTCGTGGACCCCCTCCAGCGCGGGGATCCACTCCTGGACGAGTTGGTGGCGATACAGCGGCGCGAAGATGCGCTCGACCCCGTGGAACAGCCGCGGGTCGTGTTCACCCCAGGCGATGCCCTCGCCGTTGCGGAACGCCTCGGCCGCCCGGTCGGCGCTCGCCCAGGCTGCGGCGATGATGGGGAAGATCCCCGTGACGTACGCCGGGCTGTCCGGGTCGGCGAGCACGGCCGCGTGTTCGTCGGGCAACTCGAAGGTGTCGTCGTCCGGGTGGTAGGTGACGTAGCCGCCGGAGGCCTGGTTCGCGAGCCACTCCCGTACGTAGCGTTCGTGCGTGTCGGTGCGGTCCGCCAGGTCCTGGGCGCTCAGCGCTCCGGCGCCCGCCAGGGCCTCGTACAGCCCCAGCACATCGCCGAGGTAGACGCAGGCTGCCGATTCGGCGGCCGCCGCCTCGCTGACCGCGAGTCCCTGGAACTCCTCGAGTCGCTGCTGATCGAGCGTGGTGTGATCGATACTCATCGTGGCTCCCTCTGCCGCGTTGCGTTCGGCACATCCCGGTCTCGATGCTCGGGTGTGCGTCCTGATGGGAACCACGATGGTCTGGAGCGGTTGCGCCCCGGCTGCGTTCTGGCTGCACAGCTCGCTGCGATCTGCAGTCCGGCTCAGTCGTTGCTCAGGTCGGGCTCACCCGTGCGGAGTTCGGCGAGGATCGTGAGGGCCCTGTCGACGACCTCGGGGGAGCGCAGTTGCCGGCCACGGTCGGCCAGGTCCGCGGCGGTCTCGGACCCCAACCGCTCCTCGAGTTGCGCCCACGCGTCATCCAGCCGTTCCGCCTCAGCGCCGAAGCTCGGCGGAGCGGCGTCCCGCACCGCCCCGTAGAGCACGGCGGCAGGTTCATCGGCCCCGACGCGGACGAGCAGGTCGACGAGGTTGCGAAGGGTCGTCAGTTGGTGGGTCCAGTCTCCCAGCCGGCGCCAGTGTCCGACCACGTCGGCGAACAGTTCCATCGCGCGCTGTTCGTCGCCCAGGCGGGCGTGGAGCGACGCGAGCGAGACCATCGCGACGCCTTCGGCAGCTCGACCCTCGATGCGTCTGGCGGCCGCGACCGACTCCTCGAGGTGGGATCGGGCAGCGATCGGGTCGCGGTCGAGCAGCGTCTCACCCCAGCTGTAGTGGGCGTAGGCCAACGCCGTGTCGTTACCCGACTCCTGTGCCGAGGCCAGCAGGCCTTCGGCCTCGGTGGCCGCCGCCGCAGCGTCCCCTCGGTAGCTGTGCGCGAGGACGCGCAGCATCGAGTTCATCGCGCGGTAGTAGTCCTCTCCCGGGTCGTCACGGAGGCCGGGCCAGCTGCCCGTCAGGCTGAGCACATCGTCGAGCCGCCCCTCGTACAGCGCCGTCGTCGCGAGCGCGTGGGTGGCCCAGGTTGCCGTCAGGCTGGTCGGCTCGACCACCGCGATCGCCGTCTCGGCGTACCGTCGCGCGCGTTCCAGGTCGCCGCGACGTGCCGCCCCTCGTGCCGCCGTGGCGAGCGCCGGGGGGTAGGCCGTCTGCTCGTCCGCTCCAGGCAGCTCGAGGGCCCGCTCGGTCCACCAGAACATCTCGTCGCGCTGGCGGTGGCCGATGTAGTCGCGGAGGGCCACCGGCAGCCGGAGGGCCCGTTCGGTGTCGCCCTGCCCCACGAGCCAGGCATGCGCGACCCGCAGGTCGTCGATCGCGGCGTCGATGCGCGTCAACGCCGTGCGGCTGTCCCGTCCGCGGATGCGGGGACCGACCGTCTCCGCGGACGTGAGGTGGTAGGCCGCATGCGCCTGCTGGAGCGACTCCGTGTCTCCCAGTTCGCTCAGCCTCTCGCCACCGAACTGTCGGAGGGTGTCGAGCAACCGGTATCGCGTCCGGTCCTCGTCGTGGCGGGCGACCACCATGGACTTGTCGACGAGTTCCACGAGGATCCCCGCGATCTGCGCGGGCTGGATCGGGGCCCCGGCGCAGGTTCGTTCGACGGCGTCGAGTTCGAACACCCCGGCGAACACCGACAGCCGGTCGAACAGCCGGGCCTCCTGCTCGTCGAGGGCGTCGTAGGACCACCGAACGACCGCCTCCAACGTGCGATGGCGCCCCTCAGCTCCGCGGGGTCCGCCCGTGAGCAGGTCGAAACGTTGATCGAGCCGCGCGAGGAGGTCGTCCACCCCGATCGCGCGGAGCCGTGCGGCCGCGAGTTCGATGGCCAGGGGGATCCCGTCGAGGTGGCGGCACAACTGGGCGACCGTGGGCGCGTTGTCCTCGGTGAGCTCGAAGGAGGGCCCGGCCCGTCGCGCGCGACGAACAGCGCACCCGCGGGGGAGCCCGCAACCTCGCTGGCGGTGGCGTGCTCCGCGGGAACGGCCAGGGGAGCGAGCTGCCAGACGTGCTCGTCGGGTAGGCGGAGTGGTTCGCGGGAGGTCGCTAGGACGGTCGTGTTGGGGCAGGCCGTCAGGATCGCTGCGACGAGGCGTGACACGGTGGTGAGCAGGTGTTCGCAGTTATCGATCACGAGCAGGAAGTGGCGGGTACTCAGGGCTGCCAGGAGCGTGTCCTCGGCGGGTTGGCCGCCACGGTGCTTCGCACCCAGCGCGTCGATCGCCGCGGTCACGACGGCGTCTGGATCGCGGATCACGGCGAGCTGACAGATCGCGGCGCCGTCGGGGAAGTCCTGGCCCACGTCCGCTGCGGCCTGCTCCGCGAGGCGGGTCTTCCCGACGCCACCGGGTCCGACGAGGGTGACCAGTCGTGTCACAGCGAGCAGCTCCCGGAGGCTCTCGCGCTCGTGGTCCCGACCGATCAGCAGGGGGTCGGCCGCGTGATGATCCGTCGTCGGCGACCTCCGGGATTGCGTGATCGTCTCCGGCTCGGAGGGTCGGGACACGGTGGGCGGTGCGGGCGGCCACAGGTCCGCGTGCTGCTGGAGGATCTTCTCGTGGAGGGCCTGCAGGTCCTCGGATGGGTCGATCCCGATCTCCTCGCGCAGCCGGTCCTGCAGGCGTCGGTAGGTGGCGAGGGCTTCGGCCTGGTGGCCACGTCGGTAGAGCGCGAGCATCAGTTGGCCGCGGGCTCGTTCGTCCAGCGGGTTGCGGGACACGACAGCCTCGAGCTCCCCGATGACCTGGCCATGTTGACCGAGGCTGAGCTGTGCGTCGATGCGGTCGGCGATCGCTGCTGCCCGGAGGTGTTCGAGGCGGTGCGCCTCCTCGCGGACCAACTCGTGGGAGGCGAGTTCCCCGAAGGCGGGGCCGTCCCAGAGGGCTTCGGCTTCCTGCAGGATGTCCACGAGCTCGGCCGGTTCGGTCGTCTCCGGCCGTTGTGCTCGCCGCAGGAGCGCTTCGAACGCATCGGCGTCGCGTTCGTGATCCGACACGCGGTACCCACCGGCGAGCGATACGACGGCATCTGTCGCTTCGGGATCCAGTGACCGAAGGTCGCTCCGGAGGCGGGAGACGTAGCTCTGGAGGGTCTTGCGCGCGCTCGGGGGTGGCCGCGGACCCCACAGACCATCGATGAGCCGATCGGTCGTCACCACCTCGCCGCGAGCGGCGAGCAGCGCAGCCGCGATCGTCCGCTGTCGATCGCCACCGAGGTCGGTCCACCGATCCCCGGCCGCGGCTCCCACCGGTCCGAGCATGCGCCAACGCATGCGTCCACCCTACGAGCAGCTGCGCCCGGTGGGAACCGTGGATCGGCGCCCACCGGGTGCGGGGTCACCGCGCGAGGAACCCGAGCACGTGCTCTGCGACCAGCGTGGGGGCAACGACGTCGGCGGTGTGGCCCTGCCCCTGCAGGGTCTGCACCTGGGATCCGGGGATGGCGTCGGCCACCACAGCGACGCCGTCCGTGAAGCCTGCCGGGGTCTGATCGCCCGTGAGCAACAGCGTCGGTGCCGTCACCTGCGCGGCACGGTCCGGATCGAACATCTGCCCGGGAGGGATCGCCAGCTCCCGCGGGAGCGTCGGCGCGGCCGCCACACGCGCAGCCCACGACGGATGGCTGCGGTACAGGGCGAGTTGCTCGTCCGGCATGTGCAGGACCTGCCGGCAGAAGGTCTCGACCACGCCGTCGTGGTCGCCGTCCGCGAGCAGGCTCTCCAGACGGCCCAGGAACCCAGGGGGCAGCAGGGCGCCGGGATCGACCGCTGGCTCGTACAGCACCAGCCTCCCGACGTTGGTCGTGAGGGTGGCCGCCCCCAGGGCGAAGCTGGCACCGCCCGAGTGGCCGTAGACGTCCGCCGGGGCTCCATGGTGTGCAGCCAGGGCATCGACGACCGCGGCGACGTCTTCGAACTCCCGCTCGACGTCGTAGTGGTCGTGGTCGCCGCTGGCGCCGCGTCCCCGTCGGTCGATGGCGTACACCGTGGCGTGGCGATCCAGCTCCGGGCGCAGGGCCTCCCACCGGGTGTGGTCACCGAGCACACCGTGGACCAGCACGAGCGGGGGACCGTCCCCGCTCGCGAAGCAGGCGATCGGGGTGCCGTCCGGGGAGGGCACGGTGGTCATCGTCAGGCTCGCTTCGGGTGTCATCGGTCGTCCTCCTGCAGGAGGAACGCGACCAACTGCTCGGCGACCAGTTCCGGGGCGACGATGTCGGCCTCGTGCTCCTGCCCCGGCAGCTCGGCGAGGCGGGCATCCGGCAGCGCCGCCAGGACGGGACCGGGCTGGAAACGGTCAGGAGCCTCCGCTCCGACGAGCAGCAGCGTCGGCACCGTGACCTTGGCGGCCTGCTCTGGATCGAAGGTGTGCTCGAAGGTGGCGCGGATCTCCCGCGGGATGGTCGGGGCGGCGGCGATGCGACCCGGCCACGACGGCTGGGCGCGCACCTGTTCGAGCTCCTCCTCGGTCGAACCGACCGCATCACGGAACAGTGTCTCGACCACCGCCTCGTTGCGGCCCTCGGCGAGCAGCGCCTCCAGGCGCTCGACGAAGACACGCGGGGGCACGATGGCGGAGGGATCGACCATCGGCCACGCCTCGTAGAGCACGAGCCGTCGGAGGTTGTCGGTCAGCGGCACGGCCCCGAAGGCGACGTTCCCGCCCATCGAGTGGCCGTAGACGTCCACCGGCCGACCGTGGTCGACGGCGATCGCGTCGACCACGGCGGCTACGTCCTCGTACTCGCGCTCGATGGACCACGTGTCCGCGTCGCCGCTGGCACCGCGCCCCCGTCGATCCATGGCGTGGACGGTGAGATGCGGCTCGAGGTGCGTCCGCAGGGTGTCCCAGCGGCTGTGGTCACCGACCCCACCGTGGATCACCAGCAGGGGTGGGCCGTGACCGTTGCTGACGTAGCCGATCTCCGTGCCGTCCCGTGAGGTCGTCCGTGCCCGGCGCAGCTGCTCGGTGGTCGTCATGTCCGTTGCTCCTGCTCGATGGCAACCGTGGCACCACTCTGGCCGTCTCGGAGGCGGCGTGCATCGGTAGGACTACCTATCCCGCCCCCGACCGCGACCCCAGGAGGTCGTGTTCCATCGCGAACAGCGCCGCTGCAGCGCGGCTGGACGACCCGATCTTCGTGTAGATGTGCTGCACGTGGTGCTCCGTTGTCCGGCGCGAGATGCTGAGTTCCTCCGCGATCTGTCGGTTGCTGTGGCCCTTCGCCACGAGCGCCAGGACCTCGGCCTCACGGTCGGTCAGCCCCGCCGGAAGCTCGCGTCGTACCTCGCCGTCATGGCCGGCCGCAGCGAGCACCGCGCCGGCGGCATCCGCGTCGAGGAGGCCCGTGCGGACGCTGTCGTGGAGCTGCTCCTCGGCCTGCTCGGCCGTGAGCGCGGGCCGGTGCGGACGGTCCTGGGTCATCGCCTGGTAGACGTCGGCGGCGGCCAGCACGCACGCGGGAGGCGGGAGGTCGGCGTGCAGGGAGCCCCGGTGGTAGCCGCTGCCGTCGCAGCGCTCGTGGTGCCTGCCGACCAGCTCGGCGAGCGGAGCCAGCCGCGCCGAGCCCGCCAGGATGCGTTCGGAGTGGTAGGCGTGCAGGCGGACCTGCTCCCACTCGTGGGTGGTCAGCCGCCCCGGCTTGTCCCAGATCCGCGACGAGATCGCGACCCGTCCGACGTCGTGGAGCAGACCGGCGATCTCCAGGGTCTCGAGCTCCTGGTCGCTGAACCCGAGCCGTTCCCCGGCGCGGCGGGCCAGCCGTGCGACCCCACGGGAGTGCCCGTGCGTGGAGGGCGACTTCAGGTCGGCCAGGTCCGCGAAGACCGTGGCCACGTCGATCAGGTGGGGGTCGAGGACGGTCACGACGGGCGCCGGTTCGGCGGCCAGGATGACCTCGTGGGGGTCGCTGTCGGTCAGGTCGTCCAGCAACCGGTCCACGTCGGCGATCAGCGCCTCCGCGACGTCCGGGTCGAACAGCACCCCCGCGCCGCTGTCCACCACCTCGACGACCCGCTGCCGGTCAGCGGTCGCACCGAGCAGTGATGCGGTGCTCGCCACGGCCGCGACCCGGGCACCCAGCGGGATGTCCCGGCCGGCGAGCCCGTCCGGGACGCCCTTGCCGTTCCACCACTCGTAGGACCGGTAGATACTCGCCTGCACGGCCGGTGGGAGCCCGAGCCGGCGAGCCGCGTCGCGTCCAACCTCGCAGGCGGCGGTGGTGGACTCGGTGCCGATGCGTTGCCCCTGCGTGAGGATCACGAGCGCGATCCGGAGCCGTTCCAGCGGTGGGTGTCCACGGGTCAGTTCGGGGAGGAAGGTGCGGAAGACGTCCTTCGTATCGGCCAGGTCGGTCTGCGCCGTGACGGCGTACATCGCCCGCTCATCGGGGACCGCCTTGGCCGCCTCGTGTGCGTAGCCGGAGCAGCCGACGTGGTGCAGCAGGGCGGTGTAGATCGCCGCGCGGGTGTCCTCATCGGGCAGGTCGAGCGAGGTCGAGAGCCACGCAGCGAGCACTGCTGCACGCTCCGCCTCGCCTGCGGGGATCCCGAATCCGAGATCCGCGAGGCGCGACAGTCCCCCGAGCAGGTCGACGAGCCGCACCGGTGTCCCCATCGCGAGCGTCACCCTAGGAGGGTTCCCCCAGCGGTGTCACGTCCCTCGGTGCCACGTCCCTCGGTGCCACGTCGCGTGGGTGTCCTCGCCGGTGCATCGACCGGCGAGGACACCCGCGCGACGTCACTCGACCTCGAGGGTCGCGGTCATGTGCTCGTGGCCGGGGATGTCGCAGATCACGTCGTAGACCCCGGCGGGCAGCTCGATCGGGACGCGCACCCCGACCGATGCCGGCAGCTCGACGTCGATGGTGGTGTCGACCACCGTGAACGTGTGACGGAACACGTCGGTGTTGTCGACGTAGAGCGTGTCGCCGCTGGTCACGCTGATCGTGTCCGCGAAGTACGAGTCGGCGATGACCGTTGGAACATCGTCGGCCTGTGCGGTGTCGCCGGTGGAGACGAGCATCGCGATGCTCGAGATGGCGACGGTCAGACAGGCGATGCCGATCGCGGCGACCGCGAGCCGTCGCGCTCCGGCCGGCGAGGCCTTCCGCCAGGCTCCGACGGCAGCGATAACCGCCAGGAGTCGCCCGACCGTGCCGATGACGGCGTGCGTGAAGTCGATGGCTGACTCCGGGTGCCCGAGGTGCGACGCGGCGAACGGGGCGAACCCGAGCAGGAGCAGCAGGCTGGTCAGGCCGAGGATCGCGATGCCCACGCGTCGGGCACGTCGCACGACGACGAGCCCGACGATGGTCAACACGATGCCGGCCGCGATCGGCGGCACCACGGTCGCGATCATGCCGAGGAAGATGACCTCGACGGCGGCGATGATCCCCGTGAGCCAGGCCAGCAGCCTGACCCATGCGGCGCCATCGGCGGCGTGATCGGTGGATGTGGTCAGTGGCGGGGTGTGTGGGCTGGTGGTTGTCATGGGATGCCTCCTCGGGCTCACCCCGATCTGGGGGCGGTGATCCCATGCTCGATGGCAGCGAGCCCGGGTACGAGTGGGGTGGCTGGCGAACCGTGGTGGTGGCGCCGCCGGTCAGGGGGTGTGGTTAGCCGCACCCCCTCGGTGGGGGAGAGCCACTACCGCTCCGGCCTCCCATCGGCGAGACTCACCACATGGAGGCAGGCCACGGTCGGAGACGCGCGAGCCGGTGGGTCGACGTCGCTGCGGTGGGAGCGACCGCACTCATCGTCGTCGCGGTCGCTGCCATGCTCATCCGGGGCCGGTCCTTCGAGGTCCTGTACGTCCGATGGTTCGTCCACACCGCGCCGACCGGTGTCGCGTTCACATGGCTCGGGTGGGCGATCCTGCGACGCTGGCCCCGGCATGGCCTCGGCGTGGTGTTCCTCGTGGCTGGCCTGGTGGCAGCCATGCACGTCGCGGCGCTGTCGGTCGCAGATGCACGGTTCGTCGCCGGCGGGGTCGGCAGCGACGCGGCGCTGCGCTTCACCCCCGCCGACCTCCCCCTGAGCGTCGCCGTTGCCTACTGGCTGAGCTCCTGGCTGTGGCTGCTGGTGGCGGCGATGACGATCGTGTTGGTGCTCCTGCTGTTCCCTGACGGTCGTCTCCCCAGCCCCCGGTGGTGGCCGGTCGTCGCCGTAACCGTCCTCGGCACGGTGCTGCTCGTCGCCGGGTATATGGTGTGGACGTCGCCGACGTCCCCGCACGAGCGGGTGATCAGCGACCAGCCCGCGGGGATCCCGATCGTGTCGCCCCTGGTCACCAGCGGCTGGGTTCTGATCCTGCTCGCGCTGGTCGCCGCGATCGCCTCCCTGGGCGTGCGGCTACGCGACGCTGACGTCGAGCAGCGCCGGCAGCTGCGGCCCGTCGTCGTGTCAGGGTCGCTGCTCGGCGTCGTGGTCGTGGTCCTCTTCCCCTGGCAGGCCGTGTGGATCCCCACGGTTCTGGTGGCGATCGCCGCGTTCTTCGCCTCCTACGCCTTCTCGCTGCTGCGGTTCCGGCTCCACGACGTCGACGTCGTGATCAGCCGCACCGTCGTCGGGTCCGTCCTCGCGGCCCTGGTCATGGTCGTCTACCTCGTGGTCGTCGTGGGCGTCGGCAACCTCGTCGGCCGGTCCGCCGATCACCCGCTCCTGCCGCTGATCGCCGTCGGTCTGGTCGCGGTGCTGTTCGAGCCGGCACGTCGTCGCGTCCGCCGGATCGTCGACCGCGTCCTCTACGGCCGGGATGCGGAGGCGTACGAGCTGCTCTCCGAGCTCGCGGAGGAGCTCCGCAGGTCGGGTGGCGTCGCACCGGTCACTGAGCACGTCGCCCAGCTGCTCGTCCGCGGTACCGGCGCCGACGGGGCACGCATCCTGGTGACCGACGATGCAGAGTCGAGGCAGCTCGCGGCGGCCGGCGACTGCGAGGACGAACCGCTGCTGCGGCTGCCGGTGGTCCACGACGGAGACACCCTCGGCGAGGTGCAGCTCTACGGCCGAGCGGACCTGGCCCCCGACGCGCCGACGCTCCTCGCCAACGTGGCCGGCACGCTCGGGCCGGTCCTGCGCAACGCCCTGCTGACCGAGGAGCTCCGCGCGCAGGTCGACCAACTCCGGCGCTCACGCCAGCGGTTGGTCCATGCACAGGACACCGCCCGCCGCGCCCTGGAGCGCGACCTGCACGACGGGGCCCAGGCCCGGTTGGTCGCACTGCGTCTGCAGGTCGGACTCGCCGCAGCCGAGGCCGCGCGGCTCCCCGACGACCACCGGAGCGCGAGGCTGCGTGACCTGTTGGAGCGGCTCGGCGACGAAGCCGATGGGACGATCCGGTCCCTCCGCGACCTGTCGCGGGGGCTGCATCCGCCGGTGCTGGAGAGCGATGGGATCGCCGCGGCACTGCGCGCCGGTGCCCGCGGCCTGCCCATCGACGTCGAGGTGAGCGCTCCGGACCTCGCCCGGTGTGCTCCGCCGGTGGAGGCGGCTGTCTACTTCGCGTGTCTGGAGGCCATCAACAACGCGGCGACCCACGCAGGGGCGAGCATGGTCCGGGTGGTACTGCGCGGCGATGCCGGACGGCTGCACTTCGAGGTCGAGGACGACGGTGCCGGGTTCGACCCCGCAACGGTCGTCCGCGGTCGCGGGCTGTCCAACCTCGAGGATCGCCTGGGCGCCCTGGATGGCCACCTCGCCATCTCGGCGTCGCCCGGCCGAGGTACCCGCATCACGGGCGAGCTGCCCGTTCAGCCGCTGGTCTCCGACAGGTAGAGCAGGACGGCGCGCACCCGCCGGTGGACATCGCCATCGTCCGCAGGCAGGTCCAGCTTGGCCAGGATGCTCGTGATGTGCTTCTCGACCGCACGGCCGGACAGCGACAGCTGCGTCGCGATGGCCTGGTTCGAGCCGCCCTGGGCGACCAGGCCCAGGATCTCGGACTCGCGCTCGGTCAGCCGGTCGAGGAGCGAGGTCGATCGCCTCCGGCGCGCATCGACCAGCACGTCGATCACCTGCGGGTCCAGCACCGAACCACCCCGTGCCGCTTCCGCGATCGCGTGCTTCAGCTGCCGCAGGTCGCCGACCCGTTCCTTCAGCAGGTAGGCGCGGCCGGTCGCTCCGCCGTCGAACAGCCGCAGGGCGTACTCCGGTTCGACGTGCTGCGAGAGCACCACCACCCCGATCCCCGGGGAGGTCGCGGCGAGCTGCTCGGCGGCGCGGATGCCCTCGTCGGTGCCGGTCGGCGGCATCCGGATATCGGTCAGGACCACGTCGGGCCCGTGGTCGGCAACCGCTGCGTCCAACTCGGGCATCGACGCCACCGCCGCGACCACCTCGAGGTCCGGGTCGTCCGCCAACAACACGACCAGACCCTCGCGGATCAGGTAGCTGTCCTCGGCGATGACCAGGCGGATCGGCATGGAGCAACCCTAATCGGGGAGGTCCGCCACGCCGGTCGCTGCGCGGAACCCGCTGTCCGGTCCGCGGTCAGGCCTCCAGGTGATCCTTCAGCCCCTGCAGGCCCTGCGAGATGACGCCGTCCATCTGCTCGGCGACCGCGTCCGGGGTGACGTCGGTCGAGTACACGACCAGCGAGGTGTCGCCGTCGGGCAGGACGTCCAGGGTGCCGAGGTGGAACTCGACCGGGATGTCCCCGGCCGTGATGCGGTACTGGAAGCGGCGGAGATCGTCGTCGGAGGTGACGATCTCCTCCTCGAGTTTCCCGCCACCCTTGAGTGTGCAGAAGCGCTTGCCGTCCGCGGCGCGGCTCTCCTCGATCAGCGGGAACCAGGTGGAGATGGATCCTGCGTCGGCGACCGCCTTCCACACCTCGTCGGGGGGCGCGGCGATGCGGGCGTGGTGTCGGATGGTGGCCATGTCGTCAACCTCGCGGTCGGGGGCGTCTGGGGCAGGGGCGTCTTTGGGGCAACCCGGCGCCTGCGACGGAGCTTCCCTCCCCGAACACGACGACGGAGCCCGCGACAACGCGGGCTCCGGTGCAGGGGCGCACCGCCAGGAGTTGGCTCAGGCGCTACCCCATCGACGCCGAGGGTCAGCCGGTCGGCAGCTCATCCGCCTTGGCCTCGTGGACGGCGACCTCGCCGGCCAGGGCGAAGAAGGTCGGTGCCCACAGGCCGATGAAGATGCCGAACCGCTCCGCGCGGGCCTGATCGCCGGACTCCTTGGCGGTCCGCCAGGCGGCGATGCTGGCGAAGATGGACGCGAAGCCCATGATCTGCAGGACGTCGCTGTTGATACCGAGCTTGTGCATGAGTTGAACGAGCATGGTGACTGCTTCCGTTGGTGCGTGCGGACGGGAGAGCTTCGTGCCCGGTCCCCCACGTGGACCACCGGTCACATGGGGTCGCGGGTCGGGCGGCGTCGGCAGCCCATGGCGCGGCTGGCGGTTACGGTTGTCTGCCATCAGGTCAGCAGTGCCGTCACCCGGCTGTCGTCGGGCAGGAGGGATCACACATGGGTCGTTCGATCGAGCGGGTGCTGGTCGCCAACCGGGGTGAGATCGCGGTGCGGGTGATGCGGGCTGCGACCGAGCTCGGGATCGGGACGATCGCGATCTACACCGACGCCGACCGCGAGTCGATCCACCGGGTCAAGGCCGATGAGTCCTACGAGATCGGTGACCCGGCGCGACCGCTGGCGGGCTACCTCGACATCGATGAGATCGTCGGCCTGGCGGTGCGCGTCGGCGCGGATGCCGTCCATCCGGGCTATGGCTTCCTGTCCGAGTCCTCGGCGTTGGCTCGCGCGTGCGCCGATGCCGGGCTGGCGTTCGTCGGTCCGCCGGCAGACGTCCTGGAGACGACCGGTGACAAGGTGCAGGCCAAGGCGCAGGCCATCGCGGCGGGCCTGCCGGTGCTGGCCGCCAGCGATCCGTTGTCCGAGGACGCGGACCTGGCTGCTGAGGCGGAGCGCATCGGGTTCCCGGTCTTCGTCAAGGCCGCCGGTGGAGGTGGCGGCCGGGGTCTGCGACTGGTGACCGCGGCGGATCAGTTGGCAGACGCGATCACGAGTGCACGGCATGAGGCCGCGGGCGGGTTCGGGGATCAGACCATCTTCCTGGAGAAGGCGGTCCTGCGGCCCCGCCACATCGAGGTGCAGGTGCTCGCCGACGCCGCCGGCCAGGTCATCCACCTCTTCGAGCGTGACTGTTCGGTCCAGCGTCGGCACCAGAAGGTCCTGGAGATCGCGCCG
>SLHP01000226.1 GCA_007136095.1 Nitriliruptoraceae bacterium
AGGGCTGGTAGCCGATGGCCGAGATCACCGTCGAGGAGTCGTGGCGTCAGATCCGGGTGCTGACCGACCGGGCCGAGCAGGCCATGTCGGACCGGCGGCCGGACGAGGCGGTCGACCGGTGGCGGGCGGTGCTGGCCCATCCGTGCGGGCACCATCAGGTCGCCGCCTACGAGATCCTCGATGAGATCCATCGGGCGTTTCGAGAGGCGGGCCACTACGACGAGGCGATCGCGACGAAGCGTGAAGCGATCGCGGCGGGCTACCGCTCGGTTCCCGACCCAGAGGCGGACATCGCCGAGTGTCTGCTGGATGCAGGGCGGATCGAGGAAGCCGCCGCGCTGTTCGCGACCCTGCGTGAGCGTGATCCCGAGGAGGTGTGGCTGTACAACGCTGCCGCCTACAGCTACGCGGCCACCGATGTTGCGACGTCCCTGCGGTGGGCGCTGGAAGGCATCGAGGTGGCGCTGGCCACCGGCGACCCCGACCAGGTCGTGATGCAGCTGCTCGAGCTCGCCGAGGTCGCTCGGCAGGAGCTGGGCGAACCTGTCGACCCGCAGCTCGTCGACCGGGTGGAGCGCTTCTGCGACGAGTGGACGCGCGTGCCCTCCCGACGTCCGTGGGGCGATCTGCCGCATCTCGAGGACCGACCGTGTGCGCACTGCGGCTACGACCCACTGGTCAGCGGTGCGGAGCTGGATGAGCGTGCACGCCGGAACCATCGACGTCTACTCGAGGCCGAGGACCCCGAGGCGCTCGCCCGGCTCGACGCTCTCGGCGGCCCGGAACCAGCGGCCAAGCTGCCCGGCCCGGTCGAGCTCGCCCTCGCGTGGTTCCCCGCCGACCAGTGGCCCGTCGCGTGTGAGCGCTGGCCGGGCCTGCTCAATGACCTGCCCGCCGATCACCTCGCCTACAGCCGGCAGACCGAAGCACGGATCAAGCGCATCGCCCGGCATGCTCCCGGGAACCGGCTACACGTCGCGGCGATGACCGTCGACGGGCTGAAGGCGCACGCGGAGGAGTCCGGGCACGATCCCGGCAGCGGTGAGGCCCGCGCGTCGTATGCCGCGACGCGTCTGCAGGCGGGTGACGCGGTCGTCTGGCCTCCCGGCCGTAACGAGCCGTGCTGGTGCGGATCGGAGCGCAAGTACAAGAAGTGCTGCGGTCCGGTCCCCGCTGCCGCTGACGATGCCTCGTGACCGCGCCGCTGGCACCAGGGCGACGGCATCCGCGGCGGGAGGCCCCGGCAACGTTGCGGCTGCACGTGCAGCTCGACGGGTCGTTCCCGCCGGTGTGGCGACGCATCGAGGTGGCATCCGACCTGGGGCTGGACGACCTGCACGCCGTGCTGCAGGTGGTGTTCGGGTGGGAGGACTACCACCTGTACCGGTTCGCCACCGGTCGCGAGGCTGAGCCAGGCGCGGCCTTCGCGTGCACCGCGGATCTGCGCGAGGCGTGGGACGACGATGCCGCGATGCCGACGTGGGACGTCCGGGTCGACGAGCTGCTCGCTGAGCCGGGGGAGCGGCTGCACTACCAGTACGACTACGGCGACAACTGGTGGTTGGCCATCGAGGTGGAGGAGGTCGTCGAGGATCGTGTCCCGCCCGGTCGGGCCGTGTTGGTGGAGGGGGCCGGTGCCGGGCCGCCCGAGGACTGCGGCGGTACCCGCGGCTACCGCCTGATGGTGGCCGCGGCCGACCCGACCCATCCGGATCACCGTGAGGCACTCGCCGAGGTGACGGCGTGGTGGGGGCGGGTGGTTGCCCCAGACGAGGTCGGCCTGGTGCCCTTCGAGCCGGAGGCGATCAACCTCGAACTGAAGGCCTCCGACCTGGCCGGCCGTCCGTCCGTCCCGCGGCGCGTCGGCGAGAAGCTGGCGGCGCTGATGCTGCGTTTCCGCGACCTGGACACCGAGCGGCAGCTCCGTGCGTTGGCGTCGACGGCGGACCCGGTCGATGACGTCGAGGAAGAGACCGCCGCCCGGATGGTGCGGCCCTTCACGGTGTTGCTCGACACGGTCGGTGACGGGGTGAAGCTGACCGCTGCCGGCTACCTGGCCCCGGCCGTCGTGCAGACGATCTTCGACGAGCTCGACCTGGGTGACGAGTGGATCGGGAAGGGCAACCGTGAGGACCTGACCGTCCCGGTCCTCCACCTGCGGGAGACCGCGCAGCAGCTCAAGCTGTTGCGCAAGTACAAGGGCCGACTGGTCCCCACACCACGTGGACGCGAACTGGCCGGCGACCCGGTCGGGCTGTGGTCTCACCTGGCCAACGCCCTACCCATCGGCGGCCGCGACGCGGCGGATGCCGGATGGCAGGCCGGCGTGCTGCTGCTCGCGCTGATGGCCTCGGGCTCGACCGACAACGCCGAGGTCACGGTCGCCCAGCTGCTCGCCGGGTTGGGGTGGGCGGTAGGTGACGGCCAGCCCATCGACCGTCGCACCGTCACCGGCCTGATCGCTGAGGACGTTCACCTGCTGCACCGTGTCGGGGCGTTCGAAGATGACCGGCACGGCGGGTGGCCAGGCACAGTCACCCCCGACGGGATCACCCTGGCCCAGGCCGCGCTCACAGACTGGGGCTCGTGATCTACCCATGCGCGATCCGTGCTGCCCGGCGAGGTGGGCTTCAGCCGAACAAGAGCGAGCACGGGGAGGCTGCCGCCCTCACCCCAAGCGTTGCTCAGCTGTAGCATGCGTGCAACGGACGGTGGAGATGAGATGAGTGCGCTGGACCGGGTGATTGAGGAACGTGACCGGCGTGAGCCGGGGTTCGCCGCTGCGGTTGAGGCGGAACTAGCCGAGGTCCGTGCGTTCGGCGACGTCGTCAACGTCATCCTGGACCGGCTCAGTGAACTCGGTTGGACCCGCGAGGAGCTGGCCGTTCGCGCCGACCTGAACGCTGCGTCCCTTCGGCGGCTGCTCACCTCCTCCTCAGCCAACCCGACGTTCGCCACGATGATGTCGATCGCGGAGGCGTTGGGCTTGCGGATCGAGATCCGCGAAGAGTCCTCGGTCGAGCAGATGCTCGCCGCTAGCTGAATTCCACGGTGCGGCTCGCCTGGTACGCGTCGCGGCGTCCGCGAACCCGCCGGTAGACCGACTCCGGCATCGCCGTTCGGTTCGGCTTGGAGTCCCGTCGATCATCACGAGGGCGGGTCCGGTGGACCTGGTCGGCGTCTATCCACAGCCACGATGTCGACGGCCGCGCGGGTGGCGCTGGCTGGCAAGGTCTCGGGGAACCGATCCACCGAGGTGTCAACCATGTCGAACCCGGAAGGCGTGCGGATCCTGGTCCCCACTGCCGAAGGCGCTCCATGCCCTGGCGAAGGGATCTGGGCCGAACCGCGTGATCTGCGTACCGGCCTGTACCGGGTCGGCTCGGTCACGTTCCTGACGGACGGGGTGAGTCTCGGGGACACGGTCCGCTGCGACGTCGCTCGCGACGGCATGCTCGTCGCCGTCGAGGTCGTCGAGCGTGCGCCCCACGCGACCGTCGTGTTCGGACTCGCCGATGGCGAACCGCGAGACGACGTCGTGCCGCGTCGGCTCATCGAGCTCGACACCGCGATCCGGGACCGGCTGGGACCGACCATCCCGGCCGAGGGCGGTCTCGGTCTCCTCGCTGTCTGCGTCCCACCCGACCGGCTCGGCGCCCTCCTCGAGGTCGCCATGGCCTGCTCGACCAGCCGCGACCGCAATGACGAGGAACGCATCTTCGGCGACTGGTACTGGCACCTCGCTGCGCACCCGAGCTGGGCGACTCCGGAGACGCTCCGGGGGAGCACACTGCTGCTCAACCGCGACCTCGACCCGCGCGCATCCCGCTGACGCCGACCATCCACGGTGACACCGCGGTCAGGGTTCAGACCGCGATGATGTGCAGGCCTGCGACCGCGACATGGTCGCGATCCTGGGTCACCAACGGGACGTCGTGTGCGAGCGCTGTGGCGGCGATCCACGAGTCGTTCACCGGCATGCGCCGTCCCGCTTCTCGCAGGCTCACCCGGAGCCGTGCCCAAGCATCGGCGACCTCGCCATCGATCGGCAGGGGCTCCAGCGCGAGTGCGGCGGCGAGGGTGGACAGCCGCCGGTCGCGCGTTGCGACATCGTCAGCCACAAGGACACCGGCTCGGAGTTCGCCGACGGTGATCACGGAGATGGCGAGCTCGTCCGGAAGCGCCGCGACATCGAGGGGGCGGTCGACCTCACGTGCGATGAACACGCTGGTGTCGGCGACACCGCGAGTCACCACGGCAGCTCGTCGGTGGTATCGGGCGCCAAGGCGTCGAGGTCCTCACGCAGTCGGGCATCCGCAGCCCGGGACGCGAAGCGCGTGACGAACTCATCACGGGACACCCATCGGGGACGGCCCCGCAGAGGTGCCAGCACCGCCGCCGGCCGGCCGTGCACCGTGATGGTGATCTCCTCGCCCGCCTGCACGCGCGCGAGCAACTCGCGGGTGGAGTTCCGCAGCTCACGTGACGCAATCGTCGCATCCATGGCACGATCGTAGCACCTTGTTGCGAGGTTGATCCGTCACCGGGCCGATCCGGCGAGGGCTGAGCGAGGACTGCGCCGGTCTCCGGGTGGCAGATCGTCGCGCAGTCGTCAGGCTTCGGTGTCACTCATCGCGTCGTCGGGGAGGCCGTAGACGGCATCCATGATCCGAGGTGAGAGGTACACACGGTTGCGTTTCCGGCCGGTCACCTCGGTGAGGATGCCCTGGTCGACGAGGCTCTCGATCGCTTTCTGGGCGGTTGGTGCGGTGACGTCGAACTCGCGGGTCACCCGCTTGGCGGTGACGTATGGGCGATCGAGAAGCGACTCCGCCAGACGTACGGTCGTGTTCGTCACCCTGGCAGCGAGCAGGTCCTCACGGATGTCACGCTGGAGGTCGACGAGCCTGACCGTGCGCTCTTCGGCATCCAGCGCCTGCTGGGCCACACCGTCGAGGAAGAAGTTGATCCACGGGATCGGATCGCCGGACGCGCTGGTCTCGAACAGCAGGTGGTAGTAGCGGCTGCGGTGCCGCTCGAAGTAGGCCGAGAGGTACAGCATCGGCCGCTGCAGCACACCGCGCTGACACAGTGCAAGCGGGACCAGGAGCCGACCGATCCGGCCGTTGCCATCGAGGAAGGGGTGGATCGCTTCGAACTGGTAGTGGGCGAGTGCAAGGGCGATCAGGTTCGGCAGCTCGTCTTCGTGGAGGAATCGTTCGAGGTCGGTGAGGGTGTCGTTCATCGCGTCCACGGGCGGGGGGACGAACCTCGCGGTCGTCAGGGTGGAGCCGGGTGGGCCGATCCAGTTCTGGCTGCGTCGGAACTCGCCGGGGGTCATCGCCTCGCCGCGAACGCCCGCCATCAGGATGGCGTGTGTCTCGCGGAGCAGTCGCAGGCTCAGGGGAAGTCGGTCGAGTGCGCTCAGCGCGTGGTCGAGTGCACGGGTGTAGTTCACCACTTCGAGAAGATCGCCCTCGGGTAGAGCTTCAGCAGGATCGTCGGCTTCGAACCGCAGCAGCTGGCCGACCGAGGTCTGGGTTCCCTCGATCTTCGAGCTGAGCACGGCCTCGAGGCGCACGTAGGGGCCCATGAGGATCTCGGGACTGGGCAGCAGCCGACTGGCCCCCGCCAACCGGTAGACGGCCGCCGTTGCCTCGGTGAGTTTCTTGACCGTCGTGGCGTCGTAGTCGAGCTCGCGCGGTATCGGAGCAGGGAAGTACGCGTGATAGCCGTCTACCGTCTTGCGAACGGTCCCAAGTCGGTCGGAAGTGAAGGCGTCGAGATCCACCGTGCTCCCTTGCCCGCGAGGCTGCGAAAGCGACCTTTCGCACGCTAGCATCTTACTAAAGAAGTTAAACTATCTCTTTAGTAGTGGCTGGCATAGACGAACCGCCTTTCGGAGCGAGGTCTGCTGATGTCGGCTGACGACCTGGACCAGGCGTCGGCGCGATGTGATCACGGCGATGACATCGCCGAGGCGGGCGTCAGCCGAACACGCGCAAGCACAGGGAGGCGAGCTCTGCGCGATCGGTCGGGTCGCGGTAGGCCGCGGTCGTGCCCGCACCGCTCGCGAGCCTGAAGGCGGCGCGCACGATCTCGCTGGCATCACGCAGCGCGATGGATGCCGTGAAGTCGTCGGGCCGAAGTCCGGTCACATCCGCGGCGTACATCAGCCTGGCCAGATCCAGGGCGTCACTCTCGGCTCGGCGGTCCTTCTAGGCGTGTGCCTTGACGGCGATCGCAGCCCGCAGTGATGGCAGGTACACGTGGATCGGTCCGAACGCGGTGCCGTCGGTGAGCATCGCAGTCAAGGTCACGACCGTCGGCGGCTGACCGAGGGCGTAGGTGAGGCCACCAGCCTCCGTTGCGACCAGCGGGCCGACCACGACGTTGTGACGCCGTCGCGAGGTGTAGCTCGGAACCAGCAGGTCGATGATCGCTCCGTCAGCGGGCCGCTCGAAGCGATCGCCCC
>SLHP01000078.1 GCA_007136095.1 Nitriliruptoraceae bacterium
ACCTCCTCAACCCTGGAGCGTTGTTCCTGTGGTTTCTTGGGTGCCTCCTTCGATACAAGAACCCGTCCGTCTAGGCTCGGACAGGGCCAACACAGCAGGACGGTCGGCGTCGGAGGACGGAGACGGCATGGCGGTGGATCGGGAGTTGATGGCGCGCGTGCGGCGGCTCGATGAGTTCGAACTGCGCCGCCTGCTGATCCTCGTCCGTGGTCTGCTGCTGCACCTCGACGGGCCACCCGGCGAGCAAGAGCCCTCCCTGCCGCCGGGACTCACCTACCGGCAGGAGGAGGTGCAGTGCGGCAAGGCCGCCTGCACACGCTGCCCACACGGGCCCTACTGGTACGCCTACTGGAAGGAGGACGGTCGGACCCGCAAGCGGTACATCGGCCGCCACCTCCCCGGAGAGGACCTCGAGGAGGTCGCACCGGATCTCTGACCGGGATCGGACGGCCGCGGTCCACTAGCGTCGGCCGCCAACCAGAGGATCCAGGTATGGCAGGCGCGTCGGCGATCGATCGTGACATCCTCGACCGTGTCGTCAAGGCCTACGACATCCGGGGTCTCGTCGACGACGAGCTCGGTGTCCGCCTGGTCCGGCAGCTCGGTGCCGCCGCCGCGACGGTCCTGGTCGAGCCCGGAGGTCGGTTCGTGATCGGGCGTGACATGCGACCGTCGTCCCCGGCCTGGGTCGATGCCTTCGTCGACGGCGTGACCGCCGAGGGCGTCGACGTCGTCGACATCGGTCTGGCGTCGACCGATCAGCTGTACTACGCCTCCGGCGTCCTGGGGGCTGCGGGCGCGATGATCACCGCCAGCCACAACCCGCCGACCTACAACGGCATCAAGCTGTGTCGCGCCGGGGCGGTGCCCGTCGCGATCGACTCGGGGCTGGCCGACATCCGGGACCGGGCGACGGCCGGCGGATCGGCCGGAGCGGCGGTGACCGGCGAGCGGGAACACCGGGACCTGTTGCCCGACTTCGCGGCCCACGCCCGCAGCTTCATCGACACCTCGCTGTTGCGGCAGGTGTCGGTGGCGGTCGATGCCGGCAACGGGATGGCCGGGCACATCTGGCCGGCAGTCGTCGAGGGGCTGCCGATCGACACCACCCCCCTCTACTTCGAGCTCGACGGCACCTTCCCGAACCACCCGGCCAACCCGCTGGACCCCGCGAACCTCGAGGATCTGCAGGCCGAGGTCGTCGCCGGGGGGCAGGCGCTCGGCCTCGCGTTCGACGGCGATGCCGACCGCGTCTTCGCCGTGGACGAGCACGGCGCGTCCGTGTCGTCGTCACTCATCGGGGCGGTCGTGGCCGACCGCCTGCTGCTGCGCCATCCGGGGGCGACCGTGCTCCACAACCTCATCTGCTCGCGGACCGTGCCGGAGACCATCCGGCACGCCGGGGGGCAGCCCGTCCGCACCCGCGTCGGGCACTCGTTCATCAAGGAGCGGATGGCCGCGACCGGGGCCATCTTCGCGGTCGAACACTCGGGTCACTTCTACTTCCGCGACAACTTCCGGGCGGACTCCGGGATCATCACCGCCCTCGTCCTGCTGGAGGCCATCGCGGTTGCGGACGCTCCGCTGTCCGAGGTGGTCGCCCCCTACGATCGATACCGAGGTTCGGGCGAGCTGAACCTCGATGTCGCCGACCCGCAGGGAACGATCGACGCGGTGGCCGCTGCCTTCGCCGACCGCGCGGTTGCACACGACACCGAGGATGGGCTCACCGTCGACCTCGACGACCGTTGGTTCAACCTCCGACCCAGCAACACCGAACCGGTCGTCCGCCTGAACGTCGAGGCCGCGAACGCGCACGACCTCGAAGAACTGACCGCTGAGGTCCTCGCCAGCGTGGATGCGGCGACGCGGTGACTCGGACGACCACGAACGCACCAAGGAGTCAGCGATGGCGCTCGACGAACGGCTGATGGAGATCCTGGTCTGTCCGACCTGCCGATCATCCCTGGACCACAAGGAACGTCGGCACGTGCTGGTCTGCGCCGGCTGTGGCCTGCAGTTCCCGGTCCGCGACGGCATCCCGGTGATGCTCGTCGACGAAGCCAAGCCGTCGCGCTGACCGAGGCCCCTGCACTGCAGGGCCTGCCCGGCGGTCGTCCACAGGCTGGCTGCTGATGCGCTGGACGCTCGGGGCGGGCGCTGGTCGGATGTTGCGATGGTGCCCTCCCTCAGCCGGTCCGTCCTCGACCTCTTGGCGCCGTCACGCTGCCTGTCGTGTCGGCGTCGCGCGGCGATGCCGTGGTGCCCGCTCTGCGCCGACGAGGTCCGCGTGTTTCCGGCGGGATGCCAACGGTGTGCCGCCCCACGGGGTCGCGGTCACCCGTGCTGGCCGCCGGACGCTCCCATCGACGGCACGCTCGCCGTCTACGACTACCGCGGTCCGGTGGCCACGGCCGTGGTCACGGCCAAGCTGCACGGCGCGGTCGCCGGCTGGGTGCCGTTGGGCCGTGCGCTCGCGGCGACGGTCGATGCTGAGGCTCCCGACGTCGACCTCGTGACCTGGATCACCACCCCGCGCGTCCGGGTGCGTTCCCGGGGCATCGACCACGCCCGGGTGCTGGCTTCCGCCGTCGCAGACCGGATCGAGCTGCCCCTGGTCGGCGTACTCGGTGCGGTTCCGGGCGGTGACGGGCGCGACCGGTACGAGGCGATCGTCGACCTGCCGGGCAGCAACGTCCTTCTGGTCGACGATGTCGTCACCACGGGCAGCACCGCGGTCCGGGCCGCGACCGCGTTGCGACAGGCCGGAGCCGGTCGCATCGTGCTCGCCGTGCTGGCACGCGCCGGGGCGCATCCGCTGACCGGCGCGCCACGTGAACCGACGGCCAGGATTTCCGGCCCGTCACCGGAGGCTCGGTGGTAGCGTTGATCAACGGCCGGGGACATCACTTCCCCGCCTCGCCGATGACCCTGGCCGGGCACCACGGTGGTTACGATCACCACGATGTGCCACGGCCCCGCGCTCGGGTCGCACCCCGCAGCACGGGCAGGACCACACCAGCCGGTGTCGGTCAGCAGGTCCGCGCTCCGCTGGGGCGCCGCTGGACGAGGAGGAGCCGTGGAGATCACCGTCAAGGGCAAGAACTGCGATGTCTCGGAACGCACCCGGGAGGAGGCGATCGCCAAGCTGTCGAAGGTGCGACGTCTGTTCGACCGCTTCATCGACATGGAGGTGGTCTTCTCCGAGGAGACCAACCCGAGGATCACCGACCGGGTGCACTGCGAGGTCGTTCTCCACGCCAAGGGGAAGTACCTCCGGGCATCCGCCTCGGGCCCTGACCACCAGACCGCCATCGATCGCGCGGAGGCCAAGTTGACGCGGCAGGTCCGCAAGCTGAAGACCAAGCTGGTGTCCAAGCCCCGACTCGATGCGGCTGCGCAGCAGGACCAGCAGACGCCGATGTCGGCGTCCGGGCCGACGGCCTGATCTGACGTACCACCGCGGGCCGACCGGTCGGCGTGCGCGTCGTCGCGATACGTCGTCCGGCCGTCCCCGCCTGCGGCGTCGTCGCCGCACCCCGCCCGCTGCAGACCGGGCAGTAGGCTGCGCCTCTGGGCTCAACTCGGAGGGTGCGTGGGCGACGAGCGACTGCGGGTTCTGATCGCGGATGACCACGAGCTGTTCCGACGCGGCCTACGGATGGTGCTGGACGACGAACCCGACATCGAGGTGGTGGCCGAGGCGGGGGACGGTCGCGACGCGGTGGAGCGCGCGCGCGAACACGTGCCGGACGTCGTGGTCCTGGATGTGCGCATGCCGACGGTGTCCGGGATCGATGCGGCCCGGCTGATCCGGGGTGATCAGCCGGGGACCCGCATCCTGATGCTGACGATCTCCGATGAGGAGGACGACCTGTTCGAGGCGGTCAAGGCCGGCGCCAACGGCTACCTGCTCAAGGAGATCTCGATCGACGAGATCGCCGACGCCGTCCGTTCGATCCACGCCGGGCAGTCGCTGATCACCCCGTCGATGGCGTCCAAGCTGTTGACGGAGTTCGCCGAGCTGGTGCGCAAGGAGGAGCCCGTCCCGCAGGACGTGCCCGCCCCACGGCTCACTCCGCGGGAGATGGAGGTGCTCCAGGAACTCGCCAAGGGCCTCAGCAACCGGGATATCGCGCAGTCCCTGTCCATCGCGGAGAACACGGTCAAGAACCACGTCCGCAACATCCTCGAGAAGCTCCACCTGCACTCGCGGATGCAGGCGGTGCTGTACGCGGTCCGACAGAACCTGCTCGACATCGAGTGACCCTGGCCCGGCCGACCGTGCCGAGGTCCATCGCCGGGCGCCCACCATGGGTATCGAGCCGAACGTGGCATACCATCGCCAGCGGTGTGCAACCCGTCACGACCCGCCACCGCTTCGACGCGACGAAAAGATCACCCGATGGCTCTCCTCGACAAGGTTCTGCGTGCCGGCGAAGGCCGCAAAGCCAAGGAACTGCAGAAGGTCGTCGACGCTGTCAACGACCTCGCTGATGAGACCGCAGCGCTCTCCGACGCCGAACTGCGCGGCAAGACCGATGAGTTCCGTGCCCGGCTGGCCGATGGTGAGGATGTCGACGACCTCCAGGTCGAGGCTTTCGCCGTGGTCCGCGAAGCCGCCGCGCGGGTCCTGCTGGAGCGTCCCTACGACGTGCAGGTGTTCGGTGGTGCGGCGCTCCACGACGACAACATCGCGGAGATGAAGACCGGTGAGGGCAAGACGCTGACCTCGACGATGCCGGTCTACCTCAACGCGTTGGCGGGTAACGGTGTGCACATCGTCACGGTGAACGAGTACCTGGCCAAGCGTGACGCGGCCTGGATGGGGCGGGTGCACGGGTTCCTCGGGCTGACGGTCGATGTCGTGTTCTCCGGGCAGACCAAGGAGGCCAAGCGCGAGGCCTACCGCGCCGACATCACCTACGGCACCAACAACGAGTTCGGCTTCGACTACCTCCGTGACAACATGGCGCTCGACAAGGCCAAGCAGGTCCAGCGCGGCCACTACATGGCCCTGATCGACGAGGTCGACTCGATCCTGGTCGACGAGGCCCGGACGCCGTTGATCATCTCCGGTCCGGCCGAGCAGTCCGCGGACCTCTACCGGATCTTCGCGCGTCGGGTGGCCCCGAACCTCACGAAGGGCGAGGAAGGGGATCAGCCCGGTGAGGCGACCGGGGACTACGTCATCGACGAGGCCAAACGCACCGTCGCGGTCACCGAGGAGGGCATCACCAAGGTCGAGAAGCTCCTGGGGGTCGGCAACCTCTACGAGTCGGTCAACACCCCGCTGATCCACCACCTGAACAACTCGCTGAAGGCCAAGGATCTCTACAAGCGCGACCGCGAGTACATCGTCACCGACGGCGAGGTCAACATCGTCGACGAGAACACCGGACGCGTCCTGTCGGGTCGTCGCTACTCGGAGGGGTTGCACCAGGCCATCGAGGCCAAGGAGGGCGTCGAGGTCAAGGCGGAGAACCAGACGCTGGCGACCATCACCCTGCAGAACTACTACCGGACCTACGAGAAGCTGGCCGGGATGACGGGAACGGCCAAGACCGAGGAGGTCGAGTTCCTCGAGATCTACGAACTGGGCGTCGTCGAGGTCCCGACCAACAAGCCGGTGATCCGCGATGACCGGCCCGACCTGATCTTCAAGTCGGAGGAAGCCAAGTTCAACGCTGTCGCCGAGGAGATCGAGGAGCGACACGGCGAGGGGCAGCCGATCCTGATCGGGACGACGTCGGTCGACAAGTCGGAGCACCTGGCGAAGCTGCTCACCAAGATGGGGGTCAAGCACGAGGTCCTCAACGCCAAGAACCACGCCCGCGAGGCCGACATCGTCGCGCAGGCCGGTCGCCTGGGTGCGGTGACCGTGTCGACCAACATGGCCGGTCGTGGAACCGACATCGTGCTGGGCGGCAACGCCGAGGAGATGGCGCGGATGGAGGCCGCCGAGCTTCCGCCCGAAGCGACGGAGGAGGAGCGACAGGCTGCCTACGACGCCGCCGTGAAGCGCCTGGGCGCGGACAACAAGGCGGAGGGCCAGAAGGTCAAGGAGCTCGGTGGCCTGTTGGTGATCGGCACCGAACGTCACGAATCGCGACGGGTCGACAACCAGCTGCGAGGCCGCTCGGGTCGGCAGGGTGACCCCGGGGCCAGCCGGTTCTTCCTCAGCCTCGAAGACGACCTCATGCGGCTGTTCAACGCCTCCGCGGTCGACAAGATCATGACCCGGCTCAAGATCCCGGACGACGTCCCGATCGAGCACAAGTGGGTGTCCAAGGCCGTCGCGAACGCGCAGGGCCAGGTCGAGAGCCTCAACTTCGACCGGCGCAAGAACGTGCTCAAGTACGACGACGTGATGAACGAGCAGCGCAAGGTCATCTACGGCCAGCGCCAGCGGCTGTTGGAGGGCGAC
>SLHP01000224.1 GCA_007136095.1 Nitriliruptoraceae bacterium
ACGGAAGCGAGCACCCCAACGACAAGAAACCAACAGAACCACCCGATCCGGCGGCGTTCTCAGCCGTTTCGGTTCAGGGTCCCCATCTCACGGTGCTGGGAGTCCTGGACTCAGGGGCCCGCCTGCACATCGTGCACCGTGACATCGGCCGAGGGTCCCACCTCATCGTCAACATCAGGAAGTTCACCGGGGTGGCGTTCCGGTCGCTGGATGAACTGTCCGATCGTGGGATGATGCCGCCACAGGTGGCGGAGTTCCTCCGCGCGGCCGCCCGTGCGCGGCTGTCGATGGTCTTCGCCGGTCCGCCCGGCTCCGGCAAGACCACGTTGCTCTCCTGTTGCACGGCCGAACTCGACCCGACCCTGCGTGTGGTCACCGCCGAGGAGGTCTTCGAGGTCGATGTCCCCCTCCCCAACGTCGCATCCATGCAGACGCGCGCCGGTCGACCCGACCGGCCGGAGGTCGATCTGCGCAGGCTCGTCGCCGGGTTCCTGCGGATGGCTCCGGATGTCGCCATCGTCGGTGAGGTCCGCGACCGCGAAGCGCTGCCGCTGCTGCTGACCCTGTCCTCAGGCGTCAAGGGCTACACCACGATCCACGCGGGTTCGGCCCGGCAGGCGTTGTCGCGGCTGCGCTTCATCTGCCAGCTGGCGGACACCCGATCAGAGTTGCCGATGCCCGCCTTGAACTCGCTGGTCACCGAGGCCATCGACATCGTGGTCCACAGTTCCCGGGTCAACGGGGTGCCGCAGGTCAACGAGGTGATCGCGGTCGAGGAGCAGCAGACGGGCGACGGCGGGACGGCCTTCACGATCACCGAGCTGTTCTCACGCGATGATCCCGACGGACCGCTGCACTGGACCGGTGCGGTGCCGGTCCGGATCAGTCGTCCCCTGCGTGCCGCCGGCTACGAGGTCCGCCACCTGCTGGACGACGGCCGTGGGCCGGTCGACGGGGCTCCGGCATGACGCCCGGGACCACCGCGTTCCTGCTCGCGCTGGTCGCGGCCTACGGGGTGTTCCTCCTGTACACCGCGGTGGTCTTCCGCTGGCGCGGGGTCGGTGTCTCTCCGGGTATCGGGGCCCGTCGGTCCCGCCGGCAGAGCGTCGACGACTTCCTGGTCCAGGCCGGACTCGAGAACGTCCGCCTCGTCGAGTTCCTCGGGGTCGAGGTCGTGTTGTTCGTCGTGGCAGGCGCGATCGGGTTCGCGGTCTACGGGGGAGTCCTGGCCGCAGCCGCGGTGGCTGCCGCAGCGGCCACGATCCCGATCGCGTCGGCACGGGCGCGTCGACGTGCCCGTCGTGAACTCGCGCGGGAGGCGTGGCCGCGCATGATCGAGGAGATCCGCCTACAGGCGGTCAGCCTCGGCCGCTCGATCCCACAGGCGTTGCTGGGTGTCGGTCTGCGCGGTCCGGAGGAGCTGCGCCCGGCGTTCGTCGCCGCCCAGCGCGAGTGGCTGATCTCGACGGACTTCGAACGGACCCTGAACGTCATCAAGGCGCAACTCGCCGACCCGACCGCCGATGCCGTCTGCGAGACGTTGCTGATCGCCCACGAGATCGGTGGCACCGACGTCGATCAGCGTCTGCGGGCCCTGATCGAGGACCGCATCCAGGACCTGCAGGGCCGCAAGGATGCCCGGTCCAAGCAGGCCGGGGTGCGGTTCGCCCGCTACTTCGTGCTGATCGTGCCGTTCGGTATGGCGCTGGTCGGCCTGCTCATCGGCGACGGGCGGGCGGCCTACGAGACCGCGACCGGGCAGATCGCGGTCCTGGGCGCCTTCGGCCTGATGGCCCTGTGCTGGGTCTGGGCCGGGCAGTTGCTCAAACTCCCCGAGGAACAGCGCGTCTTCACCGAGGACGGGGGGACCGCATGACCCTGCTGGTGATCGCGAGCGGCCTGCTGCTGTGGGCGGGGCTGACCCTGCTGCTGTCCGAGCTGCGGTGGTTCTCACGGCGGCCATTGTCGGAGCGGTTGGGGCCCTACGTACCCGGGGGGATGGGGACCCGGGGGCGGGTCGGACTGCTGTCGGTCGATTCGTTCCGGGAGGCGGTTGGACCGCTGGCCCGCGGCCTGGGCTCGCAGTTCTCACGGCTGTTCGGCGTGAGCGAAGATCTCGATCGCCGGCTGACCCGGATCCACTCGGACCTGGATGTCACCGAGTTCCGCGTCCGCCAGATCGGGTGGTCGCTCGCTGGGCTCGGGGCCGGCGGCCTGCTGGCCGTTGCGGTCCGCCCTCCCGTCGCGCTCGCCATGGTGTTCACGCTCGGGGGGATGCTGCTCGCGTTCCTGCTGCTGGAGCAACAGGTGACGGCGGCGTCCGATCGGTGGAAGCGCACGATCCACCTCGAACTGCCCGTCACCGCCGAACAGATCGCGATGCTCCTCGGCTCCGGCTACTCGCTGCTCGCGGCACTGGACCGGGTCTCGCGCCGGGGGAAGGGGTCGATCTCGCGAGACCTGCGCCGGGTCATCGGCCGGGTGCGGCAGGGGGTCGCTGAAGAGCGGGCTCTCCAGGAGTGGGCGGAACTCGCCGACGTGGGCTCGGTCGAACGGTTCGTGTCGGTCCTGGCACTCAACCGGGAGGCCAGCGACCTCGGTCGGCTCATCGCGAACGAGGCCCGCAGCAGCCGCCGTGACGTGCAGCGCGAACTCGTCGAGGTGATCGAGCGCCGGGGGCAGCAGGTCTGGATCCCGGTGACCGTCGCGACCCTGCTCCCCGGCGCGATCTTCATCGGGGTCCCGTTCACCGCCGCACTCAGCGACTTCCTCGGCTGATGGTGTCCACCGGTGGGCCAGAACAACTTCTGAAGCCCTCCATCCATTCTGTTAGGTTGATGAGCTCACGTCCGGGACGTCGATCAGGCTCGACGGCCTCGTCGCGGTTCGCCGTGGCGGCGGCACCGGCACCGATCCCGATCCGGGTCACGGGTCGGACCATGGGGGAACCTGATGCACCGTCTCTGGTATCGAGTCCGCACCGACGTCGCCGGCGAAGGCGTGATCTCCGCGGCGATCGTCGTTCTGATCATGGCCGTGATCGGTGGCACGATGTTCATCGTGTTCAACCAGTCGTTCGGCAGTGCGTCCGACCGCATCTCGGACGAGATCGACACCATCGTCGAGACGCCGTCCGGGTGATCCGGACGGTGCCGACGGTCTCCGGGGAAGCCGGTTCGTCGCCCGTCACCGCGGTCTTCGGGGTGGCGATGTTCCTGTTCTTCCTGCTGTTCGCCAGTCAGGTGCTGCTCCACCTGTACGCGACGTCGATCGTGACCAGCGCGGCGTTCACCACCGCGACGCGCGTCGCCGCCGAGGATGTCGGTTGTGGTCCGGGTGGCACCACGGCTGACCAGATCGCACGCGATCGACTCGGCGGCTACGGGCGACGCGCCGAGCTCGTCGTCGCCTGCACGATCGATGGTGAGGACACCGTGGTGACCATCCAGGCACCGTCGCCGGCCCGCGGTCTCAGCACGATCGGCTACGGACTGTCTCTCGACGGGATCGAGCGGACGGCACGGGTGCGGACCGAACAGTTCCAGGCATGAGATGCCCAAGGAGGAGCCGTGGCCCGGGCGCTCCCCCGTGGCACCTGCCGGGGCAGCCCGGAGGATCCATCGTCGCCGACGAGCGAGGGTTCGCGGCCGGCGCGGAGGCGTTGATCTTCGGGGTCCTGGTGTTCGTGCTCGGGACCATCATCGTCCTGAACGCCTGGTCGGTCGTCGACGCCAAGTTCGCGACCTCGGCAGCGGCGCGCGAAGCCGTCCGTGCGGTGGCGGAAGCGGAGGTCGGAGCCGACCTCCAGGCCGTGGCCGATCAGGCCGCCGCCCAGGCCTTCCAGGGGCATGGCCGGGAGCCGGCGGATGTCACGGTGGTCTGGGACGGCGCCGACCTGGGCGTGGTCCAGGCCCGGTGCGCCGAGGTCCGCTACCGAGCGACGACCACCGTCGGCGTGATGGCCATCCCGAGGTTCGCCAACCAGGTCAGCTTCACCGTCACCTCGGTGTACTCCGAGCTGATCGACCCGTTCCGCTCCGGGTTGCAGGAGAGCGTCTGTGAGCGGTGATCGGAGCTGGCAGCAGTGGCTGCGCGACGAGGGTGGCAACACGCTGGTGCTGTTCCCGGCCGCGATCCTGATCCTGCTGGGCCTGGGCGCGCTGGCGTTGGACTCGGCCACGATCTACCTCGGGCAGAGGAGGTTGGCCGACCTGGCCGCGGCGACCGCCAACGATGCGGCTGGCGGCCTGCAACTCGACTCGTTCTACGACGAGGATGCCGACCCTGTGCTCGAGCGAGACCTCGGCGCCCAGCGCGCGCAGGTCATCGGTGCGCAGATGGGGGAGGACCGGAGCTTCGAGGCGGTCGAGTGCACGGTCGTGGTGGATGTACTGGAGGCGATCGCGGACTGCACCGCACAGGTACGGCCGATCCTGGCGCCGTTCTGGCTCGGTTCGAACGACCGACTCACGATGCGCGCGGTTGAGACCGCCCGGGCCGCCGAGGGCCCGCTGCCCTGAGCACGCCCCGACCGGGTCCACCGGCCTCAGGTCGGTCAGAACCGCTCGTCGTCGGGCAGCGCGTCGATCAGGCGGCGCAGTTCGTCGGCGATCTCGTAGGTGAAGCGGTGGATCGTGGCCTCGGCCAGCCGGTGCAGCAGTAGCCGGTCCGCACCGGCCCCCAACAACCCCAGCGGCGGTTCGTACGACCCGGTGACCGTCAGCTGGGTCAGCGGCGGATCGAGCGACAACGCTGACACCTCGAGGTCCGCCGCGAGGTAGGGGAACAGCATCCGGCCGCGCTCAGCGTGCCAGCGCAGTGGTACGACACTGCGGGTGAGCTCGCGTGGTGAGAACTCGCCCACCTCGATGGTCACGTCCTTCGCGATCTCGAAGCCGCCCACCTTCAGTTTCAGGGTCCGGGACAGCTGATCGGCCTGTGAGGCGGCGTCCACGGTGGCGTGCTGCAGCACCGATCGGCTGTCCTCGGCCAACAGCCGCGAGATCTGGTCCCAGGGCGCTTCGACGTACGCGTAACAGTGCAGTTGGCGTCCCACGGTGGTCCTCCCTCGTGATCGTGGGTGGCGTGCAGCCGCGGCCGGGCACGCTCACCGCAGGTGCACCGTAGAGGCTCGTCACCGTCAACCGTGTCTGGAGCTCACCGCGCGAAGGTGGCGACGACCTCGACGTGGTGGGTCATCGGGAACAGATCCAGCGGGATCGCCTCGACCAGGCGGTAGCCCCGCTCGGTCAGCAGCCGGGTGTCACGGGCCAACGCGGCCACGTCGCAGGCGACGTAGACGACCGATGCCGGCGTGACCCGCGTGAGGTCCTCGATGACCTGTGCCCCCGCGCCGGACCGCGGCGGGTCGAGCACGACCACATCCGGCGGATCGCGGTCCGGGGTGGGACCGGCGGCGCGGGCGGTCATCGTCGCGACGTCCTCGGCCACCACCTCGAGGTCGAGGTTGTTCTCGGCGGCGTTGGTGACGGCGTGGGCCGCGGCGGGTGGGTGGCCTTCGACGGCGACGACCTCGGCGCCGGCGCGGACCAGGGGGAGGGACAGCAGCCCGACCCCGGCGTAGAGGTCCCAGACCAGCGCGCCGCGGATCTGGCCGACCGCATCGAGGACCGCCTCGATGATCGCGTGCGCACCGTGCGTGGTGACCTGGAAGAACGAGGAGGCGTCGAAGCCGAAGGACAGCCCGTCGATCTCCTCGGCCAGTTCGCCGTCGCCCCGCAGCGCGACGGTGCTGCCGTTCGGCTGGGTCAGCACCACGTCGAACCCACCATCGGGCAGCTCCAGCGGGCCCGGGCCGGGGGTCAGCTGCGCGGTCGCCGTGCCGGTCGCCTCGTGGGCACGCAGCGCGACCTCGACCGCGCCGGTGTCGTCGCCGACGGCGTCGCGAACCGCCTGGGTCGCATCGGTCAGCACCAGGCACCGATCGATCGGCACGACGTCGTGGCTCCCGGCGCGGTGGAACCCGAGGCGGCCGTCGTCGTCGGCGTGCAGCTGGGCGTGGGTCCGGTAGCCGACGTCGGGGCCGACGGCGCGGCACGGTCGGACCGGCGGGTCGGTCAGGCCGCCCAGCCGCTCCAGCTGTTCGATCACGACGCGTGTCTTCAGCTGGCGTTGTGCGTCGGGCGCGATGTGCTGCAGGTCGCAGCCCCCGCAGTCGGGCACGTACGGGCAGGGCGGGGTGACGCGATCGGCGGAGGGCTCCAGGACCTCAACCAGGTCCGCGCGCGCCCAGCGTTTGCGATCGTCGGTGACGCGCAGTCGGACGCGCTCGCCCGGGATGGTGCCCGGCACGAACACCGCCTTGCCCTCCAGCCGGGCGACCCCTTCGCCGCCGTGCGTGAAGCCGTCGATGACCGCCTCCACCGGCTGGCGGGGCAGGGGCTGGCGCCGTCCGGCGTTCGGAGCACTCATGGCTCGGTCGTCCCATCGATGTCGTCCAGTTCAGCCAGCGCGACCTCGATGACGTTGAGGTGGGCGCTCGCCCGCTCGGCCGCGGCCTGCGCCAGATCCAGGTCGCCGGCGTCGACCGCGACGAACGTCCAGGCCAGCGCGCGGGTGCCCTCGCCGACGAGGTCCAGGATGGCCCGCTCCAGCGTGGCGACATCTGTCGAGGACGCCGCGCTCGTGCGTGCCAACTCGACCATGCCGCCGGCATCGCGCTGCCACGCGCCCAGGTCACCGGCGATCGGGTCGCGGAGCAGCTCGGCGGTCTGAGTGCCGAGGGCACCGCCACGGTCCTGGGCGATCGTGAGGGTCTCGGTGAGCAGGTCGGAGAGCACGGTCGCATCCCCCCGCTCCGTCGTGCGGGCCGGCAACAGCCCGCCGCCGTTGGACGACGGAAGGTCCGCGTCAGCCAGCAGGGCAGTGAGCGTCTGCTCGGCACCGCCGTGCGCAGCTGTCAGGGTGTCCGCGTCCTGTACGTCGGCGAGCCCCTCCTGCGCGGTGGTCACCGCGGTGTTGATCAGCTCGATCTGGGCGCGGAGTTCCTCGTCCTCTTCGGCGACCTCCGTCGGTGGCGGGGTCGCGTCGGCCTCGGCGGAGCCGTCCTCGGGCGTGACGTCGGGCTCCGTGCACCCGGCTGTGAGCAGCGCGAGCAGGGCCATGCACAGCACGGTCGCTCGCAGCGCCATGACGGGTTGCATCCTTCGTCCGTGGGGGTCCGGCAGGTTACGCGTCCGGGGCGGGTGCCCGACCGGCGTCGGCCGCAGCTGCCCGCTCGCCGTCATCCACGTCCGCCCGGCCGTCGCCATCCGCGTCCACGTGGCCGACCAACGCGATCCACCCGTCACGCTCGCGACGCTCATCGATCCGCAGGCCCGCTGCGGTCAGCGCGTCCATCGCGACGTCCTGGCGTTCGACCGTGATCCCGCTGGCGATCAACAGATCGGTCGTCGCATGCACCAGGGGTCCGGCCAGCTGTGCCACCACGTCCGTGACGAGGTTCGCGACGACGATGTCCGTGCGACGGGGGAGGGCCTCGACGCTGCCGTGACGGACCTCGACCGTGACGCCGTTGCGCTCCGCGTTCTCGCGCGTCACGGCGACGGCGTCCGCGTCGATGTCGACGCCGACGGCCGTCGCGCCGCGGGCGGCACCGGCGATGGCCAGGATGCCCGAGCCACACCCGACATCGGCCAGGTGGCGTCCAGCCAACCGCCCGGTCAGATCCAGCCCGTCGAGCACCTCGAGGCACAGCGTCGTCGTCGCATGGTGGCCGCTACCGAAGGCCCGACCCGGATCCAGCAGCAGGGTCAGGTCGCCGTCGTCCGCGACGTGGTCGTCCGCGAGCCACGTCGGCACGATGACGGTCCGCCCCGCCCGGACCGACTCGATCGTGGCCTTCCACTCGGCCTGCCAGTCCCGGTCCGCTTCACGGGACCAGCGGACCGCCCCGAGTTGTGCCCTGAGCGGTTCGGGGTCCGTGGGGGCTTCCAGCGGCACCGGCTCGTGGAACCAGGCGATGACCTCGCCGGACCGCTCCCAGAGACCGATCGCTCCGCGCTCCCACAGCCGTGCCGCTACCGCCTCGACGGTCGTGTGGTCGGTGGCGACCACCGCCCGGTTCGTCACCGGGTGCTCAGCGTGGGGCTCGATGGGTGGCACGGGCGTCCTCAGGCTGCAGACAGAGAGCGGCCCCGTGTGACGGGGGGACACACGGGGCCGCGACGATCCGAAGATCGATACGTCATTGAAACACATCCATTTCCGGGCTGTCCACCTCGCAACGAACCACGAGAGGCAGCGTCTGCCGACTCCGGTGGAGATCGGGGTGACAACAGGTGCAGACGGTGGCGTCGGTACGCTCCGCACCCGACCACCCGAAGGCTGTCCGTTCCGTGACGATCTCCCCCGCAACCGCGTTCGAGCGGCCCGCCATCGAGGTCGTCGGGCTCGCGAAGCGGTACGGGGGCACGGTCGCGGTCGATGGTCTGGACCTGGCCGTCCACCGTGGTGAGACCCTGGCACTGCTCGGTCCCAACGGCGCCGGCAAGACCACCACCGTCGAGTGTTGCGAGGGCTACCGCATCCCGGATGCGGGCACGGTGCGCGTCCTCGGCCTCGACCCGCGCCGTGATGCCGCGGCGCTGCGGCCCCGGGTCGGGCTGATGCTCCAGGAGGGTGGCGTCTACCCGGTCGCCCGCCCGGCCGAAGTGGTCCAACTGTTCGCCAGCTTCTACGCGGACCCGCTGGATCCCGATGCGTTGCTGGAACGGGTCGGGCTCGACGACGCGCGGCGCACCCGGTTCCGTGACCTCTCCGGTGGCCAGAAGCAGCGGCTTTCGCTGGCGCTGGCACTGGTCGGGCGACCCGAGGTGGTGTTCCTCGACGAGCCGACCGCGGGACTCGACCCTGCGGCCAGGCACCGCACCTGGGAACACCTCCGCGAACTGCGCACCGACGGCGTGACGGTGGTGCTCACGACCCACCTGCTCGACGAGGCCGAGGAACTGGCCGATCGGGTCGCGATCATCGATCACGGCCGGCTGATCGCGCTCGGCACCCCGGATGAGCTCACCCACGGTGACCGTGACGAGCTCACCTTCACCGCACGCCCCGGCCTGGACACCGCCGACCTCGGTCGTGCCGTCGACGTCGAGGTCATCGAGATGCGTGCCGGCCGCTACGTCGTGCACGCCCCGAACGATCCGGGTCTGGTTGCACGGCTCGCGACCTGGCTGGAACGCCACGACGTGCGGCTGGGCGAACTACAGGCCGGCAAGCGCAGCCTCGAGCAGGTGTTCCTCGGCCTGACCGACGAGGACCCACCGGCCGACGCGCAGGGTCCCCGACCCCCGGCACAGGTGCCGCCGGCACGATCGGCCGGATCCCCGTCGGACGCTTCGCCGCGTCAACGCTCCGACAGCCCCGAGGTGGGTGCGTGACGGCCGGCGTGGACCACCCGGCACGCACCACGCCCTACGCGCGGGCCGTGTTCGCCCAGGCCCGCATGGAGGCCAGGCTCCTGGTGCGTTCGGCGGAGAGCCTGGTGGTGACCCTGGGCATCCCGCTCGGTGTCCTCGTCTTCTTCTCGAGCGTGGATGTGCTCCCGACGGGCGAGCAGCGGCCGGTCGACTTCCTGGTCCCTGGCGTCCTGGCGATCTCCGTCGCAGCGACCGGCCTCGTGGCCGTCGCCATCCAGACGGCCTTCGAGCGCAAGTACGGCGTGCTCAAGCGGCTCGGGGGCACGCCACTGCCTCGGTGGGGCTTCCTGGCGGCAAAGGGGTTGGCGGTCGCCGCCATCCTGACCGTGCAGTCGGCGCTGATCGTGGGCATCGCCGCGCTGGTCCTGGACTGGCGGCCGGCGGGTGGCGCCCTGGTCCTGCCCCTCGGCGTCGGGCTCGGCGCCGTGACCTTCACGGCGATCGGCCTGCTACTCGCCGGATCCCTGCGAGCCGAGGGCACGCTGGCGGTCTCCAACGCGTTGTTCCTGGTCCTGCTCCTGGTCAGCGGCGTGGCATTCGATGCCGGCGCGCTGCCGCCTGCCGTGGCCGTCGTCGGCCAGGCTCTGCCGGTCGGTGCGCTCGGCGAGGTGCTCCGGGTCGGCGCGTCGGGACAGGGGGTCGCGCTCGCCGCGGTCGGTGTGCTGGCGGGATGGGGGCTCGTGGCGATCGCGATCGCGGCGCGCACGTTCCGGTGGGAGCCCTGAACGTGGTGGGCCACCGGTTGGAAGCGACCCCGGTCGAACGGCTACCATCCCCGCGACCGAGGTGGGCCGGACCGGCCCGGCCCGTCCCGTTCCCGCCGCACCGTGGCCCTGCAGACCGGGGTCGCAAGCGACGGGGAGCGACGGGGCAGGGACCCGGGTTCGTCCCCGTTCCACCGCGAAACCGCACGGTCGCGCGGCGGAAGCGTGAACCAGCCATAGGAGAGCTCACGTTGCGTGACCGAACCGTCTCCCGGCAGACCAGCCCCCGCCGGTCCCGCTCCTCGGTGCTGCTGCTCGGTCTGGCCGTGCTGCTAGCCGCCTGCGGTGATGCGCAGCAGAACGCGCTGGACCCGGCCGGCCCGTACGCGCAGGGCCCTCACGACCTGATCATCCCGGTGGCGATCATCGCGCTGGTCGTCTTCATCCTCGTGCAGGGGCTGATCATCTACTCGGTCGTGAAGTTCCGGACCAGGGCCGACGACGACGGATCGCTGCCGAAGCAGGTCCACGGCAACACCCGGCTGGAGATCGTCTGGACGGTCATCCCCGCCCTGATCCTGGCCGGCATCGCGGTGCCGACCGTGCAGGGGATCTTCGAGCAGATGAACGAACCCGACGACGAGTTCATGGTCGTCGAGGTCATCGGGCACCGCTGGTGGTTCGAGTTCTACTACCCGGACCACGACATCTACACGGCCAACGAGATGATCATCCCGGTCGACACGCCGGTCCGACTGGAGATGACCGCCGCCGACCCGGCCCGCTCGCCCAACCAGGGCGTGATCCACTCGTTCTGGATCCCGCGGCTGGCCGGCAAGCAGGACCTGGTCCCCGGGCAGACAACGTTCTTGAACATGCAGGCCGATGAGCCGGGTCGCTACATCGGGCAGTGTGCCGAGTACTGCGGGCTGTCCCACGCCAACATGCGGGCGCGGGTGGTCGCGATGACTGACGGCGACTTCCAGACCTGGGTCGACGAGCAGACCACGCCCGCCGACGTGCCAGAAGAAGGCACCCTGGAGGCGGATGGGCGCGAGTTGTACCACGACCTCGGCGACCGTATGGCCTGCGCGTCGTGTCACCAGGTCTGGGAGGATGGGGCCCGCAACCCCAACACCGGCCCGGACCTGACCCACCTGATGAGTCGTGAGGAGTTCGCGGGGGCGATCCACGACCTCGACGAGGAGAACCTGCGTCAGTGGCTGCGTGACCCGAACTCGATGAAGGCCATGCAGTACGAGGTGAACGGCCTCGGGATGCCGAACCTCGACCTGACCGAAGACGAGATCGACGCCCTGGTCGCCTACCTGCTGGCGCTCGGATGATCGACGCACCCACCACCCTGCCGCTCACCCACGAGCCACGCTCGAGGAGAACGCCACGATGAGCACATCCTCCGAGACCAAGCCCCTGCGGCCCGCACAGGAGACGGGACTGCTCAGTTGGCTCGGCACGACCGACCACAAGCGCATCGGCGTGATGTACTTCTTCACCACGCTGGTGTTCTTCGCGCTCGGCGGGGCGGAGTCCGGTCTGCTCCGGGCGCAACTCGCTCAGGCCGAGCAGAACCTACTCACCGAGGAGATCTACAACCAGGTCTTCACGATGCACGGCATCACGATGGTGTTCCTGGTGATCATGCCCCTGTCGGCGGCGTTCTTCAACTACCTGATCCCGCTGATGATCGGCGCGCGCGACGTCGCGTTCCCGCGCCTCAACGCCTTCAGCTACTGGGTCTACCTGTTCGGTGGGATCTTCCTGTACAGCTCGTTCCTGCTCGGCGGAGCACCCAACGGCAGCTGGGTCGGCTACGCCCCGCTGGCGTCCGACAGCGTCTCGAACATGGGCTTCTACGCGATCGGGCTGCAGATCCTCGGGATCAGCTCGCTGGCGGCGGCGGTCAACTTCATCGTCACGATCCTCAACATGCGGGCCCCCGGCATGACCTTCATGCGCATGCCGGTGTTCGTCTGGATGGCGCTGGTCACCAACTTCCTGCTGCTGTTCGCGATCCCGGTCATCGCGGTGGCACTGTTCATGCTCCAGTTCGACACACTGTTCGGGGCCCAGTTCTTCCAGCCCGGCAGCGGCGGTGACCCGATCCTCTACCAGCACCTGTTCTGGCTGTTCGGGCACCCCGAGGTCTACATCATGATCCTGCCGGCCATGGGGATCGTGTCCGAGATCCTGCCCGTCGCTTCCAAGAAGCCGCTGTTCGGCTACGCGGCGGTCGTCTTCGCCGGCGCCGCGATCGGGTTCATCGGCTTCGGCGTGTGGGCCCACCACATGTTCACCTCGGCCATCGGCCCCGTCGCCCGCTCCGCCTTCGCGCTGTCCACGATGTTCATCGCGGTGCCGACCGGGATCAAGATCTTCAACTGGGTGTTCACGATGTGGGGCGGGAAGCTGAAGTTCACGACCCCGATGCTGTTCTCGATCGGTTTCGTGTCGATGTTCACCATCGGGGGATTGTCCGGCGTCACCCACGCGATCGTGCCGCACAACGCCCAGCAGCACGACACCTACTACGTGGTCGCCCACTTCCACTACGTGCTGTTCGGTGGCGCGCTGTTCGGTCTGATCGCCGGCATCTACTTCTGGTTCCCGAAGGTCACCGGCAAGATGATGAGCGAGAAGCTCGGCAAGCTGCACTTCTGGACCTGGTTGCTCGGCTTCAACCTCACCTTCGGTCCGATGCACATGTCCGGGCTCCTCGGCCAGCCACGGCGTACCGCGGTCCTGCCGGGCGAACTCGGCAGCACCGTCGAGCTCTACAACCTGCTGAGTACCGCGGGTGTGGTCGTGCTCACCGGGTCCGCGCTGGTGTTCCTCTACAACCTGCTGCACTCGATCAAGCGGGGCGAGGAGTCGGGGCTCGACCCCTGGGACGCGCGGACGCTGGAGTGGCTCACGGCGTCCCCGCCGAAGCACCACAACTTCGACAAGATCCCGACGGTCACCCACCGCGACGAGTTCTGGCACCGCAAGTACGCCGAGGACGAGTCCGGGATGCCGATCTCGGTTCCGGCCGGTGCCTCCGAAGACCACGACGGCGAGGATGATCCGGACGAGCACATCCACATGCCGGACAACTCGCTGTGGCCGTTCATCATGTGCATCGCGTTCTTGCCGTTCGGTTACGGGCTGGTGTTTCTCAACCCGTGGCTCTTCGGCCTCGGGGTGCTGTGGATGGTCGTCGGCTACTTCGGGTGGATCGTCGAGCCGCTCGCGGAAGGCGATGATGACGACGTCCCCGACGATGTCCATGACCGGCCCACGGTCGGCGCGACGACCCACTAGACGATCCCGGTTGGGGGCGGCTTCCCGTCCGCGACCGACGAACCGACAAGGCGGCAGACGTGGCGGCAGACGTCCAAGCAACGACCCTGGGACTCGATCATCGCAAGCTCGCGATGTGGACGTTCCTCGGTTCTGAGTTCCTGTTCTTCGGTGCGTTCGTCTCTGCGTACCTGCTCTACATCACCACCACGGCGGGCGGACCGGGGGTCGAGATCTTCGACATCCCGTTCACCTCGATCAGCTCGTTCGTGCTGCTGATGAGTTCGCTGACGATGGTGCTGGCCCACAACGCCCATGCCCACGGGGACCTGCGCCGCATGCGGCTGTGGATCCTGGCGACCGCCGGGCAGGGCGCGGTGTTCCTGGGTGGCCAGGTCTACGAGTTCACGACCTTCTACAACGAGGGTCTGAACATGACGCAGTCGCCCTTCGCCAGCTCGTTCTTCGTCCTGACGGGTTTCCACGGTCTGCACGTGTTCGTGGGCATCCTGATGCTGTTGAGCCTGTACGCGTTGTCGCTGACCGGCAAGGTCAAGGCGAACCAGGACGTCAAGACCGAGATGATCGGGCTGTACTGGCACTTCGTCGACATCATCTGGGTCGTCATCTTCACCGTCGTCTACCTCATCCCAGAGATCGCCGTCCTGTAGACGTCGACCGGTCGGAAGGCAACCATCGTGAGTGCAAGCGACGTGGAGGACACCGAGGCTGACGCCTCGCAGGGCCACCATCCGACGCCGCGTGAGTACGTCAACATCGCGATCATGCTCGCGATCCTCACGGCGTTGGAGGTCTCGACCTACTTCGTGGATTTCGGTCGGATCGCGATCCCGCTGCTGATCATCCTCATGACCATCAAGTTCATCATGGTCGCGAGCTTCTTCATGCACCTGAAGTTCGATTCGAAGCTGTTCGGCCGCATGCTCTACGGGGGGTTGATCCTCGCGCTCGGGCTCTACGCCGTGACGCTGATCATCCTGTTCTTCGAGCGGGCGCCGTCGGCGTGACGGACCGCCCCGTACCGACCGGAACCGACGGGCGCCACGACGCGCGCCCCCACAAGGACCGACCGTGAACAACGACGTCCGCTCCCGGATCGTGCTGCCGATCGTGATCCCGGTCATCATCCTGCTATCGATAGCCGCGTTCGTCGGTGCGATGGCAGCGCTGTTCCTGTTCAACACCAAGGCGGGAGCCACGATGCTGGCGGCCGTCGCGGCGGCCGGCATCCTGTTCACCATCAGCCTGTCCGCGGCCCAGGAGCGACTGGATGCCCCCCGGCGGGCCGTGGTGGTGTTCGCCGCGTTCCTGCCGCTCCTGGCCGGCGCAGCGGTCGGTCTCGGACTGATCGGTGACGTGGACGACGCGGACCGCATGATCAACGTCGAGCCTCTGCTGGTCGTGCCCGACGGTGCGCCCGAGATCGCTGCGGAGAACTCGCAGGAGTTCTGCCTGGGCCCTGAGAGCAGCTGCGAGCCCATCGACTTCTGGGACGTTGAGCCGGGCGACGTCAGCGATCCGGTCTCGTTCGTCTTCGAGAACCGTGAGGTCGGCGTCGACCACAACGTGCAGATCACCAACCTCGAGGGCACGCGGGATGACCCGCAGCGTGGCTCCGAGATCCTGGCGGACTCCGACCTGGTGACCGGGCCGATCGTGGATGTCTACGTCCACCCCGAAGGCCTGACCTGGGAGGAGCTGCCCGAGGAGTGGTACTTCCTCTGCATCGTCCACCCGTCCATGAACGGGGTCGGAACGGTCGTCGAAGGGTAGTGACGTCGATCAGTCGTCGGTGGCGTCCCGTTCAGCGCCATCCGGACGGCCGATCGCTGGTGCCGTGCCGTCGAGCTGCGGCAGCAGTGCTTCCGCGACGGCGCTGCCGACCGAACGGTGTGCGGACGCCGGCCAGTGGATCCCGTCGGCGTTGAGGTGCGCAACGTGCGGCAGGACGTGCGTCCAGCTGGAGACAGCGGCGAAGCCGTGGTCTCGGGCGATGGTCAGGTGTCGCCGTTCGCTCGACGGATGCCCCGGATGCCGGTGTCCGTAGTAGGCGGAGCGGTGACTGGTCGGGCCGATGACCACACCCGCTGCCCGGCCCTGCGTGAGCCAGCGGACCTGGTCGAGGAGCAGCGCGAAGAGTCGGTCGAACTCAGCGGTCGGCGTCCGGGTCCGCCGTGCACCCGTGAGGTGGACCAGGCGGGGGTACAGCGCAAGCAGGCCACGCCGGACGCGCTGGCGGAACCAGGTCGGACGCAGGTAGGGAACGACAGCTTCGACCGAGGGGGGGACCCCGGCGGGTGCGTGGTCGAAGCTCCCGACACCGACCACGACGATGTCGGCCCGCGCCACCAGATCGAACTGCAGGTGACGATCCTTGGTGATGGCGCGGGCGGCGTCGCGCACGGTCTGTCCGGGGCGGGCGACGACCGTCACCTCGATGGCCCGACCCAGCGCCTTCTCGAGATCAGCGGCCACGACGTTCGGGTACAGATCGGGATGGTCCGGCAGTCGTGGCCCGTCCGCGTCGGTGAAGCTCGTCGAGTCCCCGATGACCACCATCCGCAGCGGCGGCTCGCTCACCGGGGCGTTGTCACATCAGGGCGTACGGTTGGAGGAACATCCTGCGCGATCGGACCCTCCGGGACCGACGCTTCGCCGGCTACCGACCCGGTGCCGCCGGCATCGGCCATGGCCGTCGGGACGGGTCGAGCACGGATCCAGGCCGCGGACAGCACGGCCCACATGACAGCAGCTCCGACGATGTGCAGTCCGACCAGCAGTTGCGGAACCCCGAGCGCGTACTGGGTGTAGCCGATCGCTCCCTGCAGGAGCTCGACGACGAGCAGGATCCGCAGCGCACTGCGCAGGCGCGGGGGCCCGGATCGCCATGTCACCGCGACCAGCCCGACGGTCAGCCCGACCAGCATCCAGACCGCGTCGGCGTGTGCGATCGCGATCAGGCGGATGTCGATCCCGAACCGTGGCGCAGCCAGGTCACCGCCGTGCGGTCCGGCCCCGGTGGTGATGGTCCCGAGGATCAGCACGATGAAGCCGACGACGGCCAGGGCGGTCGTCGCGTGACGGATGCCGGTGCTGGCCGGTGGGTGACCGTCGGTCGGCCGGACCCGCTCGTGCAGAGCGACCGCGATGGAGATCAGCACCATCGACACCAGGAAGTGGGCGGCGACGGTGTACGGCGACAGCCCCGTGAGCACGGTGATCCCACCCAGCACCACCTGGGCGAGGATCCCGATCGGCAGGCCCCAGGTCAGCACCTCGACGGTCCGGGTGTGGGGACGTGTCCGCCGCACCTGGACGAACACGGCGATCGCCGCCCCGAGCACCACGAAGGTCAGCAGCCGGTTGCCGAACTCGATCGCGGTCTGCCAGGTCGTGTGCTCGCCGCCAGCCCGCGGGATGAAGCTGTCCTCGTCGCACCTCGGCCAGGTCGGACAGCCGAGTCCCGACCCGGTGATGCGCACGGCACCACCGGTGATCACGATGCCGATGTTCGTGATGATCGCGGCCAGCGCGAACCGACGAAGCCGGCGCATCTTGGGGGATTCCGTACCGATGGACATGACCGGAAGGGTACCGCTGCAAACCTGGTCCCCCTCCCGGTCGCGAGGGACGGGGAGGTCCGCGTACCCTCACGGTGACGCCCACGAGCAGGATGCAGGTGGCCAGTCTGCTGCACACCGACCGCAACGACGAGCGGATGCTCGTTCCCACCGCCCGGCACCGCCGACGCGGGATGTTGCTGCTCGCCGTCGCGTTGTTCCAGTTCTGGGTCTGGGGCACGCGGATCGTCAACCTGCTGGGAGAGTCCGAGGGGTTCTCGACCGCCTTCGTCGCGGTCCACATGGTCCTGTACGTGACCTCGATCGCGGTCGGCATCGTGCTGGCGGTCCTGGGGGTGCGGATGTGGCGCGAGGCACGCCGCGCAGTGGACGACACCGGGTCGGCACGGTGAGCGAGGCCCCGTTCTCCGAGACGTCGACGAACCTGACCCGCACGGAGGGTTCGACCGTGGCAGAGCCTGAGGGAGCGCAAGCGGGCGTGGGTCCGGACGTCGACGCAGCTACTGATCTCGACCCACCCGTCGGCCCCATGCACGCCTCTGGGCGCTACGAGACGCCCCGCGCACCTCAGGAGCCGGTCACGGACGGCGCGACGCCTGCGGGCAGCCGGGTGGATGCGATCCGCCGTTACATCCTGGTGACCAAACCGCGGATCATCGAACTGCTGCTGATCACGACCGTGCCGGCGATGGTTATCGCCGCCGGGGGCTGGCCGGGCACGTGGCTGACGGTGGCGACCCTCATCGGCGGCACCATGTCCGCGGGCAGTGCCAACGCGCTGAACAACCTGGTGGACCGCGATCTCGACCGGAAGATGGCCCGGACCTCGGCACGTCCGACGGCCCAAGACGAGGTGGGCCCCCGCGGGACGCTGGTGTTGGGCCTGAGCCTCGGGGTCGCCGGGTTCGCCTGGCTGACCGTCTTCGTCAACGTCACCGCCGCGCTGCTCGCCACCTCGGCCATCCTGTTCTACGTCTTCGTCTACACCCTCGGCATGAAGCGCCGCACCAGCCAGGCGGTGGTGATCGGTGGTGCTGCGGGCTGTGTGCCCGTGCTGACCGGTTGGGCCGCGGTGTCGGGCGGGTCGCTGGCCGACGTGCGGCCGTGGCTGTTGTTCGCGATCGTGTTCTGGTGGACGCCCCCGCACTTCTGGGCACTGGCGATGAAGTACCGGGACGATTACGCGTCGGCCGGTCTACCGATGCTGCCGGTCACCCACGGCAACGACGAGACGACCCGCCAGATCCTGCTGTACAGCTATCTGCTGTTCTCCGTGGTGCTGCTGTACGTGGCCGGCGGTGGCGTGGGCTGGCTGTTCACCGTCGTGGGACCGGCGCTGACCGTCCCGTGGCTCGTGTTCGCACACCGGCTCCGACGATCGCGCACGATCGCCGCAGCGATGAAGCTGTTCCACTACTCGACGATCTACCTCGCGACGATCTTCATCGCCGCCGCCGTGGACGCCGTCGTCTGATCGTCGGTCCGGACACGAGGATGCCGTTCCGGGCTCCCCGTGCGCCCCGACCGCGCAGCCGGTGAGCGGGCGACGCGACGACCGGTGGGCGCACACTCCTCGCCGACCAGTTTCCAGCCCAATCCGACACCGCCAGCCAACCCCGCCGAAACGCGCCGAGAACCTCCGCTCGTCATGCTGAGCTTGTCAGCCGAGGTGAACTCTCCCTTCACCACAGCGACGACGCCAGCAGCGAACAGGGGGCCGACTCTCCCCGGCACCCGTTCGTGATCCAGCGCCGGTGGGCACCGTTCCTCTCCCGGGAACGGTGCCCACCGGTCCGTCTCTCGAGGTCCCCCGCGAAGTGGACCACGAGCCAGCCCTCCTGTCGTCGGTCCATCACCTGATGGCCACCGGGACCACCGGCTCTTGACCTGCCGCCTCCCACGGGCTCAACTCCCGGTGAGCGTTCGGAGCGGGAGGAGCGGGAGTGAGCGGAGCCACGGCAGCGATATCGGGTGCGGTCGACGGTGCGGTGCAGCGCGAACGCGAGGCCATCGTCGGGCGCACGCAGGGGCGGACGTTGATCGACGTCTTCATGGCGACCTGCGATGCCAACGGTGGCAAGCCGGCGCTGGTCGTCAAGGAGGGCGACGGGTTCACGACCCTCACGTGGGCCGAGTACCGGCGGATCGCGAGCGTCGTCGCGATGGGGTTGGCCGGGCTGGGTGTCGACCGCGGTGACTTCGTCGCGTTGATGATGGCCAATCGCCCGGAGCACGTCATCGCCGACATCGGGACCCTGCTCGCCGGCGCGACCCCGGTCTCGGTCTACAACACCCTCACCGCCGAGCAGGTCGGCTACATCGCCGGGAACTGCGACGCCAAGGTCGCGATCGTCGAGGATGCGGCGTTCCTCGACCGGTGGTTGGCGGTCGCCGATGATCTTCCGTCGCTCGAGCACCTGATCGTCGTCGACGCGAGCGACGTGGACACCGATGATCCGCGCGTGTCCACCTGGGCCGATCTGATCGCCGCTGGCCAGGCGGCTCTGGACGACGGAGGGGGAGATCTGGAGTCGAGGTGGCGTTCGGTCACGCCCGATGACGCCGTCACGTTGATCTACACCTCCGGGACCACGGGTCCACCCAAGGGCGTGATCATCACCCACCAGAACCTCCTCTACATGCTGGAGGTGGTCAAGGATCTGCTGGACATGCAGCCGGGACAGCGCGGGATCTCCTACCTGCCACTGGCACACGTCGCGGAGCGGATGACGACCCACTACAACGGCATCAACATCGGTGGGACCGTCTACTTCGTCCGCGACGTCGCCCAGGTCCTCGAGACCCTGCAGGAAGCGCGACCGCAGATGTTCATGGCGGTGCCGCGGGTGTGGGAGAAGATGCAGGCGGCGCTGCTCGCGAAGATCGATGCGGACGCTCGCAAGGGACCGTTGGCGCGCCGGGCGATCGCCGCTGGGACCGCGGCCGTGCAGGCCCAGATGGCCGGCCGGACGCCGTCGATCGGGCTACGGGTCCAACTGCCGATCTGGGACAGGCTCGTGTTCTCCAAGATCCGCGACGGCCTCGGCCTGTCCGAGCTGCGCTATGCCATCTCCGGCGCGGCGCCGATCAGCTCGGACCTGTTGATCTTCTACAAGGCGCTCGGGATAGAGATCCTCGAGGTCTACGGGATGACCGAATCGACCGCGGTGATCACCGCCAACGAGTCCGGCAAGGTCCGGATCGGCACCGTCGGGACCCCACTGCCCGGCATCGAGGTACGGATCGCGGACGACGGTGAGATCCTCGCCCGCGGCCCGATCGTCACCCCCGGCTACTGGCGTCGGGATGAGGCCACCGCGGAGACGATCGACGCCGACGGCTGGCTGCACACCGGCGACCTCGGGAAGATGGACGACGATCGGTACGTGCGGATCGTCGGCCGGAAGAAGGAACTGATCATCACGGCCGGCGGCAAGAACCTCTCACCCAACAACATCGAGGAGGCGATCAAGCAACGGTCGCCGATCGTCGCGCAGATCTGCGCGGTCGGTGATGACCGCCCGTTCATCGGCGCACTGATCGTGTTGGACGCCGAGGTGCTGCCGGGGTGGTGCGCCGCCAACGACGTGCCCTTCACCTCCGTTGCGCAGGCTGCGGACCACCCGACCGTGATCGCCGAGGTCCAGCGGGCGGTCGACGCGGGCAATGAGCACCTCGCCCGGGTCGAGAAGGTCAAGAAGTGGCGGATCGTGCCCGCGGAGTGGACCGCCGAGTCCGAGGAACTGACCCCCTCGCTCAAGTTGAAGCGCAACGTGATCCACAGCAAGTACGCGGATGCCATCGACGGGCTGTACACGTCGAGTGCCTGACGCGCGGACCGTCGGGACAACGCTCGCCCGCTCGGCGTGGCGTACGGGAGCGGCACTGGTGGCCGCGAGCGCGATCCTCCTCGGTGCGGGCGGGAGCGCGATCGCCCATCCATCCGGTGAGTTCGGTCCGCCGACGGCACGCCTGTCGGCCGACGGCCGGACCGTGACCATCGAGCTGGCGGCGCCGCCGGACGATGCCGCCGCCATCGGGACCGCCATCGGGCTGCTCCCTGAAGGTTCGATGGAGGCCTTCCTGCTGGAGGACGAGGATGCCCAGCCGACCGAGGAGGAGATCCGGGAACTGTCGGCGTCGCCCGAACTGCGCG
>SLHP01000013.1 GCA_007136095.1 Nitriliruptoraceae bacterium
ACGACCAGCAGCCCGGGCTGCTGGTCGTCGACGTCAGCGCCGAACACGCCGGACCAGTTCGCGATCGCCCGTGACTCGTCCTCGGTGAAGCCGATGCCGCAGTTCGCACGGATCTCACCGGGGTCGTAGGCGTGCACGACCTCGGCGGTGTCGGTGTCGAGGACGAACAGGCCACCCTGCTCGATGCCGGGGCCCATCGTGATCCACGCACGGCCGTCACCGTCGTAGTCGTGGCACACCGGTGAGTACGACGGCCAGTCGTAGCCCGTGTCGGCGAGCAGTTGCTCGGTGCTGATGGTGCGCCCGATCGCGAACGTCGGGTCATCCGCGTCGAGGTCGAGCGGGATCTCCACCAACTGCTCGGCACCGATGGCTGCGACCCAGACTGCATCGTCATCGGGCGTGACAGCCGCCATGTGGGAGCCGCCACCGGTCAGCAGGACCGCATCGACCGAACGCTCCACCGCGTCGATCGCGGCGACCTGGTTGTGCTCGTCGTCGTAGATGTGGATGCGGTCCGTGCCCTGATCGAGCGACCAGACCTCGTGGGCCGTGGTGGCACCGATCGCGCAGCCGCTCACGCTCAGGGCGGCGACGGCGAGTAGGGCGTCGCGGAGGGACGTGGGCATGACGGTTGGCCTCGGATGCCGGGGAGTGCGTGACGGTCGGGGCCGTACGACCCACCCTGCGGCGCCGAGGAAGCCAGAAGCGACAACCGTGCGAACCTCCCGCCCGCTTCCCGTCCCGGGCGGGCTACAGCACGTTGCGCTGACGCGCGTCGTCCAACTCCTCGGGGCTCCAGATGACGTCGCGGGCCTTGGACCCCTCGTTCGGGCCGACGACCCCGAGTTCCTCGAGCTCGTCCATCAGCCGGCCGGCGCGGGCGAAGCCGATCCGCAGCTTGCGCTGCAGCATCGAGGTGGATCCGAGTCCGCTGGTCACGACCTGTTCGGCCGCCCGCCGCAACAGGGCTTCGTCCGAGCCGTCGTCGGCACGCCCCTCGTCGGTGGCCTGGGCCGCGTCTCCGGCCTTGACGACCGGCTCGAACTCGGCCTCGCGCTGCGACTTGCAGAACTCGACGGCGCTGGTGATCTCGCGTTCCGTGACCCAACAGCCCTGCAGTCGGGACGGCTTGCCCTGACTGGCGGGCAGGAACAGCATGTCGCCCTTGCCGACGAGCTTCTCGGCACCGTTGGCGTCGAGGATCGTGCGGGAATCGGTCTGTGATGCCACCGCCAGGGCCAACCGGGACGGGATGTTCGCCTTGATCAGCCCGGTGATCACGTCCACCGACGGGCGCTGTGTCGCGATGATCATGTGGATGCCGACGGCACGGGCCATCTGGGCGATCCGACAGATCGCATCCTCGACGTCACGGGGGGCGACGAGCATCAGATCAGCGAGCTCGTCGATGACCAGCAGGATGTAGGGAAGCGGCTCGGACTCGATCTGGGTCTCGGTCGGATCACCGTCCTCGTCCACGCCCGGCGGGCCGGGACGCGGCGGCACCTCGCCGGCGGCGACCGCATCGTTGTAGCCGTCGATGTTGCGGAAGCCCAGATGTGCGAGCAGTTCGTAACGCTGCTCCATCTCCTTGACGCACCACTGCACGGCATCGGTGGCACGACGGGGATCGGTCACCACCGGTGAGAGCAGGTGCGGAGCGCCGCCGTAGGCGTTGAGTTCGACCCGCTTGGGGTCGATCAGGATCATCCGCACCTGGTCGGGCCGTGCCCGCATGATGATCGAGGAGATCATGCCGTTGAGCGTGACGGACTTCCCGGATCCGGTCGCACCGGAGACCAACAGGTGGGGCATGGTCGTGAGGTTGACCATCGCCGGTGCGCCCGCGATGTCGACACCGATCGCGACGTTCATCGGGTGCGGATCGGACCGGGCCTCATCCGAGCGCAGGATGTCCCCCAGGGTGATCAGATCACGCTGCCGGTTCGGCACCTCGACCCCGATCGCCGACTTGCCGGGGATGGGCGCCACGATGCGCACGTCGGGTGCGGCCAGGGCGTAGGCGATGTCGTCGCCCATGTTGGCGACCTTCTTGACCTGCACACCGGGACCCAGCTCGATCTCGAAACGGGTGACGGTCGGACCCCGCGACCACCGGGCCACGGTCGCGTCGATGTTGAACTGGTTGAAGGTCTCCTGCAGGGCAGCTGTCTGGGCCTCGATCGTGCGGGTTCCCTGCTTGCCCTGCAACCGACCGGCGACGAGCAGATCGAGAGACGGCAGCTGGTAGTCGTCCCAGGACTCGACCGGGGCGACCTTCTTCGCCTTCCGGGTCCGCCCGGCCGGGACGACGGCGCGCTCCGTCGGCGGCGCCGGGATCTCAGCACCCGTCGCATCGCCCGCGCCGGCAGGCTGCGCGCCGCCCGGAGCAGCGGTCGCCGCGGACGCGTCGGTCGGGTCATCGTCATCCGGATCGATGCCGTCGAGTTCCGGCTGACTGGCCGTCTTGCCCGCCAGTGTGGCTCGGATGCGTGCCGCCTCGACGGTCTCGGTGGGTTCGTCCTCCAGCGACGGCGCGGTTCCCCGGGCACGGCTCGCCTCGATGAACTCCTCGTCGATCCCGCCGTCGTCGGCCGACGGCTGGAACATCCGACGGACCGCGTCCACGACCGAGGAGAACGGGGTCCGGGTCACGACCAGCAACCCCAGCGCGACGACCGCGACGAGCACGGCGCTCGCTCCCCACACCGACAGCGCGAACACCAGTGGCGTCGCGACGCCCAACCCGATCAGGCCACCGGCCAGCCACAGCTCGCGGACGCCGTCCCCCAGCTCCGGGGACCCGGCCACCAGGTGCAGCGCCCCGAGGATGCCGAGCAGCAGCAGCACGGAACCGACCGCGATCCGGCCCACCTCGGGGCTCGGTCGCCCGATCACGATGAGCAACCCGAACCACGCCAGCAGCGCAGGCACGGTGTAGCCGACCAGGCCCAACAGACCGAGGCTGACCGCTTCGAGGAAGCCTCCGACGGGACCGGCCGCGTCTGCGTAGATACCGAGCCCGACGAGCACCCCCAACAGGATCAGGGCGATACCGCCGACGTCCTCGCGTTGCGCCCGCAGGTGGGTCGCGAACGCCGTCCCGATGCGTCCGAACGGACCGCGGCGACCGCCCCGCCCCGAGCCACCCGATCCGCCGGCGCCGGTCGCCTTCTTCGCGGGGGTTGCGGACCCACCCTGCGCCTTGCTGCCGGCGTTCGCCGCCTTCTTGGCCGCTTTCTTGGCCGCCTTCTTCGCCGGCTTCCTGGCCGGCTGCTTCCCCCCGGACGCGCGCGGCGAACCGCCCGACGATGGGCGGGAGCCGCTCCCCGCCGCTTGACGGGTCGCGGCCGGCGATCTCTTGGCTGCCACCGGCGTCGGCTCCGGTTCGTGGGGGTTGCGAGGGTCGCGAACAGGCCACAGCGTAACGCGAGGTGACAGGGGTGGAACTACATCTCCGGCAAGTACGCGTCCGGCGAGATCGGACCCCGGCTTGTCCCGTCCACGCCCTGCGCAGCATGGATGCGTTCCCGCAGGTTCAGAGGCATCCCGGAGCAACCCCGGATCCGCGCTGAGCGAACCAGCACCGCCGATCGGACCAACGACCCATGACGAAGGGCCAAGACCTCATGCGGCGCACCGCAACGATCACGGCTGTCGGACTGGTGGCGCCCGATCCACGTCCCCGAGCAAGGGCACCCTGGCCATCGTGCTGGCCACGGACCCGAGCACCCCAGACCCGCGGATGGCGCCCGATGCTGTCTACACGTCCTGGACGACCGGCAGGATGAACGGTCGGCGTCCGGTCTGGGACTTCCAGTAGCGACCGAGCGCCTGCACGACGTGGCGCTGCACGGCCTGCAGATCCTCGTACTTGGCCGCAGCCAGGCCGTCCAGTTCCCTGTCCACGGCCTTGCGTGCCGCCTCGAGGATGTCGTCCGCGTTGTCCTCGAAGACCACACCCTTCTGGGTGACGATGGTGTCACCCGCCCGCTCCCGGGCGTGCGTGTCCACGGTCACGATGCACACGCAGATCCCGTCCTCCCCGATCCGGCGGCGGTCGCGCAGGAGCGCCGGGCCGACGTCGTCGAGGAGTCCGTCGATGTAGACGTGGCTGGTCGGCACGCTGGGACCGCGGGTGACGTGCCCATCCTCGAGGTAGATGGAGTTGCCATCCTCGCAGATCAGGACGTGCTCCTCGAGGCAGCCCGTCATCAGGGCGATATCCGCATGCGCACGCATGTGCCGGTGCTCACCGTGCACGGGGATGACGTACTCCGGTTCCAGGATGTTGTGGAACAGGATCAGGTCGTCGCGGCTGGCGTGCCCGGAGACGTGGACCGGCGACACACCCTTGTGGATCACCTTGCACCCACGACGTGACAGGTTGTTGATCGAGCGGAAGACCGCCTGCTCGTTCCCGGGGATCAGGCTCGATGCCAGGATGACCAGGTCGCCCTCCCCGACGTCCAGCATGCGGTGCTCGCCGGCGCCCATCAGCGACAGTGCGCTGAACGGCTCCCCCTGCGATCCGGTCGACACGACGATGAGTTCGCGGCGGTCGTAGCGCTCGACGTCCTTGGGCTCGACCGCGATACTCGCATCGAAATCGAGGTAGCCAAGCTCCTCGGCGATCGCCATGTTGCGGACCATCGACCGGCCGACGAAGACGGGGCGACGGCCGACGGCGACCGCGGCGTCCAGCACCTGCTGGATGCGGTGCACGTGGGAGGCGAACGACGCGACCACGATCAGGCCCTCGGCATCCATCACGTGCTTGCGGATCTGATCGCCGACGGTGCGTTCGGGTGGCACGTGGCCGGGGACGTCCGCGCCGGTCGAGTCGGCGAGCAGCAGGTCGATGCCCTCGTCGCCGAGCCGCGCGAAGTGGGCGAGGTCGGTCGGACGACCGTCGATGGGGCTCTGGTCGAGCTTGAAGTCCCCGGTGTGGACGATCATGCCGTGCGGGGTGCGGAACGCGTACGCCACGCCGTCCGGGATCGAGTGGCTGACCTGCACCGCCTCGGCGTTGAAGGGCCCCTGATCGACGACGTCGCCCGGCTCGATCTGCCGGTAGTCGGGGGTCGGCAACTGCGGCCATTCCTCCAGCACCGCCTTACAGAACGCGATCGTCAACTGGGTGCCGTAGACCGGGAGCGAGCGGTCAAGGGTGCGGATCAGGTAGGGCAGCGCACCGATGTGGTCCAGGTGACCGTGCGTCAGGAAGATGCACTCGACGTCATCGCTGCGGGCGTCCAACCAACTCCAGTCGGGCAGGATCAGATCCACGCCCAGGTGCTCGGCGTCGGGGAACAGCACCCCGACGTCGACCACCGCGATGCGACCATCGATCTCGATGGTCGCCATGTTGCGTCCGATCTCACCCAGGCCTCCGAGGAAGGTGAGCTGGACCGGAGGACTGGTGTCGGCACGGCGGGAACGGGAACGAGCGGTCATCTTGCGGCCTCGATCGGAGCGAGGGCGGCCATGACGGCCGCCACCGCCTCTGGGGTGGCGTTGGCGAGTGGGGCGCGGACCGGCCCGGCGGGAAGGCCCTTGGCGTGGAGAGCACCCTTGAGGGGTGCCGGGGAGCTCTCGGCGAACAGGGCACGGTGCACCGGCATACACATGAGTTGCAGGTCACGCGCCCGCGCGGGGTCGGTCGCGAACACCTCGATCATCTCCGCGATCTCCGGTCCGACGAGGTGGGCCGCGACCGAGACGACTCCCACGCCGCCGGTCGCGAGCAGCGCCAGGTTGACCTCATCGGCACCCGACCAGTAGGCGAAACCGCCCGGGACGCCGCGTGTTGCCGCGAGCACGTCGGCGGCCTTGCCGAGGTCGCCCGTCGCGTCCTTGACGCCCACGATGTTCTGAACCTCCGCGAGGGCGACGAGCGTGGTCACGTCGATCGCCCGGCCCGTCCGGGACGGGATGTCGTACAGCACCATCGGCAGCTCGGTGACGCCGGCGACGGTCCGGAAGTGTTCCAGCAGCCCGCTCTGCCCGGGCCGGTTGTAATACGGGGTGACCACCAGCACCGCGTCCGCTCCCTCCTCGGTGGCGCGTTCCGTGGAGATGATGGCGGTCCGCGTGTCGTTGGATCCGGTGCCCATCATGATCTTGACGCGATCCCCCACGGCGTCCCTGACCGCTCGGAGCAGCTCCCAGGGCTCCTCGCCGTGCAGCGTCGGCGACTCCCCGGTGGTGCCGTGCACCAGCACCGTGTCGGTGCCGGAGGCGACCAGGTGCTCCGCGAGCCTGGCCGCGCCAACCGTGTCGAGGTAGCCGTCATCGGTGAAGGGTGTGGCCATCGCCGTCACCAAGCGGCCGACACCCGGTGGCGGCGTGGTCCATAGAGTTGCATCGGTCATCATCGGGCCGCCTGCGATGGGGGACGTGCGGAACCTGGCCGTATCCTAACCGCCTTGACCGGACGTACGGCCTCGGATACGCCCGATCGACGCGGAAGCAGCCACCGAGCAGGAGTACCGGCATGATCTGGCACATCGTCACCTTCGATATGGGCGCCGTGGACGACGAGACGCGGGCGGGGCTCGAAGACCGGCTCGCCGCGCTCATCGACCTGGACGTGGTCGTCTGGCTCCAGGTCGCGAGAGACGTCGACTCGCCAAGCACCACCGGGCTGCTGTCGATGTTCAACAGCTACGACGACCTGGAGGCCTACCGCATCCATCCGGAGCACGTTCCCGTCGTCGAGGACATCCGCGAGCTCGGGATCCCCGTGTCCCGCCTGGACGTCGAGGCACCGCTGCCGCCGGCCACGTCACGTTGATGTCGCCGCTGGTCGCGCACGCCGGCCCCGGATCGACCTGGCAGGCCGCCGTGGTCGTCGCGGGCGTCGCCCTGACGATCTGTGTGCTGCTCGCGGTCGCCGGGCGGATCCCGATGTCGTCTCCACAGGACCTGCTGGTACCGCTGGCCGCATCCGCGATCGCGGCGTCACTGGGCCCCCTCGGGCACACGTGGATCTCGGATGTGATCGGCCTGGGCCTGCCGCTTGCGGTCGTGTCCCTGCTCGCGCTGCTGCTGGCCGCCCTGACCCCCCTGGACCTGACACCCGCGTCCCCGCTCGCGTTGGGATCGCTCGCGCTGGCGGCAGTCTCGATGTACCTGCTCTACACGCCCCTGACGATCGCTCTGCATCCTCCTCCGGACATGTTGCCGCTCGCGGACGACGCCGAGGTGACCATCGTCGAACCCACCGATGGCGCGGCGCTCGATGCCGGTCCCGTGCCGGTGACGGTCGAGGTCTCGGGTGGCAGCATCGGGCCGGTCTTCACCCCGCTGGAAGACCTGTCCCTCGACCCGGAGGAAGCGGGATCGTTGCAGGTCTTCGTCGACGGCGACCGCCAGGAGGTGGCCTGGGACGACGCCTGCTCCGTCAGCGACCCCTGTACACGGGTCGACATCGAGGTGGAGGTGCCTGCCGGCGAGTCCCAAGTGGCCGTCGAGTTCGTCCGCGGCGACGGCACGCCGTTCGCGCCCCTGGTCATCGACCGCGTCACCGTCAGCGCCGACTGACCTCAGTTGCCGCGCCATCGCCCCGAGAGCCGCGACGCGCCCCCTCCACGTTCAGGCGCCGGTTGCGCTGACGATCGCCATGGCGACGACCAGGATCACGATCAGGACCACCGAGCCCAGGATGCGCCCACGGACCTGACGTTGGAAGCCCCCGGGACGTTTCAGGTCCGGATCGTCGAGGTCGGACTTCATCTGCGCCCAGTCGTTGTGGTGCCCGGACATGCCTGAACCCTTCGATCGATGCCGCAAGGGTACGAGGAGGGCACCGGCGACGCGAAGCGCCGGGCACCTACCCAGCCCGCACGGGGTCTACCAACGACGTCGGCGCAGAAGCGCAGGACCCAGCACCGAGACGAGCACGATGCCCGTCCCCGCCGCGAGGATGATCCCGTCGGAACTCTCCCAGAACGATCCCGCATCCCGGAGCTGCTCTCCCGCTCGGGGCCGATCCGTCGCCCAGCGCTTGCAGATCCTCCTCGGCGCGGGCCGCGGGTCTCGTCCGGCCGGTGGATCGACGATCGAGGGGGCGCATACGGCTCCAACGGTCCGGGCAACGGCGGGTTCTCGCGGTAGGACGTCATCGCCGCACACGGTTCCCGACCTCTGACCCTGGCAGGAACCGCGCCAGGCCGCCACCGTGGAAGAGATGATCCCGTGGGTACGTGGTCGTCCGACCGGACGGCACCGCGGGCCCGCTGCGTGACCCGCAACCGGAGGTGGGAAGCACCATGGATCTCGTCCCCCGAGCCGGCACCATCCTGGCCGTCCTGGCACTTGCTGTCGTTGCCTGCACGGGCGAGCCGCTGTCCTCCGAACTGTGGCAGGTCGAGCAGCCCCAGCCAGAGGACGCCCCCGAGGAGATCCACGACGGGTCGTCAGCGTCACTGTGTGAGGTGGTCGCGAGCATCTCCGCGACGCACGACGCCGCGGCCACGATCCTCGGGAACGAACCCGGAGCCGAGGAGGTCGCCGTGCTGTACCGCGAGCTGAGCCGCGACTTCGACCGGGCCGCGGAACTCCTCGAGGACGACCAGGGATCCGACGCGACCGCCCGGCTCGCGGACTACTACGAAGCAGCGGCAGCCTTCTACCGCACCCAGGACGCGGTCCCGGGGGCGGACCTCGCCGACCGCACCGCTGACGCACCGGCCCTTCGATCGCTCGAGGAGCAACGCGCCGAGGGAGGCCCGCTCGGCTTCCCGCCGGCAGCCTGGGCGGAGATCGAGCAACGGTGTGCTGTCGCGGTCGATCCGCCCGCGGATCCCTGATGGCCGAGGCGATCGACCGTGGAAGCACGCACAGGAAGTCTGCACACCGGGTCATTAGGCTCGCTACCCAACCCGTCGTCCACCACCAGGAGCCGCCATGGCGAAGAAGCTGTCCAAGAAGATCTCGAAGCTCGAGAAGAAGGCATCGAAGCTGCGCAAGCAGGCCGAGAAGAAGGGCAGGAAGCTGTCTTCGTCGGCGTCGGATCAGCTCGACGACCTCACCAAGGAACTGACCAGGACGACCGAGACGCTGCGCAAGAAGACCGAGCGGTCGGGCAAGGAGCTGACGGCCACGACTTCCGACCAACTGGAGGAACTCGCCGAGGCGGACGCCAGGAGCAGCAAGGGTCTGATCGCAGTCATCCTGGCGGCGGTCGCCGGTGGTGTGGCGTTCTTCTTCGCGCGGAAGAAGCAGGACTGACCCACACGGCGGGGTGGCCCGCCCGCGCCGGTCAACGGCCCTTGCCGCGGACCAGCACGTAGGCGTAGGCGCCGGCCAGGGCGAAGCCGACCCCGATGGTGTCGAACCCACCGCTACCGAACGGCACCAACGGCAACCGGGCCAGCCAGGTCAGACCGGTCAGTGGCAGCCACGGCAGGACACCGACCAGCAGGACCACCAGCGCGACCGCGGCGAGCAGTCGGTCACGGGCGCCTGCCAGCAGGCCGGCGCCGCTCAGCGCGCCGGCACCGACGTAGCACGCGGCCACCCACCAGTAGCTGGTCCCGGCGGGATCGCGCTCGACCGCGTCTCGCAGGGTGCCGGCGAGATCCAGCAGCAGGAGCGGCGCGACGCCCAGTCCCAGGCCCAGCAGGGCCGACCGGATCCGGGCGTTCACGCGGAGGCCGATCGGGCCTGACGACGCTGTTCTGCGGCACGCTCGGACTCGAGGCGTTCAAGTTCGTTCTCGCCATGATCGACGTGGACCATCGCGTCGGCCACCGCCCTGTGGCCCGCCTGGTCGCCGATCAGGCGATGCATCTCCTGCACGACCCTCCGGTACTGCGGATGGCCCTGGGGGGTCGAGCGCAGCTCCAGCATCTGCATCGCCGCCCGGGCGTTCAACTGCATGGAGTAGCGCAGGCGGTAGGCGAAGCACACCGCGTACTGGGCCTGGACCGGGTGGTCCGTGGACAGCAGGTCGTAGAGCGCCGCCGAACGTTCGAGGGCCTCGTGCCAGCGATCGACCACCCCGGCATCCTCGAGCTCCGGTGGGGTCTCGTAGCCGTGCGCGGCGGTGAGGTCCTGCCACTCGATCGTGAGCATGCGGTGGCGTTGCAGATCCCGGAAGCCGCCGTAATCACCCAGGACGTCGAACCGGTACCAGACCCGCTCGAACCCACGGCCCGGCTTGTGCCGACGGTTGGTCCGCTCACCGACGTAGGCACGCAGGACCTCGGCCCGGCGCTCCGGTGTCCAGGTCCGGACCTGGGCCTCCAACTGGGCCTCAGGGACCGTCACGTGCGGATAGAGCGCCGCGGTCACCAGCGCCTCCTCGGCGTCGACGGGGTCGCGTGGTGACCAGTCGGTCAACGTCACCAATTCCGCCGGCTGGATCGGATCGGCAGACACCAACTCACGCGCCAGCGCGCGGGTCTGATCCCGCGTGTCGGCGAGGTACTGCGACCACGCCCCGCCCCGGTCCGGCCGGTCGACGCGCGTCAGGAACGAGGGGATCACGTGACGGAGCTCGGCCAGCAGCGTGGCGGCCAACTGCCTCGACTCAGCCAGCTCATCGGCCTGCAACCGCAGCAGCAGCCCTTCGTACGACTGACCGGACGCGAACATCCCGACGTTGGACGTGGTCGCTGCCGGCAGCAGACCGCGCAACAGGTCGAGTGCCTTGGCCTTGGTCGCGTTGTTGTAGACGAACGAGGAGGTCGCCTCGTCCTTCGGCCAACGCTGCCGGACCCACGCCATGACCTCAGGGACCATGCCCGCGTACAGGTCGAAGATCGCATCCAGCTCACGTTCGTAGGCGGCGGCGTGCGGGCCCGCCATGATGTCGGCGTCGCGGTGGTAGCGGTAGCGCCCGCCCGGCTTGGTGTCGTACGGGATGTAACGGGTGGACTGCTCGAGGTAGGCCGCCAGCCGGCCCCACTCGATGCGTTTGGTCAACAGGTTGGAGACGTCCTCGAGGGCGACGTGGGCACCTCCGAGTTGCGCGACCGAATCATCGCCGTACTCGCTGAAGATGCGGTCGTAGAGCTTCGCGGCGCGGGCAGCGGGGTCGTCGGTCGCCAGATCGTCGGCGAACTCGTCGAGGAACAGGCGCTTCAGTGAGCCGCCGGACCGCGAGTAGCGTGCGAACAGGGCCCCCTTGACGACCTCCGGCAGGTCGGTCAGCGCGAACACGTCGCCGTCCGGGTCGGTCACGAAGCGGGACAGCACGTCCCGTTCAGCAGCCGTCAACCCGGTCGGTGCGGGGTCGGTCACAGCTACCTCGAGGTGGTGGGTGGCGGGACAGCCGAGCGTAGCTGTGGGCCGCGACATCCCCGGTGAAGGTCGGGCTCAGGAGCCGATCAGCCGCTCGACGATCGCGGCCGCGGTGCGTTCGTGCCCGAGCGCGCCGGGGTGGAACCCGTCGTCACCGAACACCTCGGGATCCAGGGCCTCGCGGGGCAGCGCGATGACCTGGACATCCTGTTGTTCGGCGATGGCCGCCTGCACCCGTGCCGTCGTCCGGCACCACCAGCCCAGCGGTCCCCGCAGGATCGAGGGCAGGGCCGGCGCTACGGACAGGTCCGGTGCGGTGACCAGCATGATGGTCACCTCGGGTGCGGCGACCTCCCGGATCGCCTCGAACAGCTCTGTGAGCTCGCGCGCCACCCTGACCGGGGTGTGCCGCCGGATCGCGTCGTTCGCGCCGACGCCGAGCAGCACCACCTCGGCGTCCCTGGCTGCCTCGAGTTGGTGGTCGATGACACAACGGATGTCCGCGCCGTCGACCGCCAGTGCCCGCAGGTCGGTGGCCCGGCCATCCCGCTCCGCCAGCGCGCGGCAGACACGACGGCCGACGGCGTCGTCGGCGTCCGAGAGTCCGTGCCCGGCTGCGGACGAGTCCCCGAGCACCGCGACGCGGCGGACCGGCGGGCGACCCGGGAGCCGCAGATCGAGATCGAGCACCGGAACCTCGCGGCCCTGCTCCTTCATGGTCCGCACGGTGAGCGCGGCCCGCGTCCCCTCGCGGACGAGGAAGCCGGCTCCGAGCAGTACCGTGGACGTGAGCGCCAGTGGTGCAGGTCCGGGAAGCGCCCGGCTGCTGCGCGGCGTTCGGCGTGCCAGGTCGGTGAGCGTGAGATCGGTGAGCGCCATACCCCGAGAGGATATCGGGCGGCACCGTGGCTCCCCGATGGTCCGCCCAGCGGCCGCCGACCGATACCCACCGCCGGAGGGCAGCGAACCCCTCCGGCGGTGCGAGCCACACCCGGCAGACGAGGAACGAACCACGTGAGAGCACATGGCGGGATGCCGATGCGCCCGATGGGCGACATCGACGAACTCAAGGCGCGCGGCCTCGATCGCACGGTCGCACGGCGTGCTTGGGGGCTGACCCGCCCCTACCGCAAGCGGCTGCTCGGGTTCGTCGCACTCATCGTGGCGACCTCCGCCGCCGGGGTCGTCCCGGCCCTGTTGATCCGTCAGATCATCAACGTGGCGATCCCCGCCGGCGACACGACGCTGTTGGTCTGGCTGTTCGTGGCGATGCTCGGCATCGGCGTGACCGTCGCGGTCATCTCCATGGTCGAACGCTGGCTGGCATCGTCGATCGGTGAGGAGTTCATCCTCGATCTGCGCACGATGCTGTTCCGACACGTGCAATCGATGCCGATCGCGTTCTTCACCAGGACCCAGACCGGGTCGCTGATCACCCGACTGAACAACGACGTCATCGGGGCGCAACGCGCCCTCACCGGGACGCTCGGCGGCATCGTCGACAACCTCATCGGGGTCACCGTGACGCTGATCACGATGCTGATCCTCGAATGGCGGGTCACGCTCGTCGCCGTGGCGCTGCTGCCCCTGTTCATCATCCCGGCGCGCATCGTCGGACGCCGGCTCCAGGCGCTGTCGCGTGAGGCGATGGGCGTCAACGCGGAGATGAACACCGTCATGACCGAACGCTTCCACGTCGCCGGCGCGCTGCTCGTCAAGCTGTTCGGCCGGGTCGACCACGAGGTCGAGGGGTTCCACGGTCGGGCCAAGCGGGTCGCCGACATCGGGGTCAAGCAGGCGATCACCGGACGCGCGTTGTTCGCGGCGCTCGGGTTCGTCGGCACGGTCGCGACCGGGCTCGTCTACCTCATCGGCGGGTTCATCGTGATCGACGGCAACCTCGCCGTCGGGGACGTGGTGGCCCTGGGCCTGCTGGTCACGCAGCTGTACGGGCCGCTCGCCCAGCTCTCCAACGCCCGGGTCGATCTCATGACGGCCCTCGTCAGCTTCGAGCGGGTCTTCGAGGTCGTGGACCTCCCGGTCGCCATCAGCGAGGCGGACGATGCCGTGCCCCTGACGGACCCGACGGGCCACGTGACCTTCGATGGCGTCAGCTTCCGGTTCCCCGCCGCCGGCGCCTCCGCGTTGGCATCGCTCGAAGGTCCACGATCCGAACACGGCGAGGAGGCGTCCGACTGGATCCTGCGAGATATCGACGTCGACATCCCACCCGGTTCGATGGTGGCGATCGTCGGCCCGTCGGGTGCCGGGAAGTCCACGCTGTCGTCGCTCGTCCCCCGCCTGTACGACGCCACCGAGGGACGCGTGCTGATCGACGGACACGACGTGCGGGACCTGACGTTGACCTCGCTGGCCGGCGCCATCGGGGTCGTCAGCCAGGACGCGCACCTGTTCCATGACTCGATCGCGATGAACCTGCGGTACGCGAAGCCGGACGCCACCGACGAGGAACTCGTCCGCGCGGCCTCCGCAGCCCGGATCCACGACCTGATCGTGCGCCTGCCGGATGGCTACGACACGATCGTCGGAGAACGCGGGTACCGGATGTCGGGTGGCGAGAAGCAACGGTTGTCGATCGCACGGGTCCTGTTGAAGGATCCCGCGGTGGTCGTGCTGGACGAGGCGACCGCCCACCTGGACACCGAATCCGAACGCCTGGTCCAGGCGGCCCTGGCCGAGACCCTGGAGGGCCGGACCAGCCTCGTGATCGCCCACCGCCTGTCCACGGTCGTCGACGCCGATGTCATCCTCGTGATGCACGAAGGACGGATCGTCGAGCGCGGCACCCACGCCGAGTTGGTCGCACGCGGGGGTCTCTACGCTGACCTGGCCCGCACACAGTTCGCAACCACCACGGTGACCGGCTGACGCTGCCCGACGTCCTTCCCCCGACCGGAGATCAGGTCGTCGGTGGCGGATCCGCATCGTCGCCGTCGGCCGTCTCCGGGGGTGCGGGATCGGCAGCCGGCTCGGGAGTTGGCTCCGCAGCAGGCGCGGCGGGTTCCACGGCAGCAGGCGCAGCTTCTGGCGCGGTCGAGGGCTCCGGCGTCGCATCCGGCTCCGGCGTCGCATCCGGCTCGGCCGACGGCGCGGGCTCAGCGGACGGTTCCGTCTGCGCAGACCCGGTCCCGGCGTCCTGCGAACCATCGGCTTCTTCGGGCAGGCGCCGTTTGGTCTCGCCCGACGCCCATTCCAACGCCTTGCTGTGACGATCATCCGGCGTGATGCCGGCCGCCACCATGTGATCGAAGACGGCCTTCGCGGGGTCGTACTCTCCGCGCTTGGCGTGCGCCCACATCAGCTCGCGGTAGGTGGGTTCATCGACCGAGACCTTGGCCTGCTGCAGCGACCCGACGAGTTCACCGGCGGCAGTGAGCGAACCGCTGCGGACCAGACCCCCGACCAACTTCGAGGCATCCGAGCTCGTCGGTGCGATGTTCTTGTCGAGCATGTGCCGGAGCAGTGCCAATGCATCGTCACCACGCTTGGCCGCCGTGAACGCGTTGAGCAGGGACCCGTAGTGGCGTCCATGCGTGAGCGTCCCGGCGACCCGCAGCTCCTCCAGCATGGTGCGGGCCTCGTCCAGCCGCTTCGCACGGATCAGCCGTTCGACGATGTCGCGTGCCGCGCGCCGATCGATGGGGACCCCGCTGTGGGCCATGACCTTGTAGAGGCCGACGGCGACGTTCAGTTCCCCGGCCTTGAGGTGGCCCGTCAGGACGTCGGCCGCGCGCTGCGGTGGGATCGGGATCCCGAGGATCAGCATCCAGTCGATGACCCCACTGGCTGCCGCCAGCCGCTTGGAACCCAGGCTCAGCTCGATCAGGGCGTCGAGGTTGTCACCCGACGGGATGCGGCCATCATCGGCCAGGCCGAGGGCCGCCGCCCACGCGCCGTCGATGTCCTTCCCGGCGAGGTAGGCCTGCAGCACGGCGTTGCGGTGGAAACTGGTCGGTTCCGTTCCATCGGCGCGCATGTCCCCGAGCGACGCCTCCGCAGCGGCCGCGTTGCCCGCCTTGGCATGGGCGAGCAGCAGTTCGGTGTGGACATCACCCGGGAACGCGACACCGGCACCCTGCAACAGCGTGAGCAGGTCCATGGCCCGTTCCGTGTGGCCCGCCCGGGCGATCATGGCGATCAGCTCCGTGGCGAGCTTCGGCGCGGGCGTCCGGCCGACCTTGACCATCAGGTCGATCAGCGACCGGGTGTCCTTGATCGCCCGACGGTCGAGGCAGTCACGCAGCAGCCGCTCGTAATCCTGGTCGCTCGCCGCCTGCCCCCGCTGCGACATCTGGCGTACGACGGCCCGCGCCGCTGGATACCGGGCGGCAGCCAGGTAGATGGACAGGACACCGGCCGCCTGTTCAGCCGGCGGCTCGACGCCGTCGGCGTGCAACTGGTCCAGTTGTGCGAGCGCATCCTCGGTCTGACCGGCGTGTCCGGTCGCCACGGCGACCTGCCAGCGCGTCGAGGAGTCCACGTCGACACCCGCGGCGCGCATGCGCTCGAGCACCTGACGGGCCCCCGCCAGGTCACGACCGTCGAGGTGCGCACGGAGCAGCAACTGCCAGTGGTGCGGCTCGATCGGCACCTGGCGCTGTTCCATCGAGGCGAAGACCTGCTGGGACATCCGCAGGTCGCCGGAGAAACGACGCAGCGCATCTCCGTACTTGTCGCCCTCACCACGCTCTGGAGCCGCTGGGGGCGCGTCAGCGGTTCCATCCGACGACGTTGGGGCTGCAGGTTGCTGCGGACCCGATCCGGCCGGATCCTGCTCGCTCGGACTGCTCTGACTGGTCACGGCGGCGTGCCCTCCCGTGCCTGCTCGCACGACCGTGGAGCGCATCACGTCCACGGGCCGACGGCGGGCTGGCGCACCTACCCCACGTGCGCCGGTGGCCGACCGGCTCTCGGTCGTGGGCCGAACGGTACCCGAGCCCGATAGCGTCGGCCGAGTGTCGGCCCGGATGGCCGCACCCGCCGCGCGGCGGCAACGGACCTGTCCACCGTCCGTCCCCTTGATCGCCCCGGAGGAGCAGAGGTGTCGGTCCGCGAACTGGTCGTGCTCGGCACCGCCAGCCAGGTGCCGACCCGCACGCGCGCACACCACGGGGCCTTCCTCCGGTTCGATGACCAGGGCCTGCTGCTGGACCCCGGCGAGGGCACCCAACGCCAGATGACCTTCGCCGGGGTCACCGCATCCCAGATCACCGGGATCTACCTCACCCATGCACACGGCGATCACTGCCTGGGCCTGCCCGGCGTCGTGCAGCGCTGTTCCCTCGACGGGGTGACCCGGACCCTGCCGGTCCATTTCCCGACGGCGGCCACACCGTTCGTGGAGCGACTCGCACAGGCCACCGCCTTCGAACCCGTCACACCCCTCGAGTTGCGCCCGACCGACCCCGGCCCGACCCCGTCCCAGGGGCCACTGCGGGTGCGTTCGGCGGCCCTCTCGCACGTCATCCCGACGATCGGCTGGCGGTTCACGGAACCCGACGGCCGACGGCTGCTCCCGAAGCTGGCCGCGTCAGCGGGGGTGCACGGTGCCGACCGGGCCCGTCTGTTCGCCGATGGGCACATCCGGATCGCCGGGCGCACCATCCACCTCGAGGAGGTCAGCGAACCCCGGCCTGGTAAGTCCGTCGCCTTCGTGATGGACACGCGCGCCTGTGACGGGGCCACCGACCTCGCCGCGGATGCCGACCTCCTGATCATCGAGGCGACGTTCCTCGAGAGCGAACGTGCACTGGCCGACGAGGCCGGCCACCTGACCGCCGCGGGCGCCGCCCGCATCGGCCGTCAGGCCGGCGCCCGACGTGTGGTGCTCACCCACTTCTCGCAGCGCTACCCCGACCTGACCGGTCACCTCGAGGAAGCCCGTCGGGCCGCACCGGGCCTGGACCTCGTGGTCGCGCGGGATCTGGATCGCATCCCGCTGCCCGAACGTCGCTGACCGTCGCGCGACTACAGCAGGTGTTCGAGGCCCACGACCAGCCCGTCGAGCTCCGGGACGCCACGACAGGCCAGCAGCACCCCCGGCATGAACGACGTCCGATCGAGCGAGTCGTGCCGCAGGGTGAGCGTCTGTCCGTCGCCCCCGAAGATGACCTCCTGGTGGGCGACCAGCCCCGGCAGGCGGACGCTGTGGACGCGGACCTCCGCGTGCTCGGCGCCGCGCGCGCCGGGATGGGCGTCATCGCCCATCGGCGCGTCGGGAACCTGGGATCTCGCACCGGCGATGAGTTCGGCGGTCCGCAGGGCCGTCCCCGACGGGGCGTCGACCTTGCGGTCGTGGTGGAGCTCGATGATCTCCACGTGCGGTAGGTGACGCGCTGCGTCCTCGGCGAACCGCATGAGCAGGACCGCGCCGATCGCGAAGTTGGGCGCGATCAGTGCGTTGGCCGGGCCATCGGCGGCGATCGCCGCCGCACGTGCCAGGTCGCGGTCGACGATCCCGGTGGCCCCGACCACCGCGTGGATCCCGCGCTCGAGGATCCCGACGAGGTTCGGACCGACCGTGCCCGGTCCCGTGAACTCGACCGCGACATCACATCCCGCATCGGTGAGTGCGTCCAGGCCGTCGGTCACCACCAGGTCACGGTCGATCCCGACGACAACACCCAGCGGCTCGCCGGCACGGGACGGATCGACCGCCGCGACGAGGTCCAGATCCGGCGCAGCGTCCACCGCGCGGCAGACCTCGGCTCCCATCCGACCAGCGGCACCGACCACTCCAACACGCACGAACGACCCTTCCTCGATGGCTCTCCGCTGCTCGAGACTAGCCACCCGACGTTGGACCGTTCCCGTGTGCGCGGCACCGGACCGGGACACTGGGTCTCACGCCGGACGATCCGCAGCCCGCGTGAGCGCCACCTCGGTGGTCGCCCGCGGGAACGGGGAACGCCTGACCGCACTCTCACGACTGCGGATCCCGCCGTGGACCTCACGACACAGCGTCGCCAGTCGAGCGAGGTCGGCCTGTTGCCGGGCGACGCCGAGGTGGTCGGTGACCGCCCCGTGACCCGGAACGATCACGGTCGGGTCGAACCCCTCGAAGGCGGCCAGCGTGGCGGGCCACTGGTAGGGGTAGGCATCATCGAACTGTGGCGGAGCGCCGACCTCCACCAGATCGCCCGCGACCAGGACCCCGGCATCGGGAACGTGCACGACGAGGTCGTGGTCGGTGTGCCCACGGCCGGGGTGCAGGAGTTCCACCTCGCGACCGCCGAGCCCGAGGCGCTGGCGGTCACGGAACGTGTGGTCAGGCGGGACGAGGTGGCTCGCACGCAGGTGCGCATGCTCCTCCTCCGGCACCCACGACGGCATCGACTCCAGGTGGCCCGGACCCAGAGCCAGCAGGGCATCGCGACAGCCAACCGTGCCCCACACGGGTACACCGGCGAACACCCCGGCGCCGAGGCAGTGGTCGAGATGGGCATGGGTGAAGGCGACCAGGCTGACCGGCCCCACGGGCAACTCGGCGATGTGGCCGCGCAGTTCAGCCGCTTCACGCAGGGTGGTCCGGACGTCGACGAGCAGGACCTGCCGTTGTCCGGCGATCACGGTCACGTTGACGTCGTACGGGTCGTATCGGCGCACCCAGACCTGGTCGGCGACCTCCTGCCAGCCGGTGACCGCCGCCATGACGTGTCCTCACCCGGCCACGCTGGTGGCGCGCGCCGCGCCGGCGACATCGGCCCACAACGCCCCGTAGGCCTCGCCTGCCCGGCCGGAGAGCACCGCCCGGAACGGATGGGGGTCGATGGCCATGCGCTCCACCCGGCTGTCCGTCGGCACGGTCACGGCGCTGAACCCGTCGGGCGGCGTGTCCCAGTCCACGAGGTCCCGGTGCAGGCCCTTGCGTCGATCGACCATCGTCAGGAAGGCCAGCAGGCGCGGACGCTCGGCGATCCCCATGGCGTCGATCTCCGTGTACAGATCGGCGTAGGCGGACCATGCGAGCGGACCGGCGGTCAGCGGCACCACCACGAGGTCGGCGGCGTACAGCACGGCGGCGGCGACCTCGGAGACCGATGGTGGGCAGTCGAGCACGATCACGTCGTAGTGCTCCGCTGCCCGCTCCACGACGGCACGGAGGTGTTCGCGTCCATCGTCGCCGAGGTGGCGATCGAGCCGGCGCAGCGACAGGTCGGCGGGGAACACGTCCAACCGGTCCTGCGTGGTCGGTCGGACGCCATCCAGCAGCGATCCGCCGGCCAACAGCGCCTCCGCCACACCGTCCGACCCGCGGTCCGCTCCGACGAGCCGGGTGGCCGAGCCCTGGGGATCCAGATCCCACAGCAGCGTCCGGTGGCCGGTGTCCGCGGCGTTGACCGCGAGGGCGACGGCGGTCGTGGTCTTGCCGACCCCGCCCTTGTGGTGGTAGCTGGCGATCGTTCGCACGCTCGGCACTCCTACCTCGAAGCCGTGGGCGATGCTAGTGGTGGCCGCCGGGCGACGAGCGGTGTGCGGATCTGACCGGAGCCGTGCGTCGACGGGACCGGATGGCGTCAGGACACCGCCGGGGCGAACCGGTCGGCCTCGTCCTCGCCGAACGGACCGACGACGGCCAGGTCCCGCGGTCGCGACAGGATCGAGGTGGCGACCCGGCGCACCTCGTCGAGGTCCACCCGACCGATGCGTTCCAGGGCCTCGTCGACGGTCACGATCGGCACGCCCGTGGCCACCTGCTGGCCGATACGCGACATGCGCGAACCGGTGTCCTCGAGTCCCAGCACCGTCCCGCCCTTGAGCGCCCCCTTGGCACGCTCGACCTCCTCGATGGTGACGTCGGTCACGACCCGATCGAGTTCGTCGCGCAGCACGGTCAGGACCTCGTCGACCTTGCCCGGCGCGGTACCCACGTAGGCGCCGATCAGGCCACCGTCGGTGTAGGACGAGGCGTAGCTGAAGGTGGTGTAGGCCAGCCCGCGGACCTCGCGGATCTCCTGGAACAACCGGGAGGACATCCCACCCCCGAGCAACGTGTTCAGCACCCGCAGGCCCCAGCGGTCCTCATCGGTCTGCGAGACCCCCGGCATCCCGAGGACCACATGCGCCTGTTCGGTCGGGCGCTGCCGGACCCGCACGGCTCCTTCCGCGAACGCCTGTGGTGCCGACCGGGGCGGACGCGACCCACCCGGGCGGCCTAGATCCCCCAGCAGCTGCTCGGTCAGTTCGATCACCCGGTCGTGCTCGACGTTGCCGGATGCTGCGACGACCAGGTTCTCCGGGCGGTAGCGGTCCAGGTAGTAGGCGTGGATCGTGTCGCGGTCCAACCGGGTGATCGAGTCGAAGGTGCCGAGCGTCTCGAGCGCCAGCGGGTGCTCCCCGAGCAGCAGCTCCGAGAAGTCGGAGTGCACGAGGTCATCGGGGGTGTCGACGTGGATGTCGATCTCCGAGAGCACGACCTGGCGCTCCGCTTCGACGTCCTCCGGTGCATTGCGGGCATCGACGACCATGTCGGCCAGCACGTCGAAGGCCAGCGGCAGGTCACGGTCGAGGACCCGCGCGTAGAAGCAGGTCATCTCCTTGGAGGTGAACGCATTCATCTCGCCCCCGACCGCGTCCAGTTCCTCGGCGATCTGGCGGGCGGTGCGGCGCGTCGTGCCCTTGAACAACAGGTGCTCCAGGAAGTGCGAACACCCCGCCTGATCGGCCGACTCGTCACGCGATCCGACCGAGACCCACAGGCCCAACGTCGCGGACCGGACCGACGGCATCGGATCGGTCACGACGGTCACCCCGGAGGGCAGAACGGTCAGGTGGTGGTCCACGATGCCTCGCTGGTCAGGACCGCGCAGCGTACGCCACCCCCGCCGGCGCCCGGAACCCGCACCCACGCGCGCTCCCTGCCGTCAGGGGTCCCGCGACGCGTCGGCGGGCGGCCCGTGGGCCGCCCGC
>SLHP01000114.1 GCA_007136095.1 Nitriliruptoraceae bacterium
TCAGCCCTCGGCGATCTCGATCGTGGAGATGACGACGTCATCGACCGGCTTGTCGGCCCGGCCCGTGGCGGTGTTCGCGATGTCGTCCACGACGTCCTGACCGTCGACGGTCTTGCCGAAGACCGAGTACTGCGGCGGCAGACCGTAGTCCTGGTGCATGACGAAGAACTGCGACCCGTTGGTGTTGGGACCGGCGTTGGCCATGGCCAACGTGCCCATCTTGTAGCCGTGGTTGCGCGAGGCTTCGAGTTCGTCCGCGAACTTGTAGCCCGGCCCGCCGGTGCCCGTCCCGGTGGGGTCACCGCCCTGGATCATGAAGCCTTTGATCACGCGGTGGAAGATCACGCCGTCGTAGAAGCCTTCGCGGGCGAGGAAGACGAAGTTGTTGACGGTGTTGGGCGCCTCGTCCGCGAACAGCTTCGCGGTGATGTCACCCTTGTTCGTCCTGATCGTCGCCGTGTAGGTCGTCGAGGGGTCGATCTGCATCTCGGGCGGTGCGGGGTACTGCTGTGCCACGATGGGCTCCTGGGTCGGTTCTGGGAAGGTTGGCGTACACGTGGGACCAGCCTATGGGCCCTCGTCGATGGTGACCGCCGCGATCTCGATCGGGGCGAGCGGACGGTCCGCCTCATCGGTCGGTGTCGTGGCGATCGCGTCGACGACGTCCATCCCGTCGATGACCTCGCCGAAGACGACGTAGGCCGGCGGCAACGGCGCATCCTCGTGCACGATGAAGAACTGCGAGCCGTTGGTGTCGGGTCCGGAGTTGGCCATCGCCAGCGTTCCGCGGACGTAGGACCCCTCGCGTTCGACGAGTTCCTCGGCGGGACCGAGTTCGTCATCGAAGGCGTAGCCGGGCCCACCCATCCCGGTCCCGGTCGGGTCACCACCCTGGATCATGAAGCCATCGATGACCCGGTGGAAGATGATGCCCTCGTAGTAGCCGTCCCGGGCCAACGACACGAGGTTGTTGGTCGCCATAGGCGCTCCCGCCGCGTCGAGCTCGACCGTCACGTCGCCTTCGGAGGTGGCGATCGTCGCACGGTAGGTCGCCTCCGTGTCGATGGTCATCTCCGGCGGATCCTCGGCGCTGACGGTCTCCGGCTGCTCCTCCCTCTCGGGTTGCTCCGGCGGGGGCGCAGCGGCCTCGCCACGGCTCGCGAACCACTGGGTCAGCGGGATCGCGAACAACGACAGCGCCATCAGCGCCGCCATGACGATGATGATGATCCGGTTGCGGGCAGTGCGACGCTCGAACTTGTCGTTCTGGCGCTTCTGCTGCCCGCGTGCGACCTGTTTCCTGTGCTGTTTCTTGCTCACGACAGCTCCCTCGACGACCATGCAGCGTATCTGGCGCCGCGGACCCGGCTCCACCGCCGGGCCGGCGCGGTGGCGCCACCGCAACCCGGCCGCTCAGGACGTCCGTCCCCGGCCCGCTGCGATGCGCCAGCAGTGGTGGTGCCAGTGCCGGCGTTCGTCGGTCAGGTCATCGGGCCAGGCGACGACGTGCCCGAGCCCCGAGGGGATCGGGTTGTGGCAGCTCGGACACACGTAGTCCTTGCCGGCCCGGAAGCCGGGCACCCGGGCGACCTGGTACCCGTCGAGCTGGGGCAGCGACAGGTCGTGCGATGGGGGCGGGCGCATCAGTCCTCGATGCCCGTCAGCAGCAGGAGCCAGATGAAGGATGCATCGTCACCCCGCCACCGTTCCCGGACCACGTCGTAGCCGGCGGCGGCCACCAGCCGGCGACACCCGAGGACCACGAGCGCGAGGTCACCGGCCACACCGGGCGGCAACCGACGACCGGTCAGGAGTCGAGGGAGCGGCGTGCTCCAGACGAACGCGGCCCCCGCGGCCGCCTTCGCGTGCCAGGGCACCCGGGGGTCGGTCGTGAGCTCCCGCAGCAGATGGGCCCAAGCTGCTGCCGGCCCCACCACCGCGGTGCGCTCGGTCCCCATCAGTCGTACACGTAGAACCCACGGCCGACCTTGCGGCCGAGGAAGCCGGCGTCGACCATGCGTCGCAACAGCGGGGCGGCCTCGTAGGAGTTCTGCCGGTACTCCTCCAGGAGCCGCTCCATGATCGCCAGGGTGATGTCCAGACCGACGACATCCATCAGCTCGAACGGCCCCATCGGGTAGCCGCAGCCGAGCTTCATCGCCGTGTCGATCTCCTCCGCCGTCGCGTAGTGCGACTCGAGCATCTTGACCGCGTCGTTCAGGTAGGGGAACAGCAGGGTGTTGACGATGAACCCGGCGCGGTCGCCACACAGCACCCCGACCCGGTCGATGCGTTCGACGAACGCCCGTGCCTGTTGGACCACCAGGTCATCGGTGCGGACCGTCGGCACGATCTCGACCAGTTTCATGATCGCCGCCGGGTTGAAGAAGTGCAGCCCCAGCACCTTCTCCGGACGGTCCGTGGCCATCGCACAGGAGATGACCGGCAACGACGAGGTGGTGGTCGTGAGGACCGCGTCGGGCTTCAGGATCTGTGCGAGTTCCTCGAACAGCCCGTGCTTGACCTCCAGGTCCTCGGCGACCGCCTCGATGACGAGGTCCGCGGCGGCCAGGTCTGCCAGATCGATCACCGGGTGGATGCGTTGCAGGGTCTCGACCATCTGCTGCTGGGTCAGGCGGCCCTTGTCGACCTGACGCTGGAGCGACTTGGACGTGCCGGCGGCGACGGCCTCCGCCTTGTCCCGCGTGCGCCCCCGCACGAGGACGTCGAACCCGGCCTGCGCGCAGACCTGGACGATCCCTGCGGCCATCGTGCCCGTGCCGATGACGCCGACGGTGGTCCAGCCCTCGATGAGCGAGGGGTCCGCCGGGTCGCGGGTGTCCTCGTCGGGGACGATCCGCGACGAACCCGGCTCGTCGTAGGTGTAGAAGCCACGGCCCGACTTGCGGCCGTTGAAGTCGGCACCCGCCAACTGTCCGAGGATCGGTCGGGGCGCGAACCGCGTGTCCTGGAACTGGGAGTGGATCGCATCCATGATCCCGACGAACGTGTCGACCCCGACGAGGTCGGTCAGGGCGATGGGCCCCATCGGCAAGCCGGCACCGAACCGCATGGCCGCGTCGACATCCTCCTTCGTGGCGTACCCACCCTCCACCATCCAGACCGCCTGGTTGAGGTAGGGGAACAGCAGTTGGTTCGCGATGAAGCCGCGTCGGTCTCCGACGACCACCGGCACCTTGCCGATCGACTCAGCGAACCGCCGTGCGGTGTCCACGACGGCTTCGTCGGTGACCACCGTGCGGACGAGCTCGATCAGCTTCATGACCGGCGCAGGGTTGAAGAAGTGGAACCCGAGCACCCGATTGGGGCGCCGCGTGTGCACGGCGATGTCCATGACCGGCAGCGAGGAGGTGTTGGTCGCGATGATCGCATCCGGCCGGGCGTGCTGATCGATCTGACGGAAAGCCTGTTGCTTGAGGTCGAGGATCTCGGGAACCGCCTCGACGATCAGGTCACACACATCGAGGTCGCCGTACTGGGTCGACCCGGAGATGCGCGACACGATCTCGTCGCGCTCCTCGGAGGTGAGCCGCTCCCGTGCGACCTGGCGGTCCAACGACCCCGCGATACGCGCCAGGCCCTTCTCGACCGCCTCGTCGGTCATCTCGACGAAGCGGACCGGCAGCCCGTTCCGTGACACGATCTCGGCGATACCCGCCCCCATCGTGCCGCATCCCACCACGCCGACGACGTCGATGCGCTCGACGATCTGGTCCGTCACGACAAGCCTCCTGGATCGGGGTCCAGCGAGGAGCCTACGGGCCGTCGGGCGCCTCCGACGAACCCGCCACGGCCGAGCGGCGGGTCAGGGGGCGTGGACCCTCGCTCCGCCCCGCCACGTTGCCTCGATCCCGACATCGGGGAGTTCGTGGGGTGCCACCACCGCGAGGTCCTGGTCGGTGACGATCAGATCGGCACGCTGACCGACAGCGAGCTGGCCGGCATCGTCGTCGTCACCGGCCTGGAAGGCCGTGCCGGAGGTGTACGCGGCCAGGGCCTCATCGACGGTGATGGCCTCCTCCGGCAGGAACGCATGCTCCGCCGCCGGACCCGTGCGACCACGGCGCGTCACCGCGACGGCGATCCCGTCCAACGGGACGTGCGACGACACCGGCCAGTCACTCCCGAAGCTCACCCGGGCGCCGCTGCGGATGAGCGACCCGATCGGGTACTGCCACCCGCTGCGACGCGGACCGAGTCGAGGTTCGGTGAGCTCGCGCATGATCTCGTTGTCCTGCGCCCACAGGGGCTCGAAGTTGGCGATGACACCCAGCTCACGGAAACGTCGGCGGTCGTCCGGATGCACCAGGTGGGTGTGTGCCACGACGGGCCGCCGATCACGCGGACCGTTGCGCGCGGCCACCTGCTCGACCGTGTCCAGCGCCAGGCGGATCGCTGCGTCCCCGATGGCGTGCATGTGGAGCTGGAAACCGGCGGCATCCATCGCTGCGGCAGCCTGTACGAGCTCGTCACGTTCCCAGTTCGCGATGCCGTGGTCGTGGCCGCCGTGGCCGGCACCGTCACCCATCGCGCAGTAGGGCTCCAGCATCGCGCCGGTACCACCCTCGATGACGCCGTCGATGAAGAACTTGACGGTCGTCGCGGTCAGGAGCCCACCGGGCACCCCACCGGCCATGCGTCGCTCCGCGGAACGGGCCGTGTCCCGTCGGGCATCCTCGAAGTCCCCCGGCTGCTCCCGCCAGCGGTCGACGTCCACCTTGAACGCCAGATCCAGGTCCACCGTCAGGCGGCCGGCGTCGGCGACGTGCAGGTACGACGGCATCGTCTCGGGTCGGGTCCAGGCGTCCTGCCCCCAGACCAGCCCCGCCGAGACCATCCGCGCCAGCCCCACCTCCAGCCCGCGGGCCTCCTTGGCAAGACCCCGAGGCGGCAGGTGCTGCTCGAGGAGCAGCTCGGCCTCCTCGAGCAGGGTGCCGACCGGATGACCGTCGGCGTCCCGGACGATGGTTCCCCGCGGCGGGTCGGTCGTTCCGGCGGTGATGTCCGCGCGCTGCAGGGCCAGGGTGTTGCACCACACCATGTGGTGATCGGAGGACCACAGGGCGACGGGACGGTCGCCGACGACGTCATCGAGCGTATGCGCGTGACCGACGCCACCGGGCAGGATCTCGGGCGGGTAGCCGTACCCGAGCACCCACGGGGCGTCGGGCGTGGCCTGCGCAAAGGCCCGGAGCCGCGCCAGGACCTCGGCGACATCGGCCGCATCGACCAGATCGCAGTCGAGCGTCTCGGCCCCACCCGCCAGCGGATGGAGGTGACCGTCACGGAACGCCGGCAGGAGCGTGCGACCGGCCAGCTCGATGATCTCGGTCGACGGCCCACGTCGATCGAGCGCCTCACGATCCAGGGCCACGATGCGGCCATCCCGGACGGCGACGGCATCGGTCGTCGCGGGGCGACCGGTCCAGATCGATCCGGACCCGCCGCGTGGCACGACGAACAACAACTCGGCAGGGTGGCTGCTCATAGTCATCCTCGCTCTCACCCCGAGCCCAGGTCGTGATGCGCTGGACACTGCCGGGGGCGCACTGGCCGGGGCGCCCGGAGATTACTGCGGCGTGCCGCTCCGGGTTCGGCGACGGATCGGCCCACCCTGCTCGCCGCGAGCAGGATCGATCCCGCCTTCCACGGAGCTCGCAGACCGTCGTTCGACAGTCGTAGGATGCGCATCCGGGCACAGCGCGTACGGTCTCCTCCCTGCACCGTCGCGGATGCACGATCCGCCACGGCTCCCGCGAAAGGCATCCCCGTGACCGACTTCGCCGGCGTGCACGTCGCCCTCACCACCCCGTTCGATCCGGCCACGCTGGAGGTCGACCTCGCCCGCTTCCGCGACCACTGCAGCTGGCTGCTCGACGAGGGCATCACCGGCCTGTTCCCGAACGGGTCACTCGGTGAGTACGAGAGCCTGTCCGGCGAGGAACGTCGCGGGCTGTGGCGAGCCGCCGTGGAGGTCGCCGACGGTCGGGGCCTGGTGGTCTCCGGGCTGTCCGGGCCGTCCTCCCGCGCCATCTGCGACCTGGCCGAGCAGGCCCGGCAGGACGGCGTCGACGGAGCCATGGTCCTGCCACCGACCAACCACCCCTCGACACTCGATGAACTGCTCGCCCACTACCGGGCGATCGCGGAGGTCGGCCTGCCCGTCATCGTCTACAACAACCCGTTCTCCACCCGGACGGACCTCACCCCGGACATCCTCGCCAAGCTGGCCGACATCGACGGGGTCGTGGGCGTCAAGGAGTTCTCGGGCGACGTCCGGCGGA
>SLHP01000196.1 GCA_007136095.1 Nitriliruptoraceae bacterium
CGGTCGCCCCGCCGGTCGCTGCTCCGAGCGTGCCCGATCAGCCGGTAGCTGACCCGGTCGATCCTGCTCCGCCGCCCGAGGTGTCCGAGTCGTCCGCGCCGTCGGCGCCGGCAGAGCCGGCTCGGCGCGCGGCCGCGACCGCTGCAGCCGCGGTCGCACCGGACCAGGCGACAGAGCGCGCGCCGGTCGGTGATCCTCTGCCCGCCGGTGATCCTCTGCCCGCCGATGACGCGCCAGTCGATGGCCCTGCGGCGTCCGAGGACCCGGCGCCGGCCGATCCTCCAGAGATCGACCCGTCGCCGCCGGAGGAGGTACCCGAGCAGGTGGCGGACACCGAGCACGTCGACGCCGATGCGCCGGAGCCCTCCGGTCCCGAGGACGACCTGGCTCGGATCACGCGGCAATGGGACACGATCCTGGAGGTCGTCCGTGACGGGTCACGGCGACACCATGCGATCTTCCTCCCGGCGACGCCGACCCGCGCCGGCCGTGGGATCCTCACCCTGCGCTACGGGCGGCGCTACGCCTCGTTCCATGCGGCCAACGCCGGCTCCGGGGCGTACGCGGACGCGCTCCAGAGCGCGGTCGAACAGGTGACCGGGCTCCGGGTGCGTCTTGAGATCGTCGTCGACGGTGACGATGACCGACGCCGGCCCGTGCCCCCGAGTGTCACACCCGACGACGCACGCACACCCGTGTTCCACGAGAGTGGCGGTCACGGTGCTGCGGGTACCGCCTCCGACACCGGGGCTCCCCATCCGGACGATGGTGCGCGCACCGTCGGGCACGACGCACCGACGGAAGCCGACGAGGTGTCGGACGTGTCCGCGTCGGCCCCGCCGGAGCCCGCCGAGGAACCCGTCGACGATGAGGCGGCGGTCCGGGAGGCCGAGTTCGACGCGCCGACCGCCCAGGACCCGCAGGCGGTCGGTCGGCTACTGGCTGACGAGTTGGGTGCCGAACTCGTCGACGAACTCCCGCCGCCCTCGGAGCACGAGGCCTGAGTCGTGATCACCGAGGGCAGCAGCGGCGGCGGTCAGGCAGGTTGACGGGTCGCCCTGGGTACGCTCCGGCGTGCGGCCGTCCGAGCAGCCCATCCCCCGCGTGAGGCCAGTGTGTACGAAGGTGCCGTCCAGGACCTGATCGATGAACTCGGGCGACTTCCGGGCGTCGGTCCGAAGAGCGCGCAACGGATCGCGTTCCACCTGTTGCAGACCGAGAACACCGATGCCCAGCGTCTGGCCGATGCGATCACGACGGTCAAGGCGACCATCCGTTTCTGCACCCGCTGCTGGAACATCGCGGAGGCCGAGGAGTGTCGGATCTGTCGGGACACCCGCCGTGACGGCTCGGTGCTGTGTGTCGTGGAGGAGCCCCGGGACGTGGTCGCCATCGAGCGGACCCGTGAGTTCCAGGGCCGCTACCACGTCCTCGGTGGCGCGATCTCGCCCATCGACGGGATCGGACCGGACGATCTGCACCTCAAGGAACTGGTGGCCCGGCTGGACGCGGAGCCGGTCGATGAACTGATCCTGGCCATGAACCCGAACGTCGAGGGTGAGGCGACCGCGTCCTACCTGTCCCGGTTGCTGGCACCGCTCGGGGTACGGGTCACGCGGCTCGCCAGCGGTCTGCCGGTCGGCGGTGACCTCGACTACGCGGACGAGGTCACGCTTGGCCGCGCCTTCTCCGGCCGGCGTGACATCCCCTGATGGTTCACCCCCCGGTGCGGCGGCATATCATCACGGCGGCCGCGGATCCTGGCATCGAGCCAGCCGCGGCCGCAGGTTGTTGGAACCTCTGAGGAGTTGGACGAGACCGTGGCGATCGTGGTCCAGAAGTACGGCGGCACGTCGGTCGGTGATGTCGACCGGATGAAGCGTGTCGCTGACCGCGTCGCCCGCACCCACCGTGCCGGGAACCAGGTCGTGGTGGTCGTGTCCGCGATGGGCAAGACCACTGACGGCCTCGTGACCATGGCGCAGCGCATCTCCGAACGGCCACCGGAGCGGGAGCTGGACATCCTGCTGACCTCGGGTGAGCGGATCTCGATGTCACTGCTGGCGATGGCGCTGCACGACCGGGAGGTTCCGGCGAAGTCCTTCACCGGCTCGCAGGCGGGGATCATCACCGATGCCGTGCACGGTCGGGCGCGGATCGTCGACATCACGCCGGGACGCGTCCAGGATGCGCTCGATCAGGGCAACGTGGTGATCGTGGCCGGCTTCCAGGGGGTCAGTCAGGACACCAAGGACATCACCACACTCGGGCGCGGGGGCTCGGACACCACGGCGGTCGCCCTGGCGGCTGCGCTCAAGGCCGACGTGTGTGAGATCTACACGGATGTCGACGGGGTCTTCACCGCCGATCCACGCATCGTGACCACCGCGGAGAAGATCAGCTACGTCAGCTACGAAGAGATGCTCGAGATGGCGGCGCAGGGTGCCAAGGTCCTGCAGGTCCGGTCGGTCGAGTTCGGGCGCAACCACAACGTGCGTATCCACGTACGGTCGTCGTTCAGCTTCAGCGATGGCACATGGGTCGGCCCAGAGGAGGACAGTGTGGAGGACGCGATCATCTCCGGTGTCGCGCATGACACCTCAGAGGCCAAGCTCACCATCCAGCAGGTCCCGGACCGCCCCGGTGTCGCCTCACGCCTGTTCTCGGCCCTGGCCGATGACAACATCAACATCGACATGATCGTGCAGAACGTTTCGGCGGATGGGCGCACCGACATCTCGTTCACGCTGCCGCGCGGCGACTGCGACAAGGCCAGAGCCGTGCTCGACCCGCTCTGTCACGAGATCGGGGCGGTCGGGGTCCGCGTCGACAACGATATCGGCAAGGTGTCGTTGGTCGGCGCCGGCATGAAGACCCACCCGGGGGTCGCGGCCAAGATGTTCGGTGCGCTGTCCGCGGCCGGCGTCAACATCGAGATGATCTCGACCTCGACGATCCGCGTGTCGGTCGTGGTCGCCGGGGATCAGGTCGAGACCGCCGTCCAAGCCGTCCACGCGGCCTTCGGGCTGGGTGCCGACGGTCTGCCGGAGGTAGCCGAATGAGTGTGTCGGACACCGCCACCCCGGCCGCGGTCCGTGTGGCCATCGTCGGCGCGACCGGCGCCGTCGGGACGGAGTTGCGCCGCCTGCTCGACGAACGGGACGTCCCGATCGACGGTGATCCGGTGTTCCTCGCCTCCGAGCGGTCGGCCGGATCCCGGTTGCCGTGGAAGGATCGGGACGTCGAGGTGCAGGCGATCAGTGCTGCGGCGTTCGACGGCATCGACATCGCCATCTTCTCCGCGGGCGGGGATCGGTCGAAGGAGTGGGGTCCGGTCGCCGCGGCGGCTGGCGCGGTCGTCATCGACAACTCGTCGGCCTGGCGGATGGACGCTGACGTGCCGCTGGTCGTCAGTGAGGTCAACCCGGAGGCTGTGGCCCGCCGACCCCGGGGGATCGTCGCGAACCCCAACTGCACCACCATGGTGTTGATGGTCGCGGCCAAGCCGTTGCATGACGCCCTGGGATTGACCGATGTCGTCGCCACCTCGTACCAGGCAGCCGGGGGTGCCGGTATGTCGGGGATCACCGAGTTGCTGGAGCAGGCCGAGAAGTTCCTCCAGCAGCCCGAGGACCTGCAGACCGACGGGGCGAGCGCCGAGGCACGAGTCTCGGCCGAGTCGTTCTCGAAGGCGCTGGCGTTCAACGTGCTCGCACACTGCGGATCGTTCGCCGACGCCCGCTACACCGACGAGGAATGGAAGCTCGTCAACGAGTCCCGCAAGATCCTGAACCTCCCGGCCCTGCGCATGTCGCCGACGTGTGTGCGCGTCCCGGTCGTGGTCGGTCACGCCATCAATGCCCGACTGACCTTCACCCAGCCGGTGCAGCGTGCGGCGGCGATGGAGGCACTGGCCGCGGCACCCGGCCTGATCGTGGAGGACGGCATCGGCAAGGACGGCGAGCCGTTGGCCTACCCGACCCCGCTGGCGTCCGCCGGACGCGATGAGGTGTTCGTCGGTCGGATCCGGGAGGACCTCGGCGACCCCTACAGCCTGAACCTGTTCGTCGTCGGCGACAACCTGCTCAAGGGGGCGGCTCTGAACGCGGTCCAGATCGCGGAACTCATCGTCGCCGAGCGGACCTGAGCGACGGTCCGGCCGCGACGGATCACGGTCTGACCGGATCCGTGGCCGCGCAGGCACAGGGTGCTGCGCTGCACTTCGGGCACCCGTCGGCGTAGCGTTCGGCCGCCTCGGAGAGGTCGACGTCGCACAGGTCCGCCAACGTCACCAGCCAGGCCAGGACGTCGGAGAACTCCACCACACGCTCGGCATGTCCCTGGCGGCGGATCGCCCGTGACAGCTCGCCGACCTCCTCGATGAACCAGCCGAAGGTGGCATCGGTGCCGCGTGCGCGGTCCTGGGCGCCGTAGGTGGCACGGATCGTCTGCTGCAGGGCTGCGAGTTCCATCGTCGCCTCCGGGGGCGGGCATCGTTGTCGGGCACTCGTCAACGGAGTGAGCCACACACCGACCCCCGGACGGCGGACGCGCGACCCCGCACCTGCCGGGACCGCGCGTCCGTCGCCCTTCGTGCCGATGGTCGGGATGGGCGGATTCGAACCGCCGGCCTCCTCGTCCCGAACGAGGCGCGCTAACCAAGCTGCGCTACATCCCGTCGATGCACGAAAGGGCTCCCGATCGGGAGCGGACCGGAGCCTACCCGTGGGCCGACAGGGGCGCGAACCGGTGCCGTGCCGGGACCGGTGCTCCCCATCGGCGATCAGCCGGTCAGCTCGAGCAGTGTCGCTTCCGGCCGACAGGCGAAGCGGAACGGGGCGTAGCGGGAGTGGCCGAGGCCCGGCGAGATGTGTAGCCACCGGCCGCGGTAGCGGGATGCTCCGCGGATCTGGTCGAGCGGGAGGTCGCAGTTGCCGACGACCGCGCCGATCGGCGGGAAGCGGACCTGACCTCCGTGGGTGTGGCCCGACAACAGCAGGTCGTGCCCGGCATCCACCAGCACATCCAGGGCCGCCGTGTAGGGCGCGTGGACGAGGCCGAGGTTGCACAGAACGTCAGGATCGTTGGGTGGTGTCACGGCCCCAGCGGCTGGGATCTGCGTCGTGTCCAGGTGCGGGTCGTCCATCCCGCCGACGCCGACGCGTCCCCCCGAGGTTTCGAGGGTGAGCGCTTCGTTCGACAGGGTCCGGTAGCCCACGCGTGCCAGGCCGTCCACGAGGCGGTCCGTGTCCAGTCGTGCTCCGTGGATGCGCCGTTCCGGCTTGGTGAAGTAGGCGATCGGCGATTTGGCGACCGGGCCGAACAGGTCGTTGCTGCCAAGCACGATCAGTCCCGGCTGTCCTCGCGATGTCAGGGGCGCGAGGGCTGACACCGCCAGGTCCTCGGTGTGCTCGGCCCCGAGCAGGTCACCGGTCGCAACGACCAGGTCGTGGTCCGCGTCGGCCAGCGAGCGGAGGAACTGGATGCGGTGATCCTGCCCAGGGATGAGGTGGACATCGCTGATGTGCAGGATCGTCAGCCGGCCTGCGGACCGCAGCGTGCGCGGGAGCACGACCCGACGGAGCCGGTACCAGCGGCGCTCGATCAGCGTGCCGTAGGCGACGCACGCGGCAGCGCCGGCTGCACCGGCGGCGAGGACGCGGGTGACGCCCACTCAGTCGCCACCGTCGTCGTCGCTCGAGCCACTGCTGCTGGAGCCACCGCCCTGGTTGCTGCCGGAGTTGCCGCCCGATCCACTGCCCGACCCGCTGTTGGAGTCGCCGTTCTCGCCGCCTTCGGGCGGTGGGCTCTCGGGTTCCGGTTCGGGTTCCGGTTCGGGCTCGGGCTCGGGCTCGACGAACTCTCCGATGTCCAGTTCGATCATCCGCTCACCCGGTCGCAGGGGGGTTCCGGGTGACGGGCTCTGCTCGATCACTCGACCGTCGAGATCCTCATCGTCGACCGTCCGGGTACGGCGGCCCACGTCGTAGTCCAGATCGAACAGGATCTCGGCCGCTTCGTCCAGGGTCAGGCCGATGACGTCGGGCACCGTCGGCAGGTCACCCCGACCGGTGGAGACGTCGACGACGATGACGTTGCCGAGTTCCAGCCGGCTGCCGGCGGACGGGCGCTGCTCCAGGAAGGTGCCCGTGTCCCGCCAGTCGTCGACCTCCTCGAACCGGACCCGGAAGCCGGCATCGACCGCGATCTCCTCCGCCTCGCTCTGCGAGCTTGCCTCGAGGAGGTTCGGCACCTGGCCGGTCGGGATCGGGCCGGGGTCGGGGAAGTCCTCGGGCTCGTACTTCTGGGCCGCCTGCTCCATGTAGGTCTTCCACATGGGCGCGGTGATCGTGCCACCGAAGACCCGGGAGTAGTTCGCCCCGGCGATCGTGACGTTGGTCAGGGTCTGGTCCTCCGGCGGACACTGCGTGCCCATCCGCTCGCTGCCGCAGGCGTCCGCAGCGGCCGCCTCATCGACGAAGAAGCGGGGGCCCATGGGGTAGCCCATCCAGGCGGCCGTCGAGAGCTGCCGGATGGTGCCCACGAACCAGGCGTCGACGAACCTCTGCGTCGTTCCGGTCTTGCCCCGCGTCGGCCACTCGCCGAGGTTGGCGATCGGTGCCGTGCCGCCGGCCTCGACCGGGCCGGCAAGCATGTCGATGACGCGGTCGGCGATCTCCTCGTCAACGACCTGCATGCAGTCCGGGCTGTGCTCCCAGATGAGGTTGCCCTGCGCATCCTCGATGTGGGTGATGGCGAAGGGGGCGCAGTACTCGCCGCGGTTGGCCATGGTGGCGTAGGCGGTCGCCATCGCCAACGGTGTGGTGTCCGTGGTCCCGAGCGCGAGTGGGCAGACGATGTCCCGGTCCGCGACCGGCGAACCCAGCCGTGCGGACATGTCGGCCAGCTTCTCGGGGCCGATCTCGGCGACGAGCAACGCGTGGTAGACGTTGCTGGATTGTGCCATCGCCTCGTACATGTTGAGGATGCCGTCCCCGCCGGAGTTGCGGACCGTCCAGGGCTCGGCGCACATGCCTTCGATGTCCTGTGGTCCGCGGGCGTCCAGGGTCAGGCCCGCGGATAACCCCTCCTCGAGGGCGGCCATGGTGACGAATGGCTTGAACGCCGATCCGGGCTGCCGGCCGGAGCCGCCCATGCCCGGGACGGCGGGGTTGACCGTCGTGCGATCGCAGAACAGCTGGCCGGTCTCGCTGGGTTCACCGACCCAGCTGTTGTCGTCCAGGCAGGAACCGAACGTCTGTGGCCCGAGACCCATCGCGCGCACGGCACCGGTCCCCGGTTCGACGCTCACGATCGCGCCGCTGGGTTCACGGGCGATCTCGTCGAGTGGTTCGTCCTCGTAGGTGAGGTGCTCCGTCAGGGCGGCTTCCGCGTGGTTCTGCAGGTCCGGATCCAGGGTCGTGTGGATCCGCAGTCCGCTCTGGAACACGAACCGGGTCCGTTCATCGGGTGTCGCCCCCATCGCCTCCAAGGCATCGACCTGGGTGCCGAGCGCTGTCGCGGCGCTCTCCGAGGTCAGCAGTCGCGAGACCCACTGTGTCCAGTACGGGAACTCGGGTGGTGGCGGCTCCGAGATGCGGGGTTCGAGCGGTTGATCGATGGCCGCGAACGCCTGATCGGAACTGACGAAGCCGGCGGAGGCCATCTGGCGCAGCACGATGTCACGACGTGCCTGGGCGTTCTCGAGGCTGTTGATCGGGTTGTTGGCCTCCGGTGCCCGCAGCAGTCCAGCGAGCATGGCCGCCTCCCCGAGGGACAGATCGCCGATGTCCTTGGAGAAGTAGCGCTCCGCGGCCGTACCGATCCCGTAGGTCCCCGCGCCGAAGTAGGCCCGGTTCAGGTACAGCTCGAGGATCTCGTCTTTGGTGAGCTCATCCTCGATCTGGATCGCGTAGATCGCCTCCTCGATCTTGCGTTGGAGCGTCTGTTCCGGGGAGAGGAAGGCCATCTTGACGTACTGCTGCGTGATGGTCGACGCGCCGGACTCGATGCTGCCGGCCGTGAAGTTCGTCAGCGCGGCACGGGCGATCGCCAGGTGGTTGACGCCCTCGTGTTCGTAGTAGTTGGCATCCTCGGTCGCGAGCACGGCATCGATCGCGACATCCGGGATCTCGTCGAGGCTGACCGGACGGCGGTTCTCCTCGAAGGTCAGCTCCGCGAGCTGCTGGCCCTCGGCGTCGTAGATGAACGAGTTCTGGGCGGGTGTATCCGCGGAGCCCAGCGGCGGGACGTCGAGGATGTCCGTCCGGACCGCCGCCAGCACGTCGTTGGCTGCGAGCCCGAGGGGGAGGAACAGCGCCCCGAGCATCGTGCCGGTGATCACCGCGATGATCGCGATCAAGACCATCCGGGTGATCACCGCGGCCGTGCGGCCCGCGACCCGCACGACAGGGTTCTGACCCGGACCCGGGCTCATCGCAACCTCCGCGGCGGCAGGGATAAGTAAGTGATCACGTCTCGAGACCGCAACGACGGTCGAGGTGGACCCGAGGGTACCCAGCGCGAGCCCGGTCGACGGGCGGCCGTGCGTCAGAGATAGCCGCTGGCGTTGGGGGGGCGGCCGGGCTGCACGGTGTCCGGAGGTCCGACCCCGCGTTGCACGTCCTCGGGCGACTCCTGGAACGTGCGCCCACCGAACCGATCGCGGATCGTGTCGTCGAGCGCCGCGGCGGTCGTCGCGACGGCAGCCACCGCGGACTGCAGTTCGGGCAGGTCGAGCGATGACCCGTGGAGCGTATAGCGGAGCCACACGGCCCGGTTGGGGGCGTCGTAGCTGAAGGCCCCGAAGCCGAGCGTGTGGTTGGTCTCGAGGAGGAAGGCCGCCAACGGAGGGGTCAGGTCCACGTCGAGGTTGGTGACCGAGAACACGCCGACCTGCGGACCGACGGGGCTCGGGCCGACCGTGACGAACGCCCGCGCACCCTCGTGGGTGAAGGTGAAGTTCCCGAACGCATCGACCTCGTACCCACCGAGGATGGAGCGCAACAGGTCGCCGACGTGCACCCGCAGGTCGTCGGGATCGAGGAAGACACCGGTCCGTCGGGGTGGGCGGGTCGGTGCCGGTCCCGACGCACGGAGGGCGAGGTCTGCCTGCCCGCCCTCGTCCCGCCGAGGTCCCGCTGCTCCCCGATCGTCGTCGTCCTCCGGTGGCGTCGCGTCTCCCTCCCGGTCCTCGCCTGCGTGCGGCTCCTCCGGCGTCGGTTCGGGGCCGTCGACGCGGGTCATCGGCCTTCTCCTGTGGTGAGCGCGGTGGCGATGCGGTCCAGCCCGGCGAGGTCGTTGACGTCGCCGGCCAGCAGGGGCACGTGCAGTCGCGCGGGGACGCTCACACCGTAGAGCGCTGCTGACACGTCGCGTCGCTGCCGGGCCGCCACGTTGCGCACATCGATGAGCAGGCGGAGGGCCCCGGCGACCGCCTGGCCGTCGCGGTCCTCGGTCTGGGCCGTGATGGCCCGGTCGATCTGCGCGTCCGTCGGGTCACGGGGGAGTTCCGGGCGGATCTGGTTGACCACGATCCCGGCCGCGTGCAGGCCCTCCTTCTCCAGCCGCTCGAGGAAGAACTTCGCCTCCCGCAAGGGTGGTGGCTCGGGCGAGGTCACGACCACGAACCTCGATGTCGGCTCACGGAGCAGGGCCAGGACCTGGTCGGCGCGCTGCTTGAAGCCCTCGTACATGCCTTCGAAGTTCCGGAAGAAGTCACCGATGTCCTCGATCAGGTCCATGCCCGTCACGCGGCCCGCGACCCGCATGAAGGCACTCGCCCCCGCGCCGACGAAACGGCCCACGCCCTTGCCGGCCGCCATCCCCGGCCGGATGAGCAACTGCAGCAGCCGGCCCTCCATGAACGAGCTCATCCGCCTGGGCGCGTCCAGGAAGTCCAACGCGGACCGCGTCGGGGGCGTGTCGACGACCAACAGGTCCCATTCGTCGGCATCGTGGAGCTCGTGGAGGCGCTCCATCGCCATGTACTCCTGGGTCCCGGCGAGCGAGCCGGACATCGTCCGGTAGATGCGGTTGGCCTTGATCGCCGCCGCGTTCTCCTCGGAGGTCGCATGGCGGTCGATCAGCCGGTCGAACGTGGTCTGCATGTCGAGCATCATCGCCCACAGCTCCCCGCCCTCCGGCAGGTCGGGAACCTCGACGCGGCGGGGTGCATCGTCCAATCCGTCGAGTCCCATGGCCTGCGCGAGGCGTCGTGCCGGGTCGATGGTCAGCACCAGGGTGCGGCGTCCAGCCCGTGCAGCCGCCAGGCCGATCGCTGCGGCCGTCGTGGTCTTGCCGACACCCCCGGATCCGGTCGCGACCAGGATGTGGGCGGATCGGACGTCTTCGGCGAGGTCGCCGACCGCTCCCTGCGACGCGGCCGTCATGCGTCTGTTCCTGGCGCGGGACGGGCACTGTCGATCAGGAGCTGCACGTCGTCGTCGCCGAGCTGCTCCCGGGCGTGGGGGCCGTCTTCCCCGACCTGCATGGAGAGGATGTCGCCGAGCACCTCGATGTCGTCGGCACCGAAGCTGGAGCCGGTCAGCAGGGGCATCGTCAGGACCGGGGTCGCGCAGTCCGCGGCCAGCTCATCGCGCAGGACATCCTGTTGCTCGACCTGCGCCCGGTGGGTCTCGACGAGTTCGAGGAGCAGATCGCTGGTGCGCCCGGAGATCGTCGCGCCTGCGTCCTGGATGCGCCGCTGCAGGCCGTCACGTCCCATGGCGGCGATCGCGGCCGAGCCATCGGCCTGGAGTCGTGGGGTCACGACCTGGTTGGCGATCACCGGGCCGATCGCGACGCCGGCCTGACGCAGTGCGGCGACCCCCTCGACCGTCTCGCGCACCGGCATCTCCTGCATCAGGGTCACGATCGTGGCCTGGACCCTCCGCGGATTCTGCAGCATCTCGCGCATGTGGCGGGCCTGGCGCTTGATGGGTCCCACGCGGACGATCTCGGTGACGCCCTCGGGGGCCTGGAGGAACGGCACGATCCGACCGGTCGGTGGGGCGTCGACCACGATCAGATCGTAGGCCCGTCGCCCGTCCGGTCGCTTGCGGACCTCCAGGTCGAAGATCTTGCCGACGAGCAGCAGATCTCGCAGCCCCGGTGCGGCGGTCGTCACGAAGTCGAGGGCATGTGACTTCTCCATCACCCACTGCACGCGTTTGAGCCCGTAGAAGTGATCGAGGTACTCGTACACGGCATCTGTGGGATCGACCGCCATGCCCCACAGTCCCGGTCGGAACTCACGCTCCGTGTAGTCCCACGGGGCGGTGCGGAAGGTCCGGCTGAAGCTCTGGCGGCCCTCAACCTCGACGAGGATGGTGCGCCGGCCGGACGCGGCGCCGGCCAGGGCGATCGCGGCGGCGCCGGTGGTCTTGCCGACGCCGCCCTTGCCGGTGACGAGGACCACATGGGACGACAGCCACTCGTCGAACCCGGCGAGGCCACTTGGGTTGGTGAAGGTGTCCATGACCACAGAGCCTACGGGGCATCGCCGTGGCCGGTGGGAGCCGCCGGCCTCGGTACGCTTCCGTCCGCATGTTCTCCCTCTCCCGCGGGCCCGTCCGCCGCTCCCTCGCCTGTGCCGTGCTCGCCTTCGTCGCGCTCGGCTTGACGGCGTCGTCGGTTGCCGCGCAAGAGGTCGACCCGACCCTGGATAGTGACCTGGAACGCTGCCCGACCCCCATCGACGAGCAGGACGTGCGCACCGTCGAGGTGCTGCCGCTGCGGGGTGGGTTCTTCGATCCGCCGGTCGCGGCGCAGGTGACCGATGTGATCGAGCTGGCCGAGGAGGCCGGGTCCGAGCTGGTGGTCCTGCAGTACTCCTCGGGCGGCGGGGTCTCGGTCGACCTCGACGAACTGCTCGGCAGCATGGAGGCATCGCCGGTCCCGATCGCGGCGCTCGTCGGGCCGCTCGGCACGGGCGCGGAGGCCGCCGGTGCGGCCGGCCTGGTCTGGGCCGCCGCGGACATCCGGGCGATCTCGGCAGATGCCACCGTTGGTCCGGTGTCGCCGTCGAACCTGTCTGACCTGGACGGGTCCTTCGACGAGGCGGCGGTGCTTGGCGGGCTGCTCGACGATGCCGGTACGGCCCCGGAGCTTCTCGAGCAGCTCCTGAACGAGCGGGTCGACGCCGACACCCTCGTCGAGGGAGGAGCGGTCACCCTCACCGCACAGGGACTGGAACCGTTGCTCGTCGAACTCGACGGACGCACCGTGGCCACCGGCGGCGGGGACGAGCGGACCCTGCAGATCCGGGCCTGTGAGCTGGAGGTGCGCTTCCACAGCCTCGGTCTGGTGCGGCGCGTGCTGCATGCGGCCACGACCGCACCGTTCATCTACCTGCTGTTGGTCGTCGGGCTCGGCATGCTGCTGTTCGAGGCGTTCCAGCCGGGCTTCGGGGTGGCTGGCCTCGCAGGGATCATCACGACGGCGATCGGTGCGTTCGGGCTCACCGTCCTCCCGGTCGTCTGGTGGGCCGTGGCGTTGGTGGTCCTGGGGTTGTTGCTCTACGCGGTGGATACCGCTGTCGCCGGGTTCGGACCCATCACCCTGGGCGCGACCGCGGCGTTCGTCATCGGCTCCATCCGTTTCTACGCTGCTGATGCCCTCGCGCTCAACCCCTGGCTGATCGGTGCCACGACCGTCACCGTGGCGGCCTTCTTCGTGTTCGTCATGACCACGGTCCTGCGCGCCCAGGCTGGACCTGAGGGTCTGTCCCTCGATGAGCTGGTCGGCAAGCCGGGCATCGTGCGATCGGTGCTCAACCCGGAGGGCCACGTCTACATCGACGGAGCGCTGTGGCGCGCGAGGTGGACCGGCGACGCGAAGCGGGCGAAGGTCGGCACGCCGGTCCGGGTCCACGCCGTGGAAGGGCCCGTCGTGCTCGTCGAGCCGTTCGATCCCTCCGAGGTGGTCAGCTCGGACGCGTAGGCCGCCGCACGGGAGCGCGAGATGTTGCGATCATCTGCGCGCAGTCAGCAAGCGGCAAGGGCCTAGTCACGCGTGGCGTCCGGGCGTAGGGTGCGACCACGCGAACCAGACCGAGGGGATCACGCGTTGCGCAGTTCCGATCGTAGTTCCCATGACGGCACCGCTCCGGCTGTCTTCGCTGACCTCGATCCCGGTCCGACCGGGTCCTTGGGGTTGCGCCTGGCCCAGAACCTCGATGCGGAGATCAGTTGGGACCAACAGGCGAGGTGCAGGACCCGCGACCCCGCCCTGTTCTTCGGCCCGAACCGGTTCGAGCCCAAGCGCGAACGCCTCGCCCGGGAAGCCGAGGCGAAGGCGGTCTGTGCGACCTGTCCGTGCCTCCAGGCGTGCCGCGAGTACGCCCTGACGAGCGGCGAGTTGTACGGGGTCTGGGGCGGACTCGGCGAGACGGATCGGCGCGAACTCACCGCGGGCGGCGGTATCGCGACGGCGGTCTGAGCTACCCCTTGGGCCCGGACCGTGCGGCCGGTCACCCGGCGATGACGAGTAGGCTGGCCACCCGAGCGGTCGGCTCCCTGCGACCATCGCTCGCCGCCAACCGCTCGTGATCGCCTGCTCGAGGAGTCCATCGTGACCCGCTGGGAATACGCCACCGCCCCACTCATCAGCCATGCCCTGCAACAGATACTCAACCAGTGGGGTGGCGACGGCTGGGAACTCGTCTGCGTCGTCGACAACGTCGCCTACTTCAAGCGGCCGTTGGCGGGGGAGGGTCAGGCGTGAGTGCGGCCGACCGCCTGGCCGCTCTCGGCCTCGAACTTCCCGCGGTGCCGGCCCCGGCCGCGGCCTACCAGCCGTACGCCGTGTCGGGCGCCCTGGTGCTCACGGCCGGCCAACTTCCGATCGTCGACGGCAGCCTGGTCCGGACCGGAAAGCTCGGAGACGCGATCACGACCGATGAAGGTCTCGATCTGGCCAGGACCGCGGGTCTGAACGTCCTTGCCATCGCTGCGGCCGCTGCCGGAGACCTCGAGCGCGTACGGGTGGTCAAGCTCACCGTCTTCGTCGCTTCGGTCCCCTCGTTCAGCGAGCAGCACCTGGTGGCCAACGGTGCGTCCAACCTCATCGGCGAGGTCCTCGGAGACCACGGGGTGCATGCCCGGTCCGCCGTCGGGGTTGCCTCGCTACCGATGGACAGCCCGGTCGAGGTCGAAGCCATCCTGGAGATGGTCGGTCCGTGACCGCGGCATCGGGACGGTCGGTGACCAGGGGGTCAGGGCTGTGATGTCCTCTGACGTGCCAGCGGTCGACGCTGCCACGATCGTGCTGGTCCGGGACGCCGCGTCCGGTGGTATCGAGGTTCTGCTCCTCGAACGTCACATCGACTCGGACTTCGCCGGTGGCGCCCTGGTCTTCCCCGGCGGCAAGGTGGATGTCGCGGATCGCGAACTGGATCCGTCCCGCTGGTCGGTCGGTGATCTCGACGCCTGGTCGACCGTGCTGGGGGTCACGTCGGACGCGGATGCCCTCGGGTTGCTCGTCGCCGGTGTCCGCGAAACCTTCGAGGAGGTCGGGCTGCTGTTCGCTCGACGGTCCGATGGGTCGTGGGTCACCGCAGAGGATCTGTCGAGCCCCCCCTTCCGTGACGCCCGGCAGCACCTGGCCACCCGCGGGCAACGCTGGGACTGGCGTCCGTTCCTGGCGGCACAGGGGTTGACCCTGGACCTGGACGCGCTGGCGATGTGGTCCTGGTGGGTCACGCCACGTGGTCAGCACAAGCGGTTCGACACCCGCTTCTTGATCGCTCGGGCGTTGCCGGGCCAGATCGCGGCGCACGATGATGTCGAGGCCACCGGCGTGGCCTGGATGCAGCCGGAGGACGCCCTGTCAGCGCATGAGCAGGGTCAGGCGACCGTCATCTTCCCGACGCGTCGCAACCTCGAGGCTCTCGCCCGGTTCCCCGATGCCGGCAGTGCATGGGCGGCGGCTCGGGATGGTGAGGTGGATGCGCGACGGATCGAACCGACCATCCTGCAGGTCGACGGCCGCGTCATGGTGCAGCACCCGTTCGAGGACGAGCCCTCGATCGTCTGACGTCGTCCGGTGCCGGTTCGGGCCCGACGTGCCCGGACGTGGTTGCCCGGGGGTCGGCGCTGTCGCGTCTGCCCGTCGACACATGAACGGCGGTCCGGATCCGGACCGCCGTTCATGTCTCCCGCCCGGACGGCTCCCGCTCCCTCCGCGACGACCGTCACCCTACCGCGTGGACAGTGTCCGATGGAAGGGGGAGAGGTGAAGGACGTCGCGCTGCGGGCCACACTGAGCGACCTGCGCACGCCGAGCGCGCCTGGCTCACGCGATGCCCTCGCTCGCGGGGCCGGGGGCTCCGATCGAACCTCGTTGATCCTCCCAACGAAGTTTCCGCGACACGGACCCATCCTGGCGCCCCCGCGCCCGCGAACGTTTGGTGAGCGGATGAGAGTCCGCATCCACCGGCGGCGGTGTGCTGCGCGTCCTCGGACGGGTTCACCTGCCGGGAGGCGCGACCTCCGCCAGCACGCCGCCGCTGGTTGCCGCGACGCGGCATCCGCTGAGCCCCGGTTCACCGCACCGAACCGGGGCTCAGCCATGCGCGCAGGCGTGGGTGCGACACGCTCGCGGGCCGCGACATCTACGCTGCACAGATGAACGCACCCACGTCCGATCAGAGCGGTCCGCCGCAGGACCCCCGCACGTCCTGGGACCTTCCGGCCGTCGGGGACCTGCCGGCCGTGGCGTCCCTGGACGAACTGGCGGTCCGGGTGCTGGCCCCGAACCCTTCACCGATGACTCTCGACGGCACGAACACCTACGTCATCGGACCGTCCGGTAGCGGTGAGGCGATCATCGTCGATCCCGGTCCGCCGGATGGCGCGCACCTGGAGCGGGTCCGAACCACCCTCCGCGATCGGGATGCCCAGCCGGTCACCATCATGGTCACCCACCATCATCTCGACCATGCGGAGGCAGCCGCGGCCTGGTCGCGGACCTTCGGTTGCCGCGTCGCGGCGGCGACCCGGGACGTCGCGGGATCCAGCGGATCGATCATCGCTGACGGTTCCCGACTCCGGGTTGGTGGCATCGACGTCGAGGTGATCGCGACACCGGGCCACACCCGCGATCACCTGTCGCTCCGGCTCCCGACCGGCGCCGTGCTGACCGGTGACCATGTCCTCGGGCGGGGCACCTCGGTGGTCGCGCATCCCGATGGTGACCTGGCGGCCTACCTCAGCAGTCTGCGGCGGCTCCTGGAGCTCGGACCGGATGCCCTGTTCCCGGGGCACGGCCCGGAACTCACCGAGGATCCGACGGCGGTGCTCCTCTACTACCAGCAGCACCGGGCCTTCCGAGAGGCACAGATCACCGCCATCCTGGCCGAGGGGCCGGCGACTCCGGCGGCGTTGGTCGCCCGCATCTACGCCGAGGTCGACCCTCGGGTGTGGGGAGCCGCGGAAGCGTCCACGCGGGCGACGTTGGCGGTCCTCGTCGACAGGGGTGAGCTCCGCTGGGCCGAGGATGGTCGTGCAGTGCTCATCACGCAGGGGGCGGGATCGCCTCCGTGAGTGCGACCGGGTCGCGTCAACGGCTGGGTGGCCGTGTCGTGGCGGCCGGCCTGGGTCTAAAGTCCCGGGCCGCCCCGGCCGATGTTCACACCGAGGGTCCGGTGGCGGACCCCGATCCGATCCGTTCCCCGGGGGGCGCCCGTGGCTGAGTTCCTCGACAGCTTCGCAGTCGAACGCGAGAGCCTGATGGCCGCGCTCGGCCAGGTCGAAGAGGTCTGGTCGCGCTTCCAGGAACGGCGGGGGCTGGAGGTCGAAGGCACCGACCTCTCCGACTCCTTGATCGCTGGTGAGCTCTCGCTCGTGCGTCGTGATCTGCAGGCCACGCAGTTCACCGTGGGCATCTTCGGCCTGATCAAGCGGGGCAAGTCGACCTTGATCAACGGCCTGATCGGACGCGAGGTCTCCTCGATGCACGTCACCCCGGAGACGGCGGTGCCCGTGTACGTGTCGTACGGGGAGACGCCCGAGGCGACCGTGCACCTGGCCGACGGCACCACACGTCACCTCGCGGTGGAGGAGGTGGAGCAGTACACGTCGCAGAAGCACAACCCGCAGAACCACCTCGGCGTCACCCATGTGGAACAACAGGTTCCGGTCGGTTTCCTGCGCAACGGCACCCGGTTGATCGACACTCCGGGCCTCGACGATGCCGAAGCCGACGAGGTCTACACCGAGCGCACCCTGCAGGAACTCGACATCGTCGATGCCGGTGTCGTGTTGTTCCTCTCACCCCCGACCGTGGGTGCGACCGAGATGAAGTTCCTGGAGGAGGTCGTCGCCCGCGACCTCAAACAGACGTTCCTGGTCTGCAACATGTACCCGCAGCATTTCCACGACACCGAGACGCGCACGGCCGTCCTCGATTACGTCGGGGAGCGGATCGTGCAGGCCGCCAAGGCCACGGGCCGGACCGGTGAGGTTCGCATCTACCCGGTCTGCGCTATCGAGGCATGGCAGGCGCGGCAGACCGATGACATCGACCTGTGGAAGCGATCGGGTGCCGATCGCCTCCTGCGCGAGGTCGAGACCTACCTGTCCGGTTCCGCCGGGCGGCAGGTGCTCGAAGAGGCTGCTGAGCGGATCGCGAACGTGGCGGACATGGCGATCTCCGAGGTCCGTGTGCGACAGCAACTGCTCGATGACCCTGAGCAACTCGACCAGTTCCGTCGCCAACTCGACCGGAACATCGCGGCGCTCGAGCGTCGGTTCGACGACGCGGTTTCGATGTCTCTGACGGAGGTCGCTCCGCTCCGGATGCGCATCAGGAGTCTGGTCCTCCAGCCGTTCGCCAAGGCGAAGAAGGAGCTGGAAGGCCTCGAGACCCTGGATGAGATCGAGCAGTTCAGCAGCCGGTTCCGGCGCCAGCTCGAGGTGGCTGGAGAGCTGGCCTCACGACAGTTCGAGGCCGGTTTCTCCAAGACCGTGACGACCCTGCAGGGACAGCTCTCGGAGCAGTTCGAAGCGGTCATGACCGACCTGGCCCCGAACCTGCCACAGGTGCAACTGTCCGCCAACGCGCTGCTCGTGACGCCCGATCAACTGCAGGCGGTCAAACGCAGTCACCGTAAGTCCCAATCCAGTAGCGCGGGTGTCGCCGTTGCCAGTGGCCTGGCGAGTGGTGGTGCCGCGTTCATGGCGGCAGGGGCGGTTCTGGGCCCGATCGGACTCGTGGCGGGGGCGCTCGTCGGGTGGAAGATGACGAGCGTGGTGGCGACCACGCGCAGCGTCAAGCAGGTCCGGGCCAAGATCATGGAGCGGCTCGATGAGATCGCCGCCTCGCTCGTCAAGGATGTCGACGGTCAGGTGGTCGCCGCGGTCGACACGGTCCGCTCGGCCGTGGAACGACGACGCCGAGCGTTCGCGCACGACCTCTACCAGCAGTTCGAGTTGGTGCAGGCGATCAGCCAGAAGCCGGATGCGCTGGAGATCTACCGGCGTGACGCCGTCCGGTTCGAGTCCGCCTTCGAGGCCTGCGCCACGCGTGCCCGCCGCGCGGTCGCGCCGGGCGAGATGAACATGGCCGCCGGCGTCGGAGCCTGACGGCCCCGTCGTCGGCGTGTGGATCGACGTGCGGAACGAGCCGGGCGCGACCGACCGTGCCGGTCAGGTCGTGGGCCGACGGGTCCGCTTGATGCCGGCTCGCTTAAGCGTCGCAGCGGGGACGCCAGCCTCGCGCCAGGCGGTGTAACTGATCCCCTTCCGCTCCGAATAGGGCGCCGCCGCATCGACGAAAGCCGCCTCAAGTGCTTCGAGGTCCGGCTCCTCATCGATCGAGATCAACTGCTCTTCGAGGTCCAATCGCTTCTGGATCAGCGTGACACGCTTCGCTGGATCCGGTTCGTCATCGATCGATGACTGCACGTCGGCGATCCGGGCTTCGACGGTGCCACGGTCCACCTGGCGCCCGGGCTTGCGTTCACTCTCGAGCGCAGACAGGTAATCCCGCACCGCTTTGCCCTGCTCACGCCCCTTCGCAAGGGCCTCCTTGTGTTCCTTGCTCATGGGTTTCGCCATCGTGCCACCTCGCAGATGTGGAAGAGAACCTTCTCACCTAGGACCATATCAGCACGCCATCCATTGTCTGTAGGCTGACGGGTTCCAGGGAGCTCGATACAGCAGCGTGCAGGCTCCAGCAGCGTCCGCATTGGAGCTCACCCGACCCGAACGGTCACGTGGGGCAGTGCTGGCCCCCGCTCGAGGCCTGTTCGCGTTTGAGGACGCACACCAGCGCAAGGTCAGGTGCCGTCGCGTCATCCGCGACGTTCTCGGTCACGACGGCGCGGTGCCCGCTGCGCGCGAACGTTGCGACCGCCAGATCGTCGGTCCCGTGCGGACCCACGTCGCCGACGTGCAGCGCATCATGGCCGTGCTCGTCGCGCAGCATGGTGGCAGCTGCTTCCGGGAACATCTCGTCGAGAAGGAACCTCACGCCAGCATCGCGATCCGCTCCTCTTCGCTGCCCTCGAGCTCCTGGAGTCGCGCCACGATCACCCAGACGTCAGGCCCGGCAGCCAGCGCGGCGGGGCGGTTCTGCCCGGAACCCCGGTAGACGATCCCCGGGTCAGGCGGATCGATCGAGCGGTCCCGGGTGTGTGTGGTCGTCCGCCTCCACGTCCGCATGCTCTCGCTCGGCTGCCTGCAGCGTCAGGCTGAACACCGAGCCGCCGTCCGGGTTCGGTCGCAGTTCGATCTCCCCACCCATCGCCTCGGCCAACCGTTGGGCGATGAACAGGCCGACACCCACGCCGGAGGTCTGCATGACGAGCGGGTCCTCAAGCCGCTGGAAGCGTTCGAAGATCCGTCCCTCCTCCGCACCCGGGATGCCCGGTCCACGGTCGGTGACCTGTACGCGGACCGTGTCAGCTTGGTGATCGAGGTTGACGCTCACCGGGGTCTCTGACGGGCTGTAGCGCAGCGCGTTATCCACGAGCGCGGAGATGATCTGTCTGGCACGGGTGGGGTCGGCCATCGCGGGTGGGGTCGCGGGGTCCAGGTCCATCGTGATCTGGCGGCCCTCGAAACGTTCGCTCATCGTGCTGGCCACCTGGTTGACGATCGGTCCGATCTTGCAGGGACGCAGGGCGACGATGCTGTCCATGTCGCCGCGTTCCAGCTGGGTGACCAGCAGCAGATCCTCGATCAGTTCCGCCAGTCGGTCGGTGCGCTCGAGTACGCGGTTGAGTGCGTCGATCCGCTGGTCATCGGTCAGGCGGTCACCACGGCGCAGAAGCAGGTTTATGTAGCCCCGGATGGGTGTCAACGGGGTCCGTAGCTCGTGGGAGACGCGAGCGACGAAGTCGCCACGCGATCGCTCCAGCATCCGCTCGCGGGACACGTCGCGGACCAGGACGACATCCCCCGTGCAGCGTCCGCGAGCATCGTGGAGCAGGGCGTGGTCTTCCTGGACATCTCTGACCTGGCCGTCAGGTCCGGCCCAGCGGGCGTCGATCCGGGACCGGCGCTCGGCGTCGCGATCCATGAGCCACCGGCCGCGGACCACGTCGTCGGCCTGACGGGTGTCGTCGGTCAGCACCTGCTCCACGGGCTGGTCGACCGCCGTCTCTGCCGAGATCCCGGTCAGCCGCTCGAGCGCCGGACTCCACAGCCGGATCGTTGCCTCCTCATCGAGGAGGAGGATCCCGTCCGAGGCACCGAGGACCACCTGCTCGAGCTGGTCCCGTTCCTCCCGCAACGTCGCGACCAGCGCTTCGGCTCGCAACGATGACCGCGCAGCGATCTGGATGGCGAGCAGGGGAGCCAGCAGCAGGACGATCAGGAGGGGCTGGGTGACCCACAGGTGGGCGGCGACGATCCCGACCGCCACGGTCCCGAACATGGAGGCGAGCGTCAA
>SLHP01000085.1 GCA_007136095.1 Nitriliruptoraceae bacterium
ATCATGGGGCGAGGGCTGGTGGTTCACGCATGGGTTCGCGGTCGGGCAGGGGGAGGTCGACGCCACCGAGCGGATCGATGTGGTGCCGGATCTGCTGGTACAGGTCCGTGGGCTCGTCGTCCTGGACGGCGAGCTCGGCACGGAGGATGTTGCGGGCCTCCTCCTCCATCGAGTGGCCGGAGGTGGCCGCACGGATCCGGAGCCGTCGCTTCAGTTCAGGATCGATGTTGCGGATGGTGATAGCAGACACGGCGATACCTCCTTGTCAGCATTGCTGATGGTATCAGCATCGCTAGCAGTAGGCCCAGGTGCGTCGACGCGATCCGTTCGGTCTGACGGTTGCGCGAGGCCGCCTGGTGTCAGCGGCGCGGCCTTCGTGCGTCGGTGGCCGCCGGCGTCCGGTCCACGGCCGTCGCTCCCGGGGTGTTGCTCGGCGGCACCGACCGGCACGAGGTCTGTGGTCGCCGACGCATGCTTGCCGGATCGACCCAGCGCACGGGCCGTAGAGTCGTTGGGCGCCCGCTCGGTGGGAGTCGGCGCGCAGACAAGGGAGGTCGCGGCGATGTCCGATCGGGTTGATGCAGCGGCGAAGATTGCCGGCGGGACGACGGTGCCACCGATGTCGAGGTTGCCGCATCTGATGTTCTTCCAGCCGCGTCTGCCGGGCAACACTGGCAGCGCGGTCCGGCTCGCTGCCGTGACTGGAGCACGGCTGCATCTGATCGAGCCGTTGGGGTTCGATCTGGACGAGCCCAAGCTGCGACGTGCCGGACTCGATTACCACGACCTGGCCACCGTCAAGGTGCATCCGAGTCTCGATGCAGCCCTGGACGCGCTGCCGGACGGGCGGGTGTTCGCGTTCGTCACCCGGGCGACCACGGTCTACACCGAGGTGACCTATCGGCCGGATGATGTGCTGCTGTTCGGACCCGAGACCTCCGACCTATCCGATGACCTGCTCACCCACCCGCGCATCAGCGGACGGGTCACGATCCCGATGCTCCCGCAGCGGCGTTCGCTCAACCTCGCCAACGCGGCATCGATCGCGATCTACGAGGCCTGGCGCCAGGTGGGATTCGTTGACGGGCGGTGATCTGGACGGTCGCTGTCCGGCGTCGAGGTGGTCCGGTTCGCACTGGACGCGGCACGGTGACCTGGCGACGGACCGGGTGAACGGATGGGACGGGTTCGGCGATCACCGTGTCGGGGCGCCCTGAACGGGAGATGCCAAGAACGCGAGAAACCCCCGCAAAGAGGTACTTTGCAGGGGTTTCTCGGGGGTGGACCGGATGGGATTTGAACCCACGACCCCCTCCATGCCATGGAGGTGCGCTGCCGGACTGCGCTACCGGCCCGTGAACACCGCAGGACGACGTCCCGCGGTGCGGTCGCGGAGCCTACCTCCTGTGGCAGAACCCCGCGAACGCGCGACCCCGGTCCGCTGCTGTGCTCCGCGTTCCTCGGAGGGTGGCTGCGAGCCGAGCGCTACGCTCGGCTGCTCCACTCATGATGAGGTTCCCGACCGATGAGCGACCACCCCGACGTGCAGGTCGAGCCCGAGCGCTACGACCCGCTCGCGCTCGAGCCGGCCATCGCCCAGCGGTGGCACGACGACCGCACCTACTCCCTGACGCCGCGTCCCAGCGCCGACCGTGACGGCGAGGGCACGTTCTACGCCCTGACGATGTTCCCGTACCCGTCGGGCGACCTGCACATGGGCCACGCCGAGATCTTCACGATCCACGACGCCCTGGTCCGTCACCTGCGCATGACCGGCAAGCGGGTGCTCAACCCCATCGGCTGGGATGCCTTCGGTCTGCCCGCGGAGAACGCGGCCCGCAGTCGCGGTGAGGACCCACGGCAGTGGACCTACGCCAACATCCAGGAGCAGCGGTCGACGATCACCCGCCTGGGGTATTCCTTCGACTGGGATTCGGTGCTCCATACCAGTGATCCCCAGTACTACCGCTGGACCCAATGGCTGTTCCTGGAGTTGCTCGACGCCGGCCTTGCCTACCGCAAGGACGGCAACGTCAACTGGTGCGAGTCCTGCGCCACGGTGCTCGCCAACGAACAGGTCGTCGACGGTCACTGCGAGCGCTGCGGCGCCGAGGTCTACCGCCGTCCGTTGACCCAGTGGTACTGCCGCATCACCGAGTACGCCGACGAGTTGCTCGACGACCTGGACACGCTCGACTGGCCCGAACGCGTCAAGAACCTGCAACGCAACTGGATCGGGCGCTCCGAGGGTGCCGAGATCACCTTCCCGACCGCCGACAAGGGCAAGACCGGCAAGCCCGACGAGGTCGTGGTCTACACGACCCGCCCGGACACGATCTTCGGGGCCACCTATTTCGTCTTCGCGCCCGAGCATCCACTGGTCGCCGAGCGCATGGCCGGAGACGCCGACTACGAGCGGTTCCTCGCCGCCGTGTCCAGGCGGTCCGAACTGGAACGCATCTCGGGCACGGGTGAGGACCGCGACAAGCGTGGCAAGCGGCTCAACTTCGACATGGTCAACCCGTTCACCGGCGAGGCGATCCCGGCGTATGCGGCCGACTACGTCCTGATGGACTACGGCACCGGTGCGATCATGGCCGTCCCCGTGGGTGACCAGCGCGACTTCGACTTCGCCCGCCAGGAAGGTCTGGAGATCCGTGCGATCATCCGGCCGACCACCACGGACGGTGAGCTGCTCGATGAGCTGGACCCGGCGACGATGGACGAGGCCTACATCGGGCCGGGCGTGATGGTGAACTCCGGGGACTACGACGGTCTGCCGTGGGAAGAGGCCAAGGAACGCATCATCGCGGATGTGGAGTCCAAAGGCTGGGGGACGGCGCACGTCAACTACCGGTTGCGGGACTGGCTCGTCTCGCGGCAGCGGTCCTGGGGGCCTCCGGTGCCCATCGTCCACTGCAGCAGCTGTGGTGAGGTACCGGTCCCACTCGAGGGCCTGCCCGTCCAACTGCCGGACGACCTGGATTTCCAGGTCCAGGGATCGCCGCTCGACCAACATCCCACCTTCAAGCACGACGTCGTCTGCCCGTCATGTGGCAGCGAGGATGCGGTCCGCGACGTGGACACGCTGGACACCTTCGTCGACTCGTCCTGGTACTTCCTGCGCTACCTCTCGCCCGACGATGACCAGCGGGCCTGGCCGAAGGAAGCGGCGAACGCCTGGCTGCCGGTCGACCAGTACACCGGCGGGGTCGAACATGCGGTCCTGCACCTGCTCTACAGCCGGTTCGTGGTCAAGGCGATGCGCGATCGCGGCCACCTCGCCGCTGATGAGCCGTTCCAGGCCCTGCTCAACCAGGGCCAGGTCATCATGGATGGCGCGTCGATGTCCAAGTCGAAGGGCAACCTCGTCGTGCCCGGCGAGGTCTACAACACCTACGGCGCGGACACCCTGCGTGGCACGATGCTGTTCGCCTCGGCCCCGGAGGACGACATCGACTGGGCCGATGTCTCGCCGACGGGGATGTACAAGTGGCTCTCACGGGTGTGGCGGCTGACGCTGGAACAGATCGCGCGCGAGGACGCCGGATCTGCCGTCGACGGCGCCACTGCCGACGTCCTCCGAAAGGCCGAGGCCACGGCGATCGTCGGGGTGTCCGAGGATCTCGATGCACGGAAGTACAACACCGCGATCGCGAAGTTGATGAGCTTGACGAACGCGATCCTCGATGCCACGCGCGACGGGTCGGGTGGCGAGGTCACGCGGGAGGCGTTGGAGACCCTGCTGACGATGCTGGCGCCGATCTGCCCGTTCATCACCGAGGAACTGTGGCACCGGCTCGGGCACGACGGCTCCGTCCACGATGTCACCTGGCCGACGGCGGACAGATCGCTGCTGGTCGAGGACGAGGTGGAGATCGTCGTTCAGGTCAACGGCAAGGTGCGGGGTCGGATCACGGCGCCGGCTGGTGCGTCGCAGGATGATGTCCATGCAGCGGCCGCGGCAGACGCGTCCGTGGCCGAGTACCTCGCCGGTGACCTCGTCAAGGTGATCCATGTTCCCGACAAGCTCATCAACCTGGTCGTCAAGGCGTAGCCGACCGCTTCCCGGCCGCTGCTGACGACCGGCTCACCGACCGACGTGGAGGGATGGACCGTGGTGGCACCCGTCGCGGTCGTGACCGATTCCACCGCCGATCTCCCGCGGGACCTGGTCGAGTCGATCGGGCTACGGGTCGTGCCGCTCTCGGTCACCTTCGGCGACCGCAGCTACATGTCCGGTGTTGATCTCCAACCTGAGGACTTCTACGCCAAGCTCGCCTCCATCCCTCGGATGCCAACGACCTCGCAGCCTTCACCGGCCTGGTTCGAGGAGGCCTACGCCGACTGTGCTGACGACGGACACCGCACGATCGTGTCGGTGCACTGCTCCGCGGCCCTGTCGGGCACCGTGTCGCTGGCACGTGACCGGGCGAAGCGCGCCGACCTCGAGGTCGAGGTGCTGGACACCGGCCTGGTTGGTGGGTCGCTCGGCCTGGCCGCCCTGGCTGCCCACCGCACGGCCGAACGCGGCGGTTCGGTCGCCGAGGTCATCGCCGCTGCCCAAGCCGTCCGCAACCGGTCGATCGGACTTCTCGTGGTCGACACCCTGGAGCACCTGCATCGAGGTGGTCGGCTCACCGGCGCGCAGAAGCTGGTCGGCAACGCGTTGAAGGTGAAGCCGTTGCTGCACCTGACCGATGGCCGTGTCGAGGTCCGCGAGAAGACCAGGACCTGGACCCGCGCGATGGACCGTTGCGTCGAACTGGTCGCCGAGGTTGCCGACGGAGCTCCCGTCGACGTGGCGGTGGTGCACGCGCTGGCTCCCGAGCGGGCCGACGAAATGTACAAGCGTCTGCAGGACCGGGTCGAGGTGGCCGAGCACCTCCGTGCCCTCATCGGCCCGATCGTCGGGACCCACGTCGGGCCGGGCGCTATCGGCGTGGCGGCGATGCCGGTGCGTCAACGCTGACGGCACCCCTGGCGGCCGACGCTAGGCCCAGCCCAGCTCGTGTAGCCGGTCATCGTCGATGCCCAGGTGGTGGGCGAACTCATGGACGACCGTGATGTAGACCTCGTCGGTGAGGTCCTGTTCGTCCTCGCAGACGTCACACAGCGCCAGCCGGAAGATCCGGATCACATCCGGCATCGCCCCCGCGTACTCCTCCCGTTCGGTCAACGGGATGCCCTCGTAGATGCCGAGGAGGTCCGGCTCGTCCTCATGCCGGTCCTCGACCAGTACCACGACGTTCTCGAAGTGCTCCCACAGCTGTTCCGGCACGTCATCGAGCGCATCGCCGACGAGCTCTTCGAACCGGGCTTCTGGGACGGGATCCATGGCCGGCATGCTAACGGGGGTGCCGGCGCCAACGACCGCACAGCCGACCGCCGGTCATCCACAGGTCAACGGTAACCCATCTCCTGGGAGCGGTGTCGGTCCGGCAGGCTGCTCCGTATGGACCTGCCGCCCGACCACCGACCGACCACGCGCCCAGCCGCGACGAGCGGTGGTGTCCAGCGTCTCGGCGTGTGGCTCCAGGCCACCCCGACGGAACTGGTGGGCCTGGTCGTGCTCCTCGCGGGGGCGGTCGCGGTCACCTCGCTCGTGTTCTGGGATGCCGGACAGCGGCCGTCGACGCTCTCTCCGGCTGCGACGATCGGTGACGCGGCCTCACACGACGACCACGGCCCGGATAACGGCCCGACCGGTCCAACGGGATACGAGGCCGACCAACAGGACGTCGAGGTGGCGACGACGGTCACCGTTCACGTCTCCGGTGCCGTCGGATCCACCGGGGTCGTCACGCTCGGGCCGGGGGCACGTGTCGCCGATGCGATCGAGGCTGCCGGGGGAGCGACGGTGGATGCCGAACTCGAGCGGCTCAACCTCGCACGGCTCCTGCTCGACGGGGAACAGGTCCACGTTCCCCGACCGGGTGAGGTCGCGGGCGACGGTGGAGCGCCGCCGGGCGGAACGGTGGCCGACGGAGGTGGTGGGGGAGTCGCCCCGGACGGTCGGATCGATCTGAACCGGGCGTCCCAGGACGACCTCGAGACCCTGCCTGGCATCGGGCCGGCCAAGGCGGCCGCGATCGTGACCCACCGCGAGACGGAGGGACCGTTCGCGGATCCCGGCGACCTGCGGGCGGTTCCCGGCATCGGCGAGAAGACCTTCCAGCAACTGGCAGAACTGATCACGGTCGGATGAGCACGCCGACCGGGTCGGATCCCGATGACGGGTCGGACCCCGCGGCCGGGTCGGACGCGACGG
>SLHP01000073.1 GCA_007136095.1 Nitriliruptoraceae bacterium
CACCAACCACACCTACTGGAACCTGGGTGGGGCCGGCAACGGCACGATCCTCGACCACGACCTGCAGGTGTCCGCGTCCCACTACACGCCGGTCGATGACACCCTGATCCCGACCGGTGAGATCGCGCCGGTCGACGGCACGCCGTTCGACCTGCGCCGTCCGACGCCGATCGCCCAGCGCCTCGGCGAGTTGGAGGCGACACCGGCCGGCGGCTACGACCACAACCTGGTCATCGACGGGACGCCGGGTGAGCTGCGACCCGCGGCGAGGTTGCATGATCCCTCGACCGGTCGTTTCGTGGAACTGCACACCGATCAGCCCGGGGTGCAGTTCTACTCGGGGCACAAGCTGCGTGGGCAGATGGGGAAGCGGGACGCGATCTACCCGCGGCACGGCGCGCTGTGCCTGGAGCCGCAGCACCATCCCGATGCCGTCAACCAACCGGGGTTCCCGTCCGTGCTCCTGGAACCGGGCGAGGTCTACCGGCACACCTCGACGTTCGTCCTGGGGGTCGACTGACCGCCGGATCTCCCGCTGAGCAGGGTGACCGCGGGTATCGTGCTCACGGCAAGATCGAGGTGCCGGATGCGCCTGGTGGGCCGACATCGATGCCGCGAAAGCCGAGCGGATGCTCCAGCATGTTCTCTCTACAACGTGATGGAACACTCGGGACGCGCGGCCTCGGCGCCTGTGAGGCCCTGCGGACCAAGAAGGCTCCCGAGACCACGAGGACCACGTCGACGATCGGTGGCGGCGTGGACCTGATCATCGGGTTGATCGTCGCCATCGGGCTGGGGGCGCAGCCAGGCCCGATCTTCGGTCTGGCCGCGGTCGTCGTTCCTTCCTACCTGCCACGTGAACATTGGCGGCGTCTGGACACACCCGAGCCGGATGCTGCCGCGCCACCTCGGGCCGGTGGCCGGAACGGATCGACCCGGTCAGTCGTGGCGGTCCGGTAGATGCGTGTACAGTTCGTCCTCGAGCGCGAGGTGGAACTCGAGGACGGCCTGGAGGCCGAACAGGCTCCGCTGCAGGTCGAGGACCTCGTCGTGCTCCGGTCCGTCCCCACCGATGTCGTCCACGAGGCGGTCGAACAGACGGATGCGGCGAGCCAGTTCCCGGTGGGTGCGAACCAGCGGCCGGGTCGGGTCCTCGTCATCGAACACCGCCCGCAACACGGGGTAGACGGTCCGTTCCTCCTCGATCTCGTGGGGGAGCAGGTCATCGACCAGGAAGTCACGGGTACGCCGTAGCGCCGCCAGGGCCTCGGGAACCGTCAGTTCGTCCAGTTGTTCGGCAACGATGCCCAGTTCCTCGACGCCGACGGTCAGGTCATCATGATCGACATGGACATGGTCGGGCGGGGTCGGGATCGACCGGAGCCGTCGGGTACCGCTCCCCGGAACGCGCAGGGCCCGCAGGGCGTTCGCCAGCACGCCCAGGTCGATGACCTCCTGCACGATCGCCCCGGCGACCGGGGTGAGGTAGCCGAGCGCGGCGAAGACCATGGCGACGGCCGACAGGCCGATCCCGGTCACCGCGCTCTGCCAGGCGATCCGCCGGGTCCGCCGGGCGATCGTGACCGCGGTCGCCAGGCCGTCCAGGCGGTCGGAGGTCAGCACGACGTCCGCGGCCTCGGATGCTGCGGTCGCGCCGCGGGCGCCCATCGCGACGCCGGTGTTCGCCAGCGCGAGTGCGGGCGCGTCGTTGACGCCGTCACCGACCATGATCGTGGTGCCGAGCGTCGATGCCTCGCGCACGGCGTCGACCTTCTCCTGGGGGGTGCGCTCGGCCAGGACCCGGTCGACGCCCACGCTGTCGCCGACGAGATCGGCGATCTCGGAGCGGTCACCGGTGACCATCAGGACCTCGCGGATCCCCGCGTCCCGGACCGCCTGGATCGATCGCGGTGCGTCGGGACGGATCGGGTCATGGAGCGACAGGGCACCCACCAGGTGGCCGTCAGCCGCCACGTACACGACCGACCGCCCCTCGATCGCGCCGCGCCGGCGGACCCGGCGCAAGGCGGCCGGCAGCTCAGCGCCGTCGGCGGCGTAGCCCATCTGTCCGACACGCACCTGGACCTGTCCAACCTGGCCGCGGATCCCCTGACCGATGTCCTCGACCACGTCGGTCGGCAGCACCAGGTCATCGTTGCGGGCATGTGCTGCCTGCACGATCGCCGGGGCGAACGGGTGGACCGATACCTGATCGAGCGACCCCGCCAGGTGCAGGAGATCGGCGGCGTCGGTGTCCGGCATCGGATGGACGGCGGCGACCCGGGGGCGACCGCTGGTGATCGTGCCGGTCTTGTCGAGAAGCACCACCTCGCCGTCGGCGAGTGACTCCAGGGCCAGCCCGCCCTTGACGATGATGCCCCGCTTGGCTGCGGCGGAGACGCCGCCGACCATCGCGGCGGGCGCGGCCAGGATCAACGGACAGGGCGTTGCGACCACCAGGACCGCCAGCGCACGGACCGGATCACCCGAGAACGCCCAGGCCGCGCCGGCCAGCACCAGGGTCACGAGCAGGAAGCCGCCGGCGAAACGATCGGCGACCCGGACGAACGATCCCCGCTCCGTCGAGGCCTGTTCCACCAGACGCACGATCCCGGCGTAGGTTGATGCCTCGGCCGACGCGGTCGCGCGCAGGTCCATCGGACCACCGGCGTTGACGACACCGCTGTGCACGATCTGGCCGGCGTGCACCTCGACCGGCCGCGTCTCGCCTGTCAACGCGGAGGTGTCAAGCACCGCATGGCTCGAGCGCAGCATCCCGTCCACGGGGACGACCTCACCGACCTTGACGGTCAGTTCGTCACCGACCTCGACGTCCTCGACGGCCACGTCGATCAGGCCCTGGTCCGCGGTGCGGCGATGCGCCGTGCGTGGTGCCCGGGTCAGCAGGTCGGTCAGCTCTGCACGCGCCCGTCCGACCGCTCGTGCCTCGAGAGCCTCACCACCGGTGAGCATGACCGCGATGATCGCGCCGGCCAGCCATTCCCCGAGCAGCAGGGCGCCGAGCATGGCCAGTACCGCGACGACGTCCGCGGTGGCGTCGCGGCGGATCAGCTGCCGGACGCTGACGATGGTCGCCGGGACCAGCGCCACCACGGTCGCCGCCGCGAACGCGGCCACCATCACGGTCTCGGCTCCGAGGAGCCACGCGACACCACCGGCGATGACCAGGCCGAGGCAGAGGGGGAAGAGCAGCGGCTCGACCCGCTCCAGGAACGGCTCGTTGCCGGGTCGGTCCGGTGTGGGCGACGGCGCGGGGTCCACGCCGTGGTGGGAAGTGGCACGCGGCGACGATGCCCCGTCCGTCTCGCTCACCCACGAACTCCTCGTGACGCGTCATCGTCTCGCGTCGAGCGTACGTCGTCGTCGGCTGAAGCCTGACGCGCACCCGATCGGCCCGGTCGTGACCTCACCAGCTTGTGAAGTTCGCTGACGACGATCACGGCCAGGGCGACGGCCAGGATGCGGGTCCAGCCCGCACCGGTCACGGGCTCGATCTGCAGCACCAGTTGCGTCGGCGCCCAGTAGCTGGCGGAGACGTGGAGGGTGAGCGCCACGATCGAGGCGATGAGCAGGAAGGGGTTGCCGACCACGTTGGTGACGACGATCGATTGACGTTCGGACCGTGCGTTGTAGACGTGCGCCGCCATGGCCACGACCAGGGTGGTCAGCGCAGCGCCACGCTGCTGGGCGTCCGAGAGCCCGACGTCGATGGCCCAGGTGAACACCCAGAGGCTCCCGATCGCCATGGTGATGCCGGTCAGGGCGGTCCGTTCCCACAGCACCGCGTTGACGATGGGGTCCTCGCGACGCCGCGGGGGCTGGTCGAGCACGTCCGGTTCGCCCTTCTCGAAGGCCAGCGCCACGTCCTGCATCCCGTTGGTGACCACGTTCAGCCACAGCAGGGCCGCCGGGACGTAGGGCAGCGGCAACCCCGCCGCGATCGAGGTCAGGATCGCGACGATGGCCGCGGCGCCGGTCGACAGCAGGAAGTAGGTCACCTTGCGGACGTTCTCGAAGACGACCCGACCCTCCTCCACCGCGTTGGCGATGGAGACGAAGTTGTCGTCGGTGAGCACCATGTCGCTGGCCTCACGGGCGACGTCGGTCCCGTCCCGTCCCATGGCCACCCCGATGTCGGCGGCCTTCAACGCCGGCCCGTCGTTGACCCCGTCACCGGTGACCGCCACGATCTGCTCGTGGGACTGCAGCGCGCGGACGATGCGCAGCTTGTGGTCCGGCGCGACGCGGGCGAACACGTCCACCTCGAGCACGGCCGCGGTCAACTCCTCGTCGGACATGCGTTCGACGTCCGTGCCCGTGAGCGTCTCCGGCCGCTCGCTGATGGCCAGCTGGTCGGCGATCGCGCTGGCGGTCACCGCGTGGTCCCCGGTGATCATGATCACGCGGATGTCGGCCTGACGGACACGGGCGATCGCCTCCTTGACCCCGTCCCGTGGGGGGTCCTGCATCCCCACCAGGCCGGTCAGGACCAGCTGTTCGGGGGTCGGCGGATGCTGCTCGTCGATGTCCGCAGCGGCGGCACCATCGAGCCGTCGTTCTGCCAGGGCCAGCACGCGCAGGCCCTGCGCCGCCATCTCCTCGGCGGTGTCCAGCACCGCGTCCGCGTCCAATGGGGCGGTGCCGTCGCCGTCGCGCACCTCGGAACACAGTTCGAAGACCCGCTCGGGAGCACCCTTGAGCCGGAGCATCGGTCCATCCTCGTCCACCACCACGAAGGAGTAGCGCAGGTCGGACTCGAACGGGACGTGGGCGAGGACCTCGGCCTCCTCCCGGAGCTCACGGGGGTCCTTGCCGACCGCCCGCGCGGCGGTGAGCAGAGCGATCTCGGTCGGATCGCCGCGGTGGTCGACCACCTCGCCGTCCTCGACGATGAGCTCGGCTTCGCTGGTGACCACGGCCGTGCGCACGCTGCTGGCCAGGGCGCCATCGGGATGTTCCTCGAGGTGGTCACCAGCTGCGACCACGTCCTCGGCCTCGTCGCCGTCATCGACCTGCCGGAAGCTCACCCAGCCGTCGGGGGTCCAGCCGCGCACCAGGGTCATCCGGTTGGCCGTGAGCGTGCCGGTCTTGTCGGACCCGATCGTGTTGGTGCTGCCGAGCGTCTCGACCGCCGGCAGGGAACGGATGATCGCGTTGCGCTGCGCCATCCGCCGCACGCCCAGGGCCATCGCGACGGTGAACGCCACCGGCAGGCCCTCCGGCACCACCGCCACCGCCAGGGCGACCGCAGTGAGGAACATCTCCTCCACCTCGCCACCGAGCGCGATGCCGAGGAAGAACGCCACCACGGTGGAGCTCAGCACGGCGATGGCGATGATGTTGGCGAAGCGGTTCATCCGCTGTTGCAGCGGGGTCTCGGGCTTCTCCTCACTGCGGATCGACTCGGCGATCTCTCCCAGCTGGGTCTTCGCGGCGGTCGCGACCACCACCCCGCGAGCCCGGCCGCTGGTCACCGCACTGCCCATGAACACCATGCTGCTGCGATCGCTGGCGAGGGTGTCCTCGTCCACGGGGTCGGTGGACTTCGCCGCCGGCTTGCTCTCCCCGGTCAGCAGCGACTCGTCGACCTCCAGGGCGGTGGTTCGGACCAACCGCAGGTCGGCGGGTACCCGGGTCCCGGAGGTCAAGAGCACGATGTCGCCGGGGACGAGTTCGGTCGCATCGACCTCCGACTCCTTGCCGTCACGGATCACCGTCGAGGTCGGGGCGGCCATCTGCATCAGCGCGTGGACCGACCGGTCGGCCTTGCGCTCCTGCACGAACCCGATGATCGCGTTGATGGCCAGCACCGCGGCGATCACCGCCGCGTCGGTGTACTCGTCGATCAGGATCGTGACCACGAACGCGACGAGCAGGATGTAGATCAGGGGGCTGGTGAACTGGTGGAGCAGGATCTGCAGGTCGCCCATGGGCTCGTCGCGTCCCAGTTCGTTCGGCCCGTACCGCTCAAGGCGGGTGGCCGACTCCTCGGTCGTGAGTCCCGCCTCGAGGTCGGTGTCGAGTTCCTGCGGGAGGTCGGTCACCTCACGGGCGTGCCAGGCGGTCGAACTGGTCATGGACATATCCGTTCTTGATGTGTGGCGGCATCGCGAACGGTCCCGGACCTCGCGGGACACACGGCGCCACCCTGCCGTTCGAACCTACGGCTGCGATCCCGGGCTGGGCAGGGCACCCCGTCCCTGATCCGTGGGTCCTTGGGTCCTTGGGACGGATGGTCCCATCGACCGGGGCCATGCGGCTCTGCCCGTCGTGGGCAGTTTCAGGTGGACTGGAGGCGATGGGCGTCCGCACCGTGACGCCCGCTGGTTCCGTCGTGACGAGGGGATGATCGTGAGTGGTTCAAACGCTGATAGCTGGGTGGTTCCGTTCGATGAGGGCCGCGCCGCCGACAAGCTGCTGCTGGGTGGGAAGGGTGCGAACCTCGCGGAGATGACCCACATCGGCCTGCCCGTGCCCCCCGGCTTCGTGGTGACGACCGAGGCCTGCCGCAGCTACCTCGCCGAGGGCCAGGTGCCATCCGGCCTGTTCGACCAGGTCGAGGCGGCGCTCAAGGACCTCGAGGCCCGGACCGGGCGCCGTCTGGGTGATCCGTCGGCCCCGCTGCTGCTCTCGGTCCGTTCGGGCGCACCGTTCTCCATGCCCGGCATGATGGACACCGTCCTCGACCTCGGTGCCACGCCGGAGACCGCGGCGGGCCTGGCCGAGATGGGTGACGAGCGCTTCGCCTGGGATGCGACCCGCCGCTTCCTCGAGATGTACGGCCGCGTGGTGCTCGGCGTCTCCGAGGAGACCTTCAACCACAACCTCGAGGCAGCTATCGAGAGCGCGGGGGCCACGGATGAACGTGGGTTGAGTGCCGAGCAGCTCGCGGAGGTGAGCGACGCACACCGCAGGAGCATCGCGGACGCGGGTCAGGACCTGCCCGAGGAACCGCACGAACAACTCCACCTGGCCATCGAGGCGGTGTTCCGCTCCTGGAACGGCGACCGGGCCCGGGCGTACCGCCGGGTCGAGGGGATCCCGGACGACCTCGGGACCGCGGTCAACGTGCAGATGATGGTCTTCGGCAACCTCGGTGACCGGTCCGCGACCGGCGTGGCCTTCACCCGCGACCCGGCCACCGGCGAGAACGTGCCCTACGGCGACTTCCTGATCGGTGCCCAGGGCGAGGACGTGGTCGCGGGGACCCGGCACGTCCACCCGCTGGCGGAGCTCGCGGACGAGTTCCCGGAGCAGCACGAACAGCTCCTGGCCAACCTCGACACCCTGGAGGCCCACTACCGCGACCTGTGTGACGTCGAGTTCACGATCGAGAGCGACACGTTGTGGATGCTGCAGACCCGCGTGGGCAAACGCTCCGCGTCGGCTGCGTTGCGCATGGCGACCGACATGGTCGACGAAGGCCTGATCGACGTCGATGAGGCCGTGACGCGGGTCCGCCCGAAGCAGCTCGAGCAACTGCTCCACCCGCAGTTCGGGTCAGATGCACCGGAGCCCCTGACCACGGGCCTGGCCGCATCGCCCGGCGCGGCGGTCGGTGCGATCTGCCTGTCGTCGGACGAGGCCAAGGAGCGTGGCATCGCCGGTGAGGACGTCATCCTGGTGCGGCCCGAGACCTCGCCGGAGGACCTGGAGGGCATGGTCGCCTCCGTCGGTCTGCTGACCTCGCGCGGCGGGCTCGTCAGCCACGCGGCCGTGGTCGCGCGTGGGTTCGGCAAGCCGGCGGTCTGTGGCGCCAGCGAGCTGCGCATCGACGCCAAGGCCGACACCGTCACCGTCGGTGACACCGTGCTGCACGCGGGTGATGTGATCTCGATCGACGGGACCAACGGGCAGGTCGCCGTGGGGGAGGTGGACCTGGAGATCCCGGGCGACGATCCCCGCCTCGAACGCCTGCTGGACTGGGCCGACGAGCGGCGTGTGCTGCACGTCTTCGCCAACGCGGACACGGCCGACGATGCCGGTCGGGCGTTGGAGTCCGGAGCGGAGGGGATCGGCCTGTGCCGCACGGAGCACCAGTTCCTGGGGGATCGGCTCCCGCTGATCCAGAAGATGATCCTGTCGCGGTCGCCGGAGGAGGAGCGCGATGCGTTGGTGGAGCTCGAACGCCAGCAGCGCGAGGACTTCGAGGCACTGTTCGAGGTCATGGACGGCAAGCGGGTCGTGATCCGGCTGCTGGACCCGCCGCTGCACGAGTTCCTGCCGAATGTGGAGGAACTGCACATCAAGGAGGCGACCGACGGTCTCTCCGACCACGAACGCGACCTGCTGGAAGCCGCCGAACAGCTACGGGAGCACGACCCGATGCTGGGCGTGCGCGGCATCCGTCTGGGGGTCCTGCGACCGGAGGTCTACCGGGCGCAGGTCCGCGCCATCCTCGAGGCGGCTGCAGCCCGGACCGCTGCCGGTGGCAACCCGCTGCCGGAGATCATGCTGCCGCTGATCGGGACCTCGCAGGAGCTCGAGTGGGGTGTCAACCTGATCCACGAGGTCGCCGGTGAGCTGCGGGACGCGGGCGCCGAGGAGGTCGACTACACGGTCGCGACGATGATCGAGACGCCGCGTGCGGCGTTGCGGTCGGGTGCGCTGGCGCAGTACGTCGACGCGTTCTCGTTCGGGACCAACGACCTGACCCAGCTGACGTTCGGGCTGTCCCGTGATGACGTCGAGGCGACCTACACCCCGCGGGCGCTGGAGCTCAAGCTGCTCCCGGTCGACCCGTTCCGCACGTTGGACCCCGATGGGGTCGGACGGTTGATCGAACTGGCGGTGAAGGAGGGTCGTGAGACCTTCCCGGAGATCGTCACCGGTATCTGCGGGGAACACGGAGGTGACCCGGACTCGATCGCGCTGGCGCATCGGTACGGGTTGACCCACGTGTCGTGCTCGGCCTCGCGGCTGAAGGTCGCACGCCTGGCCGCCGCCCACGCGGCCCTCGAGGTGTCGGGTCCGGACGCGACCGCCTGACCACGGTCGGTCGCCACAACGGCAGCGGCCCCGCCATCCGATCGGATGGCGGGGCCGCTGCCGTCGCGGTGGTGGCGGTCAGGTCGAACTGCCCTGGCCGGAGAGTTCGTCGAGCCGGGCGTTGACGTCACGGATACCGAGACCGATCAGGACGAACAGCACCCCCATCCCGAGCGCCATGGCAGCGACGCCGAATGCCAGCACCGAGGTGAACAGCGATGCCTGGAGGAACGCGGCGTTCTGTGCGGTGCCGCGACGCTCGTCATCACGGTCGAGTTCCGCGTAGGTCTGGCCGTCGGTGATCTCCAGCACGTTGCGGTCGATCGTCCTGGCCTGGCAGAAGGCGGAGAACGGACCGGTGACGTCCGTGTCTGGCAGGCAGACGGCATCGTCCGGGGTCGTGATGCGTTGGTCACTCAGCGTGCCGCTGACCGTGACCCAGGTGGCGACACTGCCCACGATCATCAGCGCCCCCTACACGATGGCGAAGATCGAGGTGAGTTTCCGGGAAGCGTTCATGTGGCGTCTCCTTGGTGGTGGTGCGGTCTCGATCGGTACCCCCGGGTCGCGACCGTCGTCCTCGGGTGAGAACGTTGGAAGGGCGGGAGGCCTCCGCTGCTCACTGACTGGGCCCACCTTGGTCGACCGGACCTTTGCGGGGCAGGGCCGAACGTCCCCGATCGATGTGACGGCCGTGGTGAGGGTGGGGGCCTTGCGGTGGGGTGCCGGGATGGGGCCACTGGTCCCTGCGACCGGGGACCAGTGGCCGCTACATCGCACGGCTGCCATCCGTACTGTCGGCTCAGGACGTTGCCCGTGCACACCGTGCACACCGGTTGCATATCCGCGCGACATCGGTCGTTCGGTCCTGGCAGTGTGACGTTGAGCCGATACCTGGAGGCCCCGCGTGCCACCCCTTTGCATCGATGGGAACGAAGCCGTCGCCCGTGTCGCGTACGCACTGAGCGAGTCCGTGGCGATCTACCCGATCACCCCGGCGTCTCCGATGGGCGAGTACGCCGACGCCTGGTCGGCCGCCGAACAGCCGAACCTCTGGGGTGCGGTCCCCGGCGTCCTGGAGATGCAGTCGGAGGCCGGCGCCGCGGGTGCCCTGCACGGCGCCGTGCAGGCGGGATCCCTCGGGACGACCTTCACGGCGTCCCAGGGCCTGCTGCTGATGCTGCCCAACATGTTCAAGATCGCGGGCGAGCTGACCCCGGCGGTCATCCACGTCGCCGCGCGGACGATCGCGACGCACGCGCTGTCGATCTTCGGCGACCACTCCGACGTCATGGCCGCCCGGACCACGGGCTGGACGATGCTCGCCTCCTCGACACCCCAGGAGGCGCACGACCTGGCGGCGGTCGCGCACGCGGCGACCCTCTCCACCCGGCTCCCGGTGCTGCACTTCTTCGACGGGTTCCGGACCTCACATGAGATCAACATCGTCGAGCCCCTCGTCGATGACGACCTGCACGCGATGATCTCCAACGACGATCTCATCGCGCACCGGCGCCGGTCGATGGATCCGGAGCACCCGTCCCTGCGCGGTACGGCGCAGAACCCCGACGTCTTCTTCCAGGCCCGCGAGGCCTGCAACCCCTTCTACGACGCGGTGCCGGCCGCGGTCCAGGGCGCGATGGACACCCTGGCGGAGCGCACCGGGCGCCGGTACAACCTGGTCGACTACCACGGGGCACCCGACGCCGACCGCGTGATCGTGTTGATGGGATCGGGCAGTGAGGCCGTCCGCGAGGTGGTTGACCACCTCGTCGACACCGGCGAGAAGGTCGGGATGCTCGTGGTCCGGCTGTTCCGGCCGTTCCCCACCGCGGCGTTCCTGGCCGCGATGCCGGAGACGGCGACACGCATCGCCGTCCTCGACCGCACCAAGGAGCCGGGCGCGCCCGGCGAACCGTTGCACGAGGATGTCGTGCAGACGCTCGCGACCGCGGTGATGACGGGCGACCTCGCGGAGCTCCCCGATGTGATCGGCGGGCGCTACGGATTGTCCAGCAAGGAGTTCACCCCGTCGATGGTCGCGTCCGTGTTCGCGGAGCTCGCGGCCGAGAAGCCGAAGCGTCGCTTCACGGTGGGGATCGTCGACGACGTCACGAACCTGTCCCTGCCGACGCTGTCGGACTTCGAACTCCCGCGCCCCGAGGGCGAGCTGTCCGCGGTGTTCTTCGGCATGGGCTCGGACGGCACGGTCGGAGCCAACAAGAACACCGCCAAGATCATGGCGGAGAGCACCGGGCAGCACGTCCAGGCCTACTTCGTCTACGACTCGAAGAAGTCCGGCGCGACCACGGTGTCGCACCTGCGGTTCTCGCCGGAGCCGATCCACTCGACCTACCTGGTCGAGCAGGCCGACGTCGTCGCCTGCCACCAGTTCGGGCTCCTCGAGAAGCTCGAGATGCTGTCGGTGGTCCGCCCCGGCGGCACCGTGCTGCTGAACGTTCCCTTCCCACCGGAGGAGGTCTGGGACCGGCTGCCCGCTGACGTCCAAGAGCTGCTGATGGAACGTGACCTGAAGCTGTTCGCCATCGATGGCTTCGGCACGGCACGTGCGGCCGGACTCGGCGGGCGGATCTCCACGGTGATGCAGGTCGCCTTCTTCGTCGCTTCCGGGCTGATGCCGATGGATGAGGCGCTCCAGGCGATCGAGTCCGCAGCTGAGAAGACCTACGCCGCGCACGGCCCACTGGTCGTCAACCGCAACATCGAGGCGATCCGGGCGGCTGCCGATGGCGTGACGCAGATCGACATCCCCCAGAAGGTCACCTCCAGCTGGCAGCGGCCGGGCGCCATCGAGCGTGCCCTCGAGATCCGTTCGGTCACCTCCGACGACGTCACGGAACTGTTCGAGCGGGTCACCGCCCGCATCATCGAGGGCGAAGGGGACCTCCTGCCCGTGTCCGCTCTGCCGATCGACGGCACCTTCGAGACGGGAACGGCCCGGTGGGAGAAGCGCGCGCTGGCCTCGGAGATCCCGATCTGGGATCCGGACCTGTGCATCGACTGTGGCAAGTGCGCGATCGTCTGTCCCCATGCCGCGATCCAGATCAAGGTGTTCGAGGGTGATGCGCTCGACGATGCGCCCGACACTTTCCTGTGCAAGCCCTTCAAGGACCGGGACATGAGCGACCACCTCCTGACGGTGCAGGTCGCCCCCGACGACTGCACCGGCTGCGGTGTGTGTGTCGAGGCCTGCCCGGCGGTGTCCAAGGAGTCGGTCGGTCACCAGGCGATCGACATGGAGCCCGCGGACGAACACCGCGACCGGGAACGCGACAACTTCCGCTTCTTCGAGACGATCCCGTACCCGGACCGCACCACGATCAACATGAACACGACCAAGCACACCCAGACCCTGCAGCCGCTGTTCGAGTTCTCCGGCGCCTGCGCGGGCTGTGGTGAGACCCCCTACATCAAGCTGATGACCCAATTGTTCGGTGACCGGACCGTCATCGCCAACGCCACCGGCTGCTCCTCCATCTACGGGGGGAACCTGCCGACAACGCCCTACGGCACCAACGCCGCCGGACGGGGTCCGGCCTGGTCGAACTCGCTGTTCGAGGACAACGCGGAGTTCGGGCTCGGGATCCGCATGGGGATCGACGACCAGCGGGCGATCGCCGAGCACCTGCTCGGCGTGCTGGCCGGCCAGCTCGGCGACGACCTGGTCGAGAGCCTCCTGGCCGGTTCCGGCGCTGGTGACGAGCAGGGTCTTGCCGATCAGCGGGAGCGCGTCGAGGAGCTCCGTCGGCGCCTCGCCGATGTGAACGGCGACCTCGACGCCTCCGCACGACAGCTCGAGTCGTTGTCCGGGGTCCTGGTCCGTCGCGACGTCTGGATCGTCGGTGGCGACGGCTGGGCCTACGACATCGGGTTCGGCGGTCTCGACCACCTCTTCGCGTCCGGCGCCGACGTCAACGTGCTGGTCCTGGACACCGAGGGCTACTCCAACACCGGTGGTCAGGCCTCCAAGGCGACCTCGCGGGGTGCGGTGGCACGGTTCGCGACCTCCGGCAAGCCGACCCCGAAGAAGGACCTGGGGCTGCTCGCGATGCAGTACGGCTCGGTGTACATCGCACAGATCGCGATGGGGGCCAACGAACGACAGACCATCAAGGCCTTCCGTGAGGCCGAGGAGTGGTCGGGACCGTCGCTGCTGCTCGCCTACTCCACCTGTATCGCCCACGGGGTGGACATGCGCCACTCGATGGACCGCATGGACCTGGCCGTCAAGACCGGGTACTGGCCACTCTTCCGCTTCCACCCGGGAGCGGAGGAGGGCACCCGTCCGTTCAAGTTGGACTCGAAGCCGCCGTCGCAGCCGGTCGACGACTTCCTGACCACCGAGGGTCGGTTCGCGGTCCTCGAACGCAGCGACCCGGAGCGCGCGGCCTACCTGCGCGGCCTGGCCGCCAGCGACGTCAAGGAACGCTGGAGCTACTACGAGCAGCTCGCCGGTGTCGAGCGACGGCTCACCGACGACACGGAGGTGTCCTCATGACCGCAGGCAACGGCGCGGGTCCCCGACCGACCTACTCCTTCACCGATCTGGAGGAGGACGAGCTCAGCGGTGCTGGGCGCATCGTGCCGAGCGGCCCTGGCGCACAGGGCGAGGTCGACCTCACGGCGACCTACCTGGGCATGCACCTGCGGTCGCCGGTGGTCGCCTCCTCGAGTCCCCTGACCGGGCAGATCGCCTCGCTGCAGGCCCTGGATGCGGCGGGGGTCGGGGCGGTGGTGCTGCCGAGCCTGTTCGAGGAACAGCTCGAGCACGAGTCCCAGGAGGTCGACCGGTTCCTCGGGCTGTCGTCCGACGTCAACCCGGAGGCGACCTACGGCTACGCCCCGGTGTTCGAGGACTACAACCGCGGGTCGGTGCAGTACCTCAACCTGATCCGTGAGGCCAAGGCGGAACTGGACGTTCCGGTGATCGCCAGCCTCAACGGATCGACCACCGGCGGCTGGACCGAGTACGCGAAGATGCTCACCAACGCCGGTGCCGACGCCATCGAACTCAACATCTACCAGGTCGCGGCGGATCCGGATCGTGGCGGCAGGGACGTCGAGGCAGAGACGCTGGATGTCGTCCGCGATGTCGTCGGTGCCTGCGATGTCCCGGTGGCGGTGAAGCTGTCGCCGTACTGGTCGGCGCTCGGTGCGTTCGCGCAGCGGCTGGTCGGCGAGGGTGCGGCCGGGTTGGTGCTGTTCAACCGGTTCTACCAGCCCGACATCGACCTGGAGACCTTGGCGGTCGGGCCCCGACTGGTGCTGTCCAACTCGGAAGAGTTGCGTCTTCCGCTGCGGTGGATGGCGATGCTGCACGGGCGGATCGATGCGTCGTTGGCGGCCACTACCGGGATCCATGAGCCCACCGACGTGGTCAAGGTCCTGCTGGCGGGAGCGAACGTGGCGATGACCACCTCGGCGGTCCTGCGGCACGGCCCCGGGCACGCGGCAACGCTGGTGGACGGTCTGCGCGCCTGGATGGAGGCACGCGACTACGCGTCGGTCGAACAGATGACCGGGTCGGTCAGCCAGAGGTCGGTCACCGACCCGGCGGCGTTCGAACGGGCCAACTACCTGCAGGCCCTCACGAAGTACTCCAGCGAGTACGTGACCTGATCACGGCCCGTCGGGGTCGGGTTCGTCGGGTGGTGCGTCGCGGTCATCCGGCTCGGCCTCGACCGTCGTGACCGGGATGCCCGTCGCGCGGGCGATCCAGCTCGGCAGGTCCATGCGCAGCCACCGTGACAGCCGCGAGGGCAGGGTGGAGACGATGATCTCGTCGAAGGGTCCATGTTCCATCGCCTCCTGGACCGCAACGGTCGGATCGTCGTGACCGACCACACCGTGCGCGTCGCCGCCGAGGGATCGCACCCGGTCGATCATCTTGTCCAGGCGGCGCTCCGCACGCTGGCGGGCCTCGAGCACGGCCGCCTGCCGGCGACGTTCGTCCTCCTCGAACACCTCACTGGTCGTGTAGGCCAGCAGCCCGCCATCGACCGGGAACCCCAGCGCCCAGGCCGCGGTCTCGTGCTCGGGTGCGGTCGTCGGTACCACGATGAAGAACTCGGCCCCCCGCTGGATGCGTCGCTGCACCTGCCGGTCGAGCAGTTCACCCCCGAGCGTCTGGTTGGCGACGATCAGGCACCGGCCCATGGCGTCTCTCCCTGGTCTGGAGCGTGAGTATTGCTGTGCTGGTCCGTGACGGCAAGGGTGCCGCTCGCGCCGGGGCGATCAGTGCCGCACGACCTCGTCACACAGGGCGATGACTCGACGGACGGCCTCCCGGACATGCGTCGCCGTGGCGGGGGACAGTTCGGTGCCGATGCCCAGGTCGTGGGCGGGCACGGCAACGGTCCGAACCTCCTCCGGCGCCGCGGCCACCATGCCGGCCAGTCCCAGCAACCCCTGGACATCGAGGTGGTGGCTCATCACCCCGGTGGTGTCGATCGTGTCCACAGCGCTGACCACGACCCCATCCCGATCCTCGACCGATGCGTCGACCACGATCACCAGGCGACGGTCGGCGATCTGCATCGCCAACTCGGGGGCCAACTGGTGGACCGAGAGCGCCTGCACACCGGGGAGCTCCAACGCCGCGATCGCCTCGGCGACCCGGCGGCCCGCCGCGTCATCGCGGCGCAGGTCACTGCCGACGCCGAGCACCAGAACCGGCGCTCGGTCGTCCCGGTCAGCGGGGTCCGCGTGGGGAACGGCGCCGTCGGTCACTCGCGGCGCCGCTCACAGACCACGTCGCCGTCCGGTGCGAGCAGTTGTAGGACCATCGGCATCTGTCCCATCGCGTGGGTCGAACACGACAGGCAGGGATCGTAGGCCCGGATCCCGGCCTCGACCCGGTTGAGGACGCCGTCGGTCAGGGTCGAGCCGTCGACGTATTCGCGGGCGATGTCGAGGATCGTGCGGTTCATCGCCAGCTCGTTCTGTCCGGTCGCGATGATGAGGTTGACCGCGGTGATGACGCCGTGGTCATCGACCTCGTAGTCGTGGAACAGCGTGCCTCGTGGTGCCTCCGAGGCACCGACACCACGCCGCGCGTTGATGCCTGCCTGCGCGCGGACGCGGGGGTCGAGCAGCACCGGATCGTCGATGATCCCGTCGATGCGCTCGAGGCTGGCGATCACCTCCAGGATGCGCGCGTGGTGGTAGTGGAAGGACGAGGCGGCGATCCGGCCCGTGCGCTCCCGGAGATCCGCGAGCCCGGCATCCGCGATCGGGGTCCCGAACCGCTCGGCGATGTTGATCCGCGCCAGCGGTCCGACCCGGTACATCCCGGGACGTGGATCGTCGCCGGTGACCAGCGGCTTGTAGTAGGGGACCTTGAGGTAGGAGTCGTGCTTTGCGGCCTCGCCGAGGACGCTGCGGTAGTCGGCGGGATCGAGCTGGTCGATGACCGTGGCCCCCTCAGCGTCGATGATCCGCAGCTTGCCGTCGAGGTGCTCCCACGTCCCATCCGGTGCGCAGTGGGACAGGTACAGCGAGTCGAACCGCCCGAACACCTCGATCTCACGGGTGAAGCGGTCCTGCAGCGAGGTGAGCAGTGCCAGTGCCTGCGTCGCGGAACCCAGGGCCTCGTCCAGGCCGGAGCGGATCGCGTTGCGCTTCTCCGTGGTGAACGGATCGGCGACACCACCCGGGACGATGCCCTTGCCGTGGATCCGCTGGCCCGCGACCGACTCGATGACCTCCTGGCCGAACTGTCGCAGGCGGATCCCACCGCGGACGATCTCCGGCTCCGTCTGCATGAGCCCGAAGACGTTGCGGGTCGCCGGGTCGGCGTCCATGCCCAGCAACAGGTCCGGGGCGGACAGGTGGAAGAAGCTCAGCACGTGGGACTGGACGATCTGCCCGAGGTTGGCCAGCTGCCGCTGGAGGGTGGCGGCCGGGGGGATGCTCACCGCGTGGATCGCGTCGGTGGCCTTGGCCGACGCCAGCAGGTGGCTGACCGGACAGATCCCACAAGTCCGTGCGGTCAGGCTCGGCATCTCCGCCAGCGGTCGCCCCCGGCAGAACTCCTCGAAGCCACGGAACTCGGTGACGTGGAAGCGCGCGTCCGCGACGCCGCCGTCTTCGTCGAGGTGCAGGGTGATCTTCGCGTGGCCCTCGATCCGGGACACCGGGTCGATGGTGTGGATGTCATGCATGCTGGGTGCCCACTCTCAGTTGCCGAATCGGATGTCGTCGGGTGCGCGGGTGGCCATCACGCTCTGCACGTCCTGGCCCGACTCGATCGCGTCGAGCAGCGCGAACAGTGCCGCCTTGATCCGTGCCGCCGAGGGCGGACAGCCCGGCAGGTAGACGTCAACATCGATGACGTCGTGCAACGGCAGTGCCTGGGGCAGCAGCGTGGGGACCACGTCCGTGGGCAGCTGCCCGGTCAGGTCCGGGTGTTCGACGTAGACGCGCTCGAGCATCCCGCTCGGGTCACCCAACCCGTTGCGCAGCGAGGTGATGTTGCCGGTCACGGCACAGTCCCCGAACGACACCACGACCGTGGTGTTCGCCCGGATCGCCGCGGCGAGTTCCTGGTTGTCGCTGTTGGTGACGGAGCCCTCGACGAGGGTCAGGTCGACGTCAGCGGGGAAGACCTTGATGTCGGCCAGCGGGCCGAAGACGATGTCCGCCCGATCGGCCAGATCGAACAGGCTCTCGTCGAGGTCGAGGAACGACATGTGGCAGCCGGAGCAGCCACCCAGCCAGGCGGTTGCCACCCGGAGCCGCCGTCCGTGAACCCCCGGCTCGGTCGTGTCTGTCATGGCGCCACCTCCTCGTCGTCTCTCCGCTCGTTCCCGCCCGCCCGGTCGTCCCAGGTCCCGTCGCGCGCGTCGGTCAGGAACGCGATCAGGCCGGGGTCGGCGTGCAGTTCACCCGGTGCCGTTCCCTGCCAGGCCAGTGCGCCCGTCGGACACACGGCGACACACTTCCCGCACCAGGTGCAGGAGGACACCTCACCCCAGGGCTGGTCCATGCCGGCGATCAGGTGGGCCTGGTTGCCCCGTTGGGCGATATCCCAGACGTGCGCACCCTCGATCTCATCGCAGACCCGGACACAACGGGTGCACAGCACACAACGGTCCCGGTCGAGGATGAACTTCGGGTGGGATGCGTCGACCGGCGTCCGTGGGAACGTCATCTCGTACGAGATGTGGTCGACGCCGTTCTCCGAGGCCAGATCCTGCAACTCGCACGCCCCGCTGGCAACACACGCGGCACACACGTGGCTGCCCTCCGCGAACAGCAGCGCGACGATCCGGCGGCGGTGGTTGGCCAGCGTCGGCGAGGTCGTGCGGACCTCCATCTCGGGGACGACCTCGGTCGCGCAGGCCAGCGGCAGGCGGTGCTCACCCGCCACCTCGACGCTGCACAGGCGGCAACCCCCGTAGACCGACAGCCCGTCGAGTTGGCACAGGGTCGGGATCGGCACCCCGACCCGTCGAGCCAGCGCCAGGATGGTCTCGCCCTCGTGGGCCAGCACGTCGGTGCCGTCGAGCGTGACCGGAACCGATGGACGCGCACCGCCCGGACGTGGTGTCGGGGCGGCGGTCATGATCCACCTCTGGTGGTCGCGGCGGGAACGTCGGTCAGCAGGGCCTCGTACTCGCTGCGGAAGTGCTCGAGCGTGGAGACCACCGGGTTCGGGGCCGACTGGCCGAGGCCACACAGCGACGTGGCCTGCACGGTCCGACACAACGACTCGAGGTGGCGCAGGTCACGCTGGCGTCCGGTGCCCTGGCAGATCCGGTCGAGCAGCGCGTGGAGTTCGACCGTGCCCACCCGGCAGGGCACGCACTTGCCGCAGCTCTCGTCGCGACAGAACTCCATGTAGAAGCGGGCGAACTCCGGCATGCTGACCGAATCGTCGATCACGACCAGACCACCGGATCCCATCATGGAGCCGAGCGCCCGCAGGTGTTCGTAGTCCACCGGGGTATCCAGGAAGCGCTCCGGGATGCAGCCACCCGATGGTCCGCCGGTCTGCGCCGCTTTGAAGGACCGCCCGCCGGGCACGCCCTCACCCATGTCCTCGACGATCGTGCGCAGGCTGATGCCCATCGGGACTTCGATCAGGCCTGTTGTTGTCAGGGACCCGGCCAGGGCGAAGACCTTGGTTCCCGGGCTCTCCTCGGTGCCGAGGCTGCGGAACCACTCCGGTCCACGGTTGATGATCGGTGGGATATTGGCCAGGGTCTCGACGTTGTTGATCATCGTCGGCTGGCCCCACAGCCCGCGTTCGGTCGGGTAGGGGGGGCGCAGGGTCGGGGTACCGCGCCGTCCCTCGATCGACGCCAGCAGCGCGGTCTCCTCACCGCAGACGAAGGCACCGGCCCCAACCCTCACCTCGAGGTTGAACGTCACGTCGGTCCCGAAGATCCCCTTGCCCAGGAGTCGACCACGCTTGGCGGCGCGGATCGCACGCTCCAGGCGCTCGATGGCCAGCGGGTACTCAGCACGCAGGAACAAAAACCCGCGCTCCGCCCCGGTGGCGTACCCCGCGATCGCCAGACCCTCCAGGACCCGGTGCGGGTCGGACTCCATGATGGTTCGGTCCATGAAGGCGCCCGGGTCACCCTCGTCACCGTTGGCGACAACCACCTTGTCGGTGCCGGGTGCCTCGGCCAGGAGCTTCCACTTCCTACCGGTCGGGTAGCCGGCGCCTCCCCGTCCCCGGAGCCCGCTGCGGTCGATCTGGTCGAGTACCTGCTCCGGGGTCATGCTCGTGATCGCGGTGTGCAGCGCTCGGTAGCCTCCGGCGGCAACGGAGTCTTCCAGCCGCTCGGGGTCGATCCGGCCGGCGTTGGCGAGTACGACCTTGACCTGCCCTTCCAGGAACGGCAGGTTCGGCGCGACCACCTCCACGTCGGCCGTCACCCCCTCGCCGAGGAGGTGGTCGCGGGCGATCGCGTGCGCGCCGTCGGTGTCGACGTGTTGGTAGAGCGTCGGGTCCTCTCCGCGCGGCTCGACCTGGACGAGCGGCCCACGGCTACAGATCCCCCGGCACCCGGTGGGCACGATCTGGATCGTCTCGCTCTGCTCAGCGGCTTCGACGTCCGCCTTCAACGCGGCCCGGACCCCGGCGGCACCGGCGGACAGACAGCCGGTCGAACTGCAGACCAGCGCCCGGTGGGTCCGGCGACTGCGGGCGCCCAGTTCCCCGTCCCGCACCGCATCCAGGTCGATCTGGGCACCCATCAGTCCACCTCCGCGACGAGCGCTTGATCGGGGGCGTCGCCCGGTTCGTCGCCATCGTCGCCCGGTTCGTCGCCCTCGTCCTCGGCGAGGCGGTCCGCGATCCCCTGCAGGGTCGCGTCCACATCGAGGTGGCCGCGCACCTCACCGTCGAGCACCACGACCGGCGCCATCCCGCAGGACCCCAGGCACCGGGCCGTGGACAGGGTGAAGCGGCCGTCCTCGGTGGTCTGCCCGGCCGCAACGTCGTAGGCGCTCTGGATGGCCGCCACGATGTCGTCGGCGCCCTTGACGAAACACGCGGTGCCCGTGCAGATCGTGCAGGTGTGATCGCCTGGTGGGTCGAACGTGAACAGGTGGTAGAAGGTCGCGACACCGTAGACCCGGCTCGCCGGCAGGTGCAGCGCCCGACCGACGTACAACAGCACGTCCTCCGACAGGTAGCCGAAGACCTCCTGCGCGACGTGCAGGACCTCGATGAGGTGGTCCTGGGCGAACCGTGAGCGCTTGAGGGCGGTATCGAGCATCGCGAACCGCTCGTCG
>SLHP01000221.1 GCA_007136095.1 Nitriliruptoraceae bacterium
GCAGGTCCCAAGGGTCGGGCTGTTCGCCCGTTAAAGCGGTACGCGAGCTGGGTTCAGAACGTCGTGAGACAGTTCGGTCCCTATCCGCTGCGCGCGTTGGTGATTTGATAGGAGCTGCCCCCAGTACGAGAGGACCGGGGTGGACGTACCTCTAGTGTGCCGGTTGTCCTGCCAAGGGCACGGCCGGTTTGCTACGTACGGTCGGGATAAGCGCTGAAGGCATCTAAGCGCGAAGCCCACCTAGAGATGAGATCACCCATCCCGAAAGGGAGTAAGGGCCCCAGTAGACGACTGGGTTGATAGGCCGGAAGTGGAAGCGTGGCAACACGTGCAGCTGACCGGTACTAATAGCCCGAGGACTTGCCGTACTCGCTCGCGCTCGCTATGGAGTTCCGCGGATCACGCGGCCACGGACCGGTTCACCGGTCCGACGGCCGCGACCCCGGAGCACACAGAAAACGGTCACACCTTTTCGGCACTTCTCTTGCGAGACACCGGAGGCTGTTGACCTGCAGACCCCAAAACTGTCACAGATCTCCCGTGGCCGTAGCGGAGGGGACACACCCGGTCACATTCCGAACCCGGAAGTTAAGCCCTCCAGCGCCGATGGTACTGCCGGGGCAACCCGGTGGGAGAGTAGGTCGCCGCGGGAACCTTTTCACGGTCGAGGCCGTCCTTCACGGGACGGCCTCGACCTGTTTCACCGTCCGTTCCCGGCTCAGGAAGGTCGATCATGTCGAACGACGACCGCCGCTCAGATCGTCCCCGCCGCGGGGGCGTCGACCGCGAGCCGACGGGTTGGCAGCCGTCGGTTGGGGCGGCCCGTGAGCCGATCGGACGCGAGCAGGCCAGCCGACGCAAGGGCACCCCGCCGCGCCGCACCCGGGACGTCACCGGGCCGCCGCGGCCGGACCTGCCGGCGGACGAAGAGCCGCAGCTTCCGCGCGGGATCGTCAAGGAGATCGAGCGCGCTATCGGCAACCCCAGCCGATCCCGGGACATCGCGCTCGCACTCAGCATCGGCTCCGCGGCGATCGATGAGGAACGCCCTGATGTGGCGGTCGAGGTGCTGGCCTGGGCGAAGGCTGAGGCGCCACGGATCTCGGCGATCCGAGAGGCCTACGGCGTGGCGCTCTACCACCTCGATGACTACGCCGCCGCGCTCACGGAACTGCAGGCCTACCGCCGCCTGACCGGTCGCACGGACCAGAACCATGTCATCGCCGATTGCTTCCGGGGACTGGGTCGGGCCGTGGACCAGGTGGCCGAGGTTGCGGAGGCCCTCGTCCGTGACGACACCGCACCCATCGACCGGCGAACGGAGGCTGCGATCGTGTGGGCGGCCGCGGTCGCTGACCAGGGTGATCCCGCGGGCGGCCGGGCGGTCCTGCGTCGGTTCATCGATCGCAACGACATCGGTGAGGGCGAGCACGCGCTCCGTCTGCGCTACCTCGCGGCGGATCTTGCCGAACGGGTGGGTGACACCGATGATGCCCGGCAGGGGTTCGCGTCGATCGCGGCGATCGACCCCGACCGCTTCGACGTCGCCCATCGGTTGGGCGCGCTCGACAACTGAAACCCGCACGGCAACGGACACGCGGAGACGTACTTCCGGATGACCGTCGAGCCGAAGGTGGACCGCACACGTCAGCCGACAGGGGTCAGTGATCCGTCCTCGCGACGCTGGAAGTAGCGCAGCAGGCCGGCCGCGTTCGAACGTGCGTCGTTGAGCAACGCCAGGCGGCGCTCGGCGTCGGGATCGTCGGCCACGGCCTCCGGTTCGATCTCGTCGAGGAAGCGCCGCTGCAGGGTCTCGGCCACGTGGTCGAGCTCGGACCCGTCGGGTTGCCGGCCGGTGAGCAACCGGGCTTCGTGCCACGCGGCCTCGGCGACCGACGCCCACAGACGCAGCCGGTGATCGGCATCGGCCAGGGTTTCGTCCGGCGGATCGACCGGCCCGTAGTGGGCGAGGTAGACCCGGGCGGGATCACGGTCGCGGTACCGCTGGATCGATGTCAATGCTGCCTCGAGGTGGAAGTCCGCCGGTGGTGTCGCGGGCCGCAAAGCGGTCATGCCCGGCAACTTCACGCCGACCGAATCTCCGGAGAACACGGCCCCCGACTCTGAGTCATGGATCCCGATGTGGTGCTTGGCGTGGCCGGGCGTGTCGAGCAGATCGAGGTACCTCCCGCCGCCGAGCTCGATCCGATCTCCGTCCCCGACACCGAGCAGCCGATCCTGCTCGATCGGCGTGCAGGCCCCGTAGACCGTGTCGAACAGGCTGCCGTACACCCGTGCCGCTGACCGGTTGAGTCGCTCTGGTTCGTGCAGGTGCCGTGCGCCGACGTCGCTGACCACCACCGTGGCGTTCGGGAAGGCGGCCGCGAGATCACCGGCACCGCCGGCATGGTCGAGGTGGATGTGGGTCAGCACGAGGTAGGCCAGATCGTCTGGATCCATCCCGAGAGCCCGCAGTCCCGCGACGACGTGCTCGCTGGTGCGCGCCGGGCCGCACTCGATCAGGGTCGGCCGCGGCGCCGCGAGCAGGTAGCCAGCGGTGACGCTGCTCATCCCACCGGTCATCGTGTCGATCCCGATGACGCCGTCGTCGTAGCGCTCGATCGGTGGACAGGGGACCGGTTCGTGGGTGTGCGCACCGTCGGATCCCACAGCCGAGCCAGCGAGGTCGTCGTCGGGGGTCGCCATGAGTCTCCGGTATCCACAGGCTGCTCGAAGCCTACTGCCGTTGCGGGACATGGCCGGCCTAGCGTGCCGGGGGGACCTGCCGCACCGCCTGCCATCGGAGTTCACGATCATGCCGCCTACACCGGCCATTGCCCCCGCCGACCTGGATGACGTCAACCAGGTGATCCTGATCGCGAAGATCACGACGGCCCCGACCCGGCGCGAGCTGCCGTCGGGCGATGAGGTCGTTGGTTTCGGCGTCAGCGTTCGCCGGCCGATCGAGGGCGTCGATGCCCTGCCCGTCCAGGTCGGACCAGCACCGCCATCCGGCAGCCGGCCGACGTCGGGACAGGTCGGGCGCCGGGTACTGACCACGGCCGAGCGCCTGGAGGTCGGGCACCGGGTCGAGGTCCACGGTCGACTGCAGCGACGCTGGTGGGACACCGCAGGCGGCCGTCGGAGTCGCATCGAGGTCGTCGCGACGTCCGTCGACCGTGTCCCTGAGAGCTGACATCACGGTACGTGCGGCTCGTCAGGATCGTCCTCGTCCTCTTCCTCCGTCGGGTCGTCCTCCGACGGAAGCCGATCACCGGGTAGCGCCAGGTGGAGCAACGCCTGGCCGGGCTGGACCAGCGGAAGGGTCGTCGACCCGATGACGTAGGCCTCTTCCTCGGCCTCGATGCTCGCACGTTCGGCGCCGAGGGCGCTGCTGGTCGTCCACAGGGGCTGGCCGGGTTGCACGTGATCGCCGGGACCGACATGAAGTTCCAGGATGCCGCCCCTCTCCGCCCGGAGCCACCTCGACTCGTGCAGGATCATCGGTTGATCGTGTGCTGGCGCTGGCGCGTCATCGATGGCGTCCAACGAGCGCAGTACCCGGAACACGCCACGCACGCCGGTGTCGATGGCGTCGTCGTCGAAGCGCAGCGGTCCGCCGGCCTCGTAGGTCAGGACGGGAACACCCCGGGCGCCGGCGGTCTCGCGCAGGGATCCCGGACGCAACTTCGCGTCCAGCACGAAGGGCGCACCGAAGGTGGTCGCCAGACCGAGCGAGACATCGTCATCGGTCGCGATCCGGATCTGGGGCACGTTCGTCCGGTGGTTGGCTGCCGTGTGCAGGTCGATGCCGACATCAGAACCGATGATCACCTCCTCGAGCAACAGCCGGGCGATCCGCGCCGCCATGGAACCGGTATGGGACCCTGGGAACGAGCGGTTCAGGTCGCGACGATCAGGCAGGTAACGCGACCCGATCTGGACCCCGAGCACGTTGACGATGGGGACCACGATCACGCTGCCGCGCAGGGTCGAGGGATCGAGCCGATCCAGCACCTGTCGGCAGATCGGGATGCCGTTGAGCTCATCACCGTGGACCGCCCCCGTGATGAAGACCCGTGGGCCGTCCTCGATGCCGTTGATCACGGCCAGTGGCAGCGTGGTGCGGTCGCCCGTGAACGACTCGGAAGCGCTCGGGGCGATGTCCCGTCGCGTCCCGGGTTCGACACTCACCCCGGCAACGGTGACGACCTCACTCATGCACGATCCCCCGTCGTCGGGCGGATCGACCCGTGACCAGGTAGCCATGCGCCGGATCGACCAGACAGTGACGCTCCAGGGTCAGGCGTCCCAGCAGCATCCGGAAGTTCATGCCGCTGCGGTCGGTGAGCGTGATGTCGGCCACGACGTCGAGCGGCCCGCACACGATCCGTGTCCGGACGACCGGTCGGTTCTCCGCCCGTGCGCCGGTGTCCCGCACCATCTTGTGGCGCACCACGGCCGCCTCGACGGGATGGTGCCGGGGGCGGCTGCGCGTGCCGAGCACGACGTCGAACCGGACGTGGGTGATCGGTTCGCCGGTGGTCGGGTCCTGCCCGGCCGCCAGCTCCTGCATATCCGAGACGTGCAGCGCGCTGGAGCGGGCGCCCGTGTCCAGCTTGCCGCGTAGGTTCAGGCCCCATTCGGGCAGGGAGACGTGCTCCTTCCACCCGAGCACGGGTAGGTCCGCTCGCGCCACCGGATCCTCCTTGACCTCCCCGCGAGCCTAGGTGACCTCCCTTGGTGCCCTGCGACACCGCTGCAGCGACGACATCGGAACGACGCCGCGGCGTCACCGACCCCGCCGCGGCCTGACCGGGTGCAGCGGTTGCTTGCCCTGGCGCAGCCGTCGACGGTCCAGCAACAGCAGCAGCACGATGCCAGCCAGGAACCCGGCGATGTGCGCCTCGTAGGCGACCATGCCGGGTGCCTCCGCTCCGACCGCGACGACCTGGAAGGCCAACCACCCGAGCAGCAGGAGCCACGCCGGCATCTTGACGATGGCGACGATGACCAGCCAGAGGCGGATCCGCACCCCGGGGATCAGCAGAGCGACGAGGTACAGCGGGAACGGCACGTAGGTCAGCACCCGGGCAGACGGATGCAGGATCAGGTACGCGCCGAGGATGGCCGCCACCGCACCCGACGCGCCGACCAGGGGGGCGGCCGAGCCGGGTTGGGCGACCGCGTAGGCGACCGCGGAGATGACCCCACCGGCGACGTAGAACAGCACGTAGCGCACCCGGCCGAGGCGATCCTCGACGTTGTCGCCGAAGATGAACAGGAACAGCATGTTGCCGGCCAGGTGCAGCAGACTGCCGTGCAGGAACATGGAGGTCACGACCGACAGCGCGACGATCTTCGGCATCGATGACGTCGCACAGGACCCGAGGACCTCTTCAGCGGTTCCGCGCGGCAGTTGGGACATGCTGAGCAGTTCCTGGGGGATCACGGCGAACCGGTAGACGAACCGGACCTGCTCGCACTCGGTCAGCCCGAACGCCTGCCAGGCGAAGACCACGATGTTGATGACGATGAACAGCCAGTTGACGATCGGGACGCGTCGGGTCGGGTTCAGGTCCCGTATCGGCAGGACCATCGTCGGTCACAGGGCCGCGCGGAGGCGCAGGAGATCCGACATGGACGCGTCGATCCGGATCCGTCCACTGAGGTACGCCTGGCTGAACGTCAGCGACCCACTGGTGAGCTTGACCAGGTCATCGGAGCGCACCGAGATGCGGATGTCGGCACGACCCCCCGGCGGGTCCTCGAGCAGCGTGAGTTCGCCGGCCTGCCACTGGGCATAGCGCACGAGGTCGAGATCCGGGCAGCTCGCGCGGATCAACCGCCTGGTCGGCATGATCGAGCGGGCCTGGTCATCGACCTCGCCGAGTTGCGTGAGCAACTGGTCGAGGATCGCCTCGACCTCCTCGACCTCCGCCACGTCGCCACTCCCAGGATGGATCTCCGCGGACGGTAGCGTGTTCCCTCTTCGATGGAGGTTGCCATGCGTCGGTTACTGCCGGATCAGCACGAGCTGAGCCTCGACGACTTGTACGAGGGGTTGACCCTGCCTGCGGGCGACGCCCGGCCGTGGGTAGCGCTCGGGATGGTTGCGACGCTCGACGGTGCCGCGGCCGTCGACGGTGCGACGGCCGACCTTGGCGGAGAGGCGGACGGCATCGCGTTCCGACGACTCCGCGGTGCCGCCGATGCCATCCTCGTCGGAGCTGGCACGGTTCGCGATGAGAACTACGGTCCACCGTCGGGCACGGCCGAGCGTCGCTCCGACCGGCAGACACGTGGACTGGCCGAGCGTCCCCGGCTGGTCATCGTCACCGGTTCGTTGAACCTCCCGACGGACCATCGCGTCTTCTCCGATCCGGACCAGCGGCCCCTGATCGTCACGCACGGTCAGGCGTCGCCGGACGCCGTCGGGCGCCTGGAGGAGGTGGCGGACGTCCTTCGGGTCGGCGAGGGCACGATCGACCTGGAGGCCGCCCTGATCGAGCTCGGGACACGGGGGCTGCGACGCATCCTGTGTGAGGGAGGCCCGAGCCTGAACGGTGCTCTGCTGGCCGCGGACCTCGTCGATGAGGTCTTCCTGACGATCAGCCCGGTCGCGGCCGGAGGCGGGACGTCACGCATCATCCGCTCCGAGGTGCCCGAGGTCGCACACCGGTTCGCGGTGGCGAGCCTCTACGAGCATGACGGTGAACTGGTCGTTCGCTACTGCCGCGAACGCTGATCGCGAGGTAGTGTCGGTTCACACGTACAGGTCCGCATCGTTCAGGAGAGTGACCATGAATCCGGCCATCCAGAAGTACCTCGAAGCAGCGTCGAGCTTCACCACGATGACAACCGCCAAGGCGGAGAAGATCGCCAAGCAGATGGTGAAGTCCGGCGAAGCCGCGGGCGATCAGGTCGGTGAGTTGGTCGATGACCTGCTCGAGCGGCAGAAGAAGAACCAGGAGGCGGTCACCTCCCTGGTCAAGAGCGAGACGACACGGGCCGTGAAGGCGATGGGCGTGGCATCGAGTGACGAGGTCGAGCGTCTGCAGAAGCAGGTCGCCGACCTCAAGCGCGAGGTCGCCAGGCTGCAGGACGGCGGATCCGGGTCTCCGAAGGCCGCCAAGAAGACCGCGAAGAAGACGGCCAAGAAGTCCGCGGGCAAGAAGACCGCGAAGAAGGCCGCCAAGAAGACCGCGAAGAAGACGGCCAAGAAGTCCGCGGGCAAGAAGACCGCGAAGAAGGCCGCCAAGAAGTCCACCTCCTCCGACTCGTGAGCGACACCCCGACGCGCGAGCGCAGCCTCGACGAACTCCGCCGGGAGGTGGAGGCGGCGGGGCAGCGCCCCGTCGCGGAACGTCTGGCGGCCTTCGGCACCATCAACGCCGTGCTCGTGGACGAGCTGGCGCAGCTCGACGAGCTGTAGCGCTGTCCCCGCCACGGCGCCGGTTGGACGCGGAGCTCGCGCGACGGGGGCTCACCTCCAGCCGTGCAGAGGCACACCAGGCGATCGCGGCGGGGCTCGTCACCGTCGACGGCGCCCCGGCACTCAAGCCGGCGACCCAGGTGCATGCCGGCCAGGCGTTGGTCGTGCTCGCGCCCCCTCGGCGCTTCGTCAGCCGGGGCGGCGAGAAGCTGGCCCATGCGCTGCAGGTCTTCCCGGTCGAGGTGACGGATCGTCGATGCCTCGACGCAGGGGTGTCGACGGGAGGCTTCACCGATTGCCTGCTGCAGGCCGGTGCCGCGTCGGTGGCGGCCTACGACGTCGGTTACGGGCAGGTCCACGAACGACTGCGGGCGGATCCGCGTGTGCAGGTCAACGAGCGGACCAACGTCCGGACGCTGACGCCTGCGGACATCCCGTCGCCGCGGCCCGATCTGCTGGTCGCTGACCTGTCGTTCATCTCGCTTGCGCTGGTGCTCCCGACGCTGCTGGCACTCGTCGATCCGACCGATCGGGTGGCCGCCGTCGTGCTGGTCAAACCCCAGTTCGAGGCCGAACGTCACGAGGTGGGCAAGGGCGGGGTCGTGCGGGATCCGGAGGTGTGGGCCCGTTGCCTGCACCGGGTCGCCACGGCGGCGTCGGCATGCGGCTGGACCGTTACCGGTGTGACACCATCTCCACTGCTGGGTCCGGCCGGGAACGTCGAGTTCCTGGTGCACCTTGAACCGGGCGTCGCCGACCCCGATGCTGTCACCGACCGGATCGGGGACGCGGTGACACGAGCTCGGGACCAGGTCCGGGACAGCTGAGACATCACGATGACCGACCACGACGATGCGCCGCGACGACGGCGAAGGAGCCTCTGGTGAAGATCGGTGTCGTGGTACATGCCGGGCGGGACCGGTCGGTTGCCGTGGCCGCGCACGCGGCCGAACGCCTGGGTGGTGACGGCATCGAGGTGATCGTCGCGCAGGAGTCGGACGACTTCGACGTGGCGACGCTGCGCGGCATCGGAACCCCCCGCGACGCGACAACGTTCGCCACGGACCTGGACCTGGTCCTGTCCTTCGGGGGCGACGGGACCTTCCTGCGCGCCGCGCACCTGTGCCGGGACGCGGGTGTGCCCATCCTGGGTGTGAACCTCGGGCGTCTGGGCTTCCTGGCCGAGATCGAGGTCGAGGACCTCGATGCGGCCCTGGACGTGATCCGTGCGGGGACCTTCACCGTCGAGGAGCGGGCGACCCTCGAGGTTTCCGTCGAGGACGACGAGGGTCGTGTGCTCCAGCGGGCCTGGGCACTCAACGAGGTGTCCATCGAGAAGACGGTCCGCCAGCGCCTGCTCTCCATCGAGGTGTTCGTGGATGACACGATGATGCAGCGCGTGGCCGCTGACGCCCTGGTCGTCGCGACGCCGACGGGATCCACCGCGTACGCGCTGTCGGCCGGGGGACCCATCGTCTCGCCGCGCCTGTCGGCGACGCTCGTGGTCCCGGTGGCACCCCACTCGTTGTTCGACCGAACGGTCGTCGCGGCACCGGACGAGGTCGTGCGCGTGGAGTTGTCCGGCGGGCAACCGTCCGGGCTGGTGTCCTGCGATGGTCGCGAACCCGTCGAACTCCAGCCCGGCGGCAGGATCCGTGCGTCCGGTGGTGGGCGACCCGTGCGGATCGCGCGAGCGGGGACGCCCGACTTCTACCGGTTGGTCCGGGACAAGTTCGGCCTACGGTAAGCGTGTCCGGACGGTGCTGTCCACAGCGGTCGGACCTGGGGGTCCGAGGCACCCGAGCCCGGCTAGCCTGCGGCGCATCGACCTCAGCAGCGCCACCTGGCGACCGTGACGATCGGTGAGCGAAGCGTGATCGAGGAACTGCACATCCGCGGGCTCGGTGTGATCGAGGACGCATCGCTGCGCCTCGCCCCGGGGTTGACGGTCGTCACGGGCGAGACGGGTGCCGGCAAGACGATGCTGGTGACCGCGTTGCAGTTGCTGCTCGGCGCGCGTGCCGATCAGGGACTCGTGCGGCAGGGAGCGGCAGCGGCGTTCGCCGAGGTGGCGCTGTCACCACCGCCCCCCGAGGCGCAGGACTGGTTGGGTGACGACGACGACGTGTTGGTCGTCTCCCGCGAGATCCCGGCGGATGGTCGGTCGCGGGCACGGTTGAACGGACGTCTCGCGCCGATCTCGGCGTTGGTGGACGTGGTGGGACGCCATGTGGAGGTCCACGCCCAACACGAGCACGTGCGCCTCGCCCGGTCCGACGTCCAGCGTGAGCTGTTGGACCGGTTCGCGGGTGCGCCGCACGCCCGTTCGCTCGCACGGTACGGCGAGGCCTTCCGGGCCTGGCGTGACCTCGCCGCCGCACATGATCGCCTGGAGCAGGATGCGAGGGAGCGTGCCCGGCAGCTCGACCGCCTCCACGCCGAAGTGGCCGAGATCGACGCCGCGGCGTTGGACGTCGAGGTCGACGGCCACCTCGAGCGTGATCTGTCGGTGTTGGAGCAGGCGGATCAGATCCAGGCGGCCGCGGCCACGGCCCATCAGGCGCTCGGCAGCGAGGGAGCGGGTGACCCCGTGGGAGTCGCCATCGAGGCACTGCGCCGCCTCGAGGTCGAGGATCCCGACCTCGAGGAACTCCGTGGCCGACTGTCCGGCGTGGCCGCCGAGCTCACCGAGTTGGCCGTCGACGTCCACCGCTACGCCGAGTCCGCAGAGGCCGACCCCGAACGCCTCGCCGTGTTGCAGGAGCGCCGGCACCTGATCGCCCAACTCGGGCGCAAGTACGGCGCCAGCATCCAGGAGGTCCTGCGTTACGCGGACGATGCCCGGGAACAGATCGATCACCTCGATGCGGCGGATCAGCAGGCCCAGGACCTCGAGGAGCGGTGCGCCGCCGCCAGGGACGAGGTGCTCTCGCTCGCGCAGGACGTCCGTCGGGGTCGTGCGACCGCGGCGGAGCGGCTCGCGAAGGATGTCGCCGGGCACCTCACGGACCTGGGGATGCCACATGCCGCCTTCTCCGTCGCGGTCGAGCCGCTGCCGGAGGATGAGCTGGCGGCACACGGCGCCGATGTGGTGACCTTCCTGCTGGCGCCGAACCCCGGCGAGGGGGCCCGCCCGCTCGCGACGGCGGCGTCCGGTGGGGAGCGGTCACGGGTGTCGCTGGCGATCGAGGTCGCGCTCGCGGACGTCGATGCGGTCGGGGTGCTCGTGTTCGACGAGGTCGATGCCGGCATCGGGGGCGCGACGGCCATGGCCGTCGGTGAGAAGCTCGCCCGCTTGGCGGCCGGCGACGGCACGAACCGACGGCAGGTGCTGTGTGTGACGCACCTCGCGCAACTGGCGGCGTTCGCGGATGTCCACCACGTCATCGAGAAGGGGGTCGCCGCCGGCCGGACGGTCACGACCACCCGGCAGGTCGCGGATGACGACCGTGTCGCGGAGCTGTCCCGGATGCTGGGTGGCGATGCGACCGCGGACGCGGGCCAGGAGCACGCACGGGAGCTGTTGACACGGGCGCAGGATCGGCGGGCCGGCTGATCGACGCGCTCCGTCGGGTGGCGGCGTGAGGTCGTTGGCCCGTGTCGGTCCGTGACGCTAGGGTCGGACGGACCGCGCCTGCGGTCCGTGAGGGCCTTCGAGGAGGTGCGTGATGTCCCGGTCAACGCTCGGATCGGCGGATACTGCGGCGTCGGTGGATGCGTCCGGTCCGTCATCGATGTCCGACCGGGGAGGTCGTGACGTCAAGCACATCTTCGTCACCGGAGGGGTCGCCTCGGCGCTCGGCAAGGGCATCACCGCAGCGTCGCTCGGGCGGTTGCTCAAGGCCCGTGGGCTGCGGGTCACCCTGCAGAAGCTCGACCCGTACATCAACGTCGACCCTGGCACGATGAACCCGTTCGAGCACGGGGAGGTCTTCGTCACCGACGACGGTGGAGAGACCGACCTCGATCTCGGCCACTACGAGCGGTTCATCGACGAGAACCTCCACCGGGGCTCCAGCGTCTCCTCGGGCCAGATCTGGCAGTCGGTCATCACCAAGGAGCGTCGGGGTGATTACCTCGGCAAGACCGTGCAGGTGATCCCGCACATCACCGACGAGATCAAGAGCCGCATCCTCGGGGTGTCCGAGGGGATGGATGTCGTCATCACCGAGGTCGGCGGCACCGTCGGCGACATCGAAGGGCTGCCGTTCCTCGAGGCGATCCGACAGCTGCGCCACGATGTGGGCCGGGACAACATCCTGTACGTGCACTGCGCTCTCGTGCCCTACATCGCCGCGGCCGGAGAGCTCAAGACCAAGCCGGCCCAGCACTCCGTACGTGAACTCCGGTCGATCGGGATCCAGCCGGATGTGCTCGTGCTGCGCAGTGACCGCGACCTGGAGGGTGACCTCCGTCGGAAGGTCGCGATGCAGTGCGACGTCGATGTCGACGCGGTCATCGCCGCGGTGGATGCGGCTTCGCTCTACCAGGTGCCGTTGGCCATGCGCGAAGAGGGTCTGGACCGCGTGGTGGTCGACCGGCTCGACCTGCCGGAGGTCGAACCGGATCTCACCGTCTGGACCCGGCTCGTTGAGCGGGTGCAGGCCGCGCGGGAACCTGTGACGATCGGGCTGGTGGGCAAGTACGTCGAACTCCCGGATGCCTACCTGTCGGTCGTCGAAGCTCTCCGCCACGGCGGCATCGCGGTCGGCGTGGACGTCGAGATCCGGTGGATCGCCTCCGATGACCTCCACCTCGACGTGCCCGCCTCCGGACCATCCGACCATGCTGTCGGCTCTGACGGGTCCGATGAACGGGTGGAACGACTGCTGGCCGGTGTTGACGGGGTCCTGGTACCGGGCGGGTTCGGCTTCCGTGGCGTCGATGGCAAGATCGCGGCGATCGGTTGGGCACGTCGCCATCAGGTCCCCTTCCTCGGGCTGTGCCTCGGGCTGCAGTCAGCCGTCATCGAGTTCGCGCGCAACGTCGCAGGGCTCCCCGAAGCGCACTCCTCGGAGTTCGAGCCGACCACGCCGGATCCGGTCATCGACCTGATGCCGGACCAACGCGACGTGACCGACAAGGGTGGGACCATGCGGCTCGGCAGCTACCCCGCGAAGCTGCTCGAGTCCAGCCTGACCCGCCGTCTCTACGGCGACGAGCCGGTGGTCTACGAACGCCACCGGCACCGCTACGAGGTCAACAACCGGTACCGCGAGCGGTTGTCCGACGCCGGGCTGGTGTTCAGCGGGTTGTCGCCGAACGACCGCCTCGTCGAGTTCATCGAACTGCGTGATCACCCCTTCTTCGTCGCGACCCAGGCACACCCGGAGTTCATGTCCCGACCGACCCGACCCCACCCGCTGTTCGCGGGGTTCGTGGCCGCCGCACGGCAGCACCACCGTGAGGCGCTCGGCCGGCTGCCGGTCGAACTGGACGAACCCACCGCCGGCGAGGTCGCCGCCGCGACGCACGTGACCGTGCCCGAGCCATCCATGTCCGCGATCGCCGGGGTCGTCGGTGATCCACGGGCTGACGAGCGCCGACCGTGACCATCGGTGACCCATCCTGGTTCGAGACGCACGCCAGCCGCGTCGTGCATGCCGGCTACTCCACGGTCCGCATCGACACCGTGGGGCTGCCCGGCGGAGGTCGGATGGAGCGGGAGGTCGTCGAGCACGACGACGCGGTCGCCATCGTCCCGGTGACCGACAACGGCGACGTGCTGCTGCTGCGTCAGTACCGCCAACCGTTGGGGGGCTACATCCTCGAGGTTCCTGCCGGCACGCTGGACGTCGACGGTGAGGAACCCGAAGCGTGCGGCCGCCGGGAGCTGCGCGAGGAGATCCAGCACGAGGCGAGCTCGTGGACGTGGCTGACCACCTTCCACAACTCCGCGGGGTGGAGCACCGAGCGGACCCACGTCTACCTGGCGACGGGCCTTCGGGTCAGCCAGATGCCGGATGGGTTCGAGCCCGAGGCCGAGGAGGCGGACATGGAGGTCGTGGCACTGCCGTTCGCCGCGGCCCGCGAGATGGTGGGGGACGGCACCCTGACCGATGCCAAGAGCGTGATCGGCATCCTGTTGGCGGAACCCCACGTCATATGACGAGCCTTGCCGAGCGGTTCGTGCATCGGTACATCGATCACCTCCGAGCTGAACGTGGGCTCGCCGTGAACACGATCGAGGCGTACCGCCGCGACCTGTCGCTGTACCGCAGCTACCTCGAGGATGTGGCGATCGACGATCCGCTGGAGGTCTCCGGCGAGGACCTTGAGGCCTTCGTCGGCTGGCTGCGACAGCGCTCGTCCGCGACCGGTGGTGCCTACGCCCCGTCGTCGGTGTCGCGGATCGTCGTTGCGGTCCGTGGGTTCCATCGGTTCCTGGCGCGCGAGGGCCTGGCCGACGAGGACGTCGGGACGCAGCTCGGTGCCCCGAGCAACGCCCGCCCACTTCCCAAGGCCCTGTCCATCGAGGAGGTGGGGCGTCTGCTGCAGGCACCGGTCGGCGACGGGCCGCTGCCGCTGCGCGACCGGGCGATGCTGGAGCTGTTGTACGGGGCCGGGTTGCGCATCAGTGAGCTGACCAGCGCGGATGTCGACGACCTGGATCGGGTCGACCGGCTCATCCGGGTCCGGGGCAAGGGGGACAAGGAGCGGGTCGTGCCCTACGGCGAACTCGCCGACGTCGCCCTGGACCGTTGGCTGGTGTCCGGTCGCCCACAGCTGGCCGGTGGGTCGCCGGCGCTGTTCCTGAACGCACGGGGGGGACGCCTGAGCCGGCAGGGTGTGTGGAAGCTGCTGCGGTCGCATGCGGAACGGGTCGAGTTGCGTGACGATGTCTCGCCGCACACGCTGCGGCATTCCTTCGCCACCCACCTGCTCGACGGCGGTGCCGACGTGCGGGCGGTCCAGGAACTGCTCGGCCACGCCAGTGTCACGACGACCCAGATCTACACGCTCGTGAGCCGCCAGGCCCTCCAGGAGGTCTACCAGCGGGCGCATCCCCGGGCCCAACGCCGCTGACCGTCGCCACATCGTCGGCGACCATCCGGCAGCTACGGTGGGGGCCGGTCTGTCCTGTCCTGGCAGGCCGCACCGATGTCGAGGAGGTCGAACGTGCCGGGACCCTTCGTGGTCACGGGCCTCATCGGCCGCAAGCGTGATGGCGGTGAGCTGCGTCAGGATGAGATCGCCTGGCTGATCGCCGCCTACCTCGCTGGCGAGGTGGATGACGCCCAGATGGCCGCGCTGTTGATGGCCGGTGTCATCCAGGGGTTCTCGGTCCAGGAAGCCGTCGCGTTGACCGAGGCGTTCGTCGCATCCGGGGACCGTGTGGACCTCGGGGGCCTGCACGGACCGACCGTCGACAAGCACTCGACCGGCGGCGTGGGGGACGGCACGACGTTCGTCGTCGCACCGTTGTTGGCCGCGCTCGGCTGCCAGGTCGCCAAGTTGTCGGGCCGCGGCCTCGGCCACACGGGCGGGACCCTGGACAAGCTCGAGAGCATCCCCGGGTTCACCGTCGATCTGGCGGCGGACCGGTTCCGCGACCAGGTGAACGACATCGGGCTGGCCGTCGCCGCGGCGACGGGTGACATCGTCCCCGCGGACAAGCGGTTGTACGCGTTGCGGGACGTCACCGGCACGGTCGCGAGCCCGGCGCTGATCGCATCCAGCGTGATGGGCAAGAAGCTCGCCGGCGGTGCGCAGCACGTGCTGCTGGACGTCAAGGTCGGGGACGGCGCCTTCATGCCTGACGATGCACAGGGCATCGCACTGGCCAAGCTGTGCGTGTCCATCGGCAACGCGGCCGGGCGTCGCACCGGTGCGGTGGTCAGCGACATGTCCCAGCCGTTGGGGGACGCCATCGGCAACGCCCTGGAGGTCGCGCTGGCCGTCGAGACGCTCCGGGGCGAACGCGAGGGCCGGTTCCGTCGCCTGTGTCTGGATCTGGCCGCCTCGGCCCTGGAACTGACCGGCGTCCCGGCCGATGCGGCGACGCAGCGGGCGCGTGAGGCGCTCGAGGACGGTCGCGCGCTGGAGCGGTTCCGGCGTCTCGTGGAGGCACAGGGGGGTGACCCCAGGGTCGTTGACGACCCCTGGTCGGTCCTGCCCCGGGCCCCGGTGGTGCGCACCTGGAGCCCCGGCGACGGGGTGATCGCGCGGATCGGGTGCCGACGCCTGGGCGAGCTGGCGGGTCAGCTGGGTGCCGGTCGGCGTCGGCAGGGCGATCGCGTCGATCCTGCGGTCGGCCTGGAGCTGACCGCCCGCGTCGGGGACGCCGTGTCCGCCGAGGAGCCGGTCGTGCGGATCCACGCCCGCTCGGACGCGGACGCGGACGCCATCGTGTCGGAGTTGGCGCAGGTCGTCGCCGTCCAGGACGAGCCCACCGATCCGGTCGAGCTCGTCCACGCCAGGGTCGGGGTCGGCTGAAGCGCTCAGGAACGACTGACCAGGCCGCGCTGGAAGGCCTCGGCGACCGCCTGTGCCCCCGTCTCGACACCCAGTTTGAAGTAGACGCTGGTGAGGTGGTTCTTCACGGTCTTGATGGAGACGAACAGGGTTGCGGCGATCTCGCCGGGTCGTTGGCCCTCGCTCAGCAACTGCAGGATCTGCCGCTCGCGGGTGGTCAGGGCGGCGGGAGCGGTCTGACCTTCGGGTGCGCCCCGGTCGATGAGGTCGTGGCTCAGGTAGCGCCCACCGTCCCGGACGGTCTGGATCGCGGTCACGAGTTCGGTGATGGCAGCCGACTTCGAGACGAAACCGTCGACCGGGATGCTCAGCGCCCGCTCCACCGAGGTCAGGTCATCGTGCATCGTCAGCATGATGATGCGCATCGAGGGCAGATCCCTGCGCAGTTCCGTCGCTACCGACAGACCGTCAAGACCCGGCATCGCGACGTCCAACAGCACGAGGTCGGGTTGCAGTTCCCGGCACCGTGCGAGTGCGGTCGGTCCGTCCTCCGCCTGGGCGATGACCTCGACATCGGCCCCGACCGAGACCGCCTTGACGATGCTCTCGCGCACGAGATTGTGGTCGTCGGCAACCAGCACGCGCATCATGATCAGCTCCTCAAGGATGGGGACGGGGACGTCACGGGTAATCGAAGCGTGACGACGGTCCCACCGTCATCCGCCGGGGAGATGTCCAGGCGACCCTGGAGCCGGCGGGCCCGGTCGTGCATCGATGCGAAGCCGACACCGGAGGCCGAACCCACCTGGTCCGGGGCCACTCCCAGGCCATCGTCCGTGACCCGGAGGATGAGCTCGCCCCCCTGGCGATCCAGTGACACCTCGATCCGGGAGGCGCCCGCGTGACGGAGCGCGTTACTGACGGCCTCCTGGGCGACACGGAAGACGTTCTCGATCGCGGACCCGTTCAGCGGGACGGTGTCCAGCACGGTCAGATCGATGCGGGGACCGTGGGGGGTACGGACCTCGCGGAGGTGACGTTCCAGCCGGATGGGCAGGCCGTCCTGTTCGCTGAGGCGCAGCCCTGTGATGATGCGTCGCAGGTCGAGCAACGCCGACTCGGCCACCTGCGCCAGTCGCTCACCCTCGGCCCGGTTGTCCTCGTCGCGAAGAGCCAGGAGTTCGAGTTCCATCCGCAGGTGGGCGAGGGACTGGGCGACCCCGTCGTGCAGATCGGAGGCGAGTTGCCGCCGGGCGGTATCGACCGCCCGCGAGCGTGTTCCCTCGAACAACCGGGCGTTGTCGAGGGCCAATGCTGCATCTTCAGCGATCGGTTCCATCGCCGGGCGGGTGGCACGTGCCACGGCGGCATCATCGAAACCGACCATGAGCACCGCCGACGGTCGATCCGGCGGGCCGATCGGCAGCGAGATCCACCACGGGACATCACGGCAGGCCGGCGCGAGGACATCGGGGAGTTCTCCGGGGCGGTGGACGGCTCGGTTGCTGAGCAACGTCTCGGTGACATCGCTGCCCGGCAGTTCCGTCGTGAGATCGAGCACCCGTCCGGTGCGCCCGGCCTGGCGGTACCCGTCACCGTCGGCGAACAGGACGAGCGCAGCCCGGACATCCGCGATCGCCCGGATGTCGGCGACCAGACTCGCGGCCACCGTCGAGACGTCCAACCCACCGGGCACCTCGTCAGCGATCGCCTGGAGGGAGGAGAGCAGGCGGTTCGCCTCCTGCAGGATGCGCCGGTCACGCATCGAACGGTCCTCGATGACCTCCGCCGCCGCGGCCGCGGTGACGCCGGCGAGTGGCGGCAACAGGATGGTGGCGATCCCGGCGGCGAGCCCGAGAGCCGCCGGATCACCACGGAAGGCGACGGTGACCAGCAGCATCGAACCCAGCACGCCGCCAGCGGCGATCCCTGCCCACAAACCCTCCTGCGCGGCGGGACCCGCCACCGCGACCATCACGAACGGCAGGTAGGGCGCCACGTCGGTGCCGGTGAACAGGATCAAGGCAGCGGCGACCAGCAGGTCGGCCACCTGCACGGCACGGAGGCGCGGCAGCAGCGCCGTGACGAGCACGTAGGCAGCGAGCGCGGTGAACAGCGGACCGGCAGCGAGCAGGTTCGGATCGGCCAGCAGGACGGGCACGACCGCCACCGCGCCGATGCGGGCTCCCCGCCCGAGTCCGAACGCCGCGACCGCCCGGATCAACCCCGACCGACGGGGACGTGTCTGCGACCCTGACAGGGGCCGAACCGGTCCACCCTGGTCAGTCACGGTGGACCAACGTCCGGCCGCGCCGCGCGTCGATCGCCGTTGTTCCTGCGGGATCAGGCCGTGTCCGCATCGACCGCTCGGACACTGCTTGAACCGTCATGTCCTGCGCTCCCGTGGTTCGCTCCTTGGAGGACCGTGAGCGCGACCAACCTCGGGACGCGCACCCGTATGCTACTCGTGCCTGCGGACCAGACGCGAGGAGGCATCGTGACGGCTGAGCACCCGCCACCGGGGGGACCGGGTGCCGGTGGGGAAGAAGGATCCGGCAACGCCGGTGACGACCGCCCGCCGCTGCGATCGTCGCTCCCGCGGCCCGGGTACTCCCCGCCACCACCCGGTTCCTCCCCGCCACCACCCGGGTCCTCCCCGCCACCACCCGGGTCCTCCCCGCCACCACCCGGGCACTCGCAGCCGTCCGGCTCCTCGCCGTCGCAGGGAACCCCGCTGCCATCCGCCGGTGCCCCGCCCGGGGCAGGCCTGCCGGGTCACATCGTGGCGTTGCGGCCCTTGACCGTCGGCGACACCCTCGACGGCATCTTCCAGTCCCTGCGCGCCAGCTTCGGCACCCTGCTCGGCCTCGTGCTGCTGGTCGTCGGGCCCTATCAGTTGCTGAGCGGCGCCGCCTTCGACCGGTTGCTTCCCGGCTTCGGGGCCTTCGACGATCCCCAATCCTTCGAGGCCTTCGACACGATGTTCGAGGACCTCATCCCGGCCCTCGGGTGGCTGGCCGTCCTGTTCGTGGTGGGGCTGTTGGTCAGCGTCATCGTCGCCGGTGCGTTGACGGCGGTCGCGGGAGCCGCCGATCGTGCCCAGCCGATCTCGATCGGCCAGGCGCTGCGGATCAGCCTCGAGCGGTCCGGGGCGACCGTGGGAGCCTCGGTGCTGGTCCTGCTGGCCGCGGTGCTGACCACGCTCGTCCTGGCGATCCCGCTGGCCCTGCTGGGGCTGGCGAGTCCTGCCGTGGCGATCGTGCTGTTCGTGCCGATCGTGCTGGTGGTCGGGCTGTGCGGCATGGTGTTGAGCTCGCTCGTCATCCCGATCGCGATCGAGGAGGAGCGTGGTGCATGGACGACCTTCGTCCGTGCGGTGAGCCTCCTCCGCCGTCGTTTCGGCTACATCACGGGCATCACGATGCTGGTCGTGCTGTTGCTGATCGCGGTCACCCTCGGACTCGGGGTCGTCACCCTCATCCTGACGTTCGTGCTGGGCGGCATCGGGTGGATCGGTGAGTCCATCCAGGCGATGCTGTCGACCTTGGTGTCCGCACCCGTGACGGCTCTGGCCGCCTGGGTGATCCACCGGGATGCCCGGGTGCGACTCGAGGCCTACGACGTGGTCGTCCGCAACCAGGCACTGGGAGGCGGGCCCACCACGTGACGTGGAACGTGACACCCCGGTTGGCCGCTGCGTTCGCCCACGATCCGGACCGCGTCAGGGACCTCGCCCGTGACCTGCTGTCCGAGTCTCCCTTCCGTGAGCAGCAGCCGTCCGCGGTCGAGCAGTTGTTGGAGCGGGCCGGGATCGTGCTCGGTGAGCTCCTCGGGCGCCTGCTCGCCCTGGTCGGCGGCGACACGGCCGTGGCCTGGGTGATCGTGACGCTCGGCAGCATCCTGCTGGTGGCCGCCGTCTGGCGTTGGACACGGGGTCTGCGGGTTGCGGGTGGTGTGGACGTGGAGGTCCCCGACGTGCGGGGGCTCACCGCTGACGACTGGCGGCAGCTCTCCGAGGAGGCGGCCGACCGCGACGAGCTCGATCGTGCCCTGCGGTTGCGGTACCTGGCGATCGTTGCCGGATTGGTCGAGCGTGGCGTGCTCCAGGACGTCCCGGGACGCACGATCCGGGAGCTCGACGCCGACCTGGCCGCCATGCGACCGGACCTGTCCGGACCGGTCGAGCGCGCCGGCGCACGGCTCGAGCGGGTCACCTACGGCGGCGCCCCGGCGACCGCGGATGACCTCGAGGTCGTCGATGAGGCCCTTCGGGCCGTACTCCCGGCCCGAACGGCCCGCTCGTGAGCCGCCCGACGGCCGCCCGGGAGGGTGACCCGACGCCGGCCGGCTCCGGCGGTCGGCTCAGGCGCGCCTGGCCGATCCTGACCGGGATCGTCGTCATCGGTGCCCTCGTGGTGATGCTCGGACCCTCGGGTGCCGGCCCCGCCCTGGATCCGGACTCGCCGGGAGGTGACGGGCTGCTCGGCCTGGTCCTGCTCCTCGAAGCGTTGGACGTCGAGGTCGAGGTGTCCCTCGAGCCGCCGGGCGACACCGACACCACCGTCTTCGTGCCTCTGGACCTGTTGGGGGAACAGCGGCGCGAGCGCTTCCTGGAGTGGGCGCGCTCCGGGGGCACCCTGGTCGTCGCCGGGCAGACCCGGTTCCACGATCGCGAGGATCTGGGCACGCCGCTCGAGGAGTCGTTCGCACCCGCCGCCCGTCCCGTCGGCTGTGATGTTGCGGCGTTGGAGGTCGTGGATGAGATCCGCCACGACGGCTGGCGCGACCTCGGCGACGACGAGGGTGACGTGCGGTGCTTCCCGTCGGCGGACGGCGGCGGGTGGCTGTTGCTCTCGGACCTCGGCGCCGGCCGACTGACCATCCTGGCCACCGCCGATCCGTTCAC
>SLHP01000184.1 GCA_007136095.1 Nitriliruptoraceae bacterium
ACGGTGCGGCAGGCGCTCGACCTCGATGCCCGGCACCAACCGCTCGGCACGGTCGCGATCGGCTGGCCAGCCGCGCCCCCTCCGCCGCGGCCGCCGATAGAGATCGACGGGCTCCTCCTGGACCGGTGACCGAGGCACCGCGCCATCGCCGCAAACGGGCTGAGCCGGCGCGCCACCCCGGTACCCTCGACGCTTGCCGCGCGGCCCGGGTCAGACGACCAGAGCAGCCATCACCACCGCGGCACACCCGGGATGATCTCCTGCCCCTCAGGGGTTGTTTCTGCCCCACCCGCTATCACCCCCGAACCATGAGGATCCACCTGTGGCTGAGCGCGAGCGCCTCACGAACAAGGAACGTCGGGCCCTGGCCCGCGAAGAGCGGAAGCGCAAGGAGGCCGAACAGGCCGCCACACGCAAGCGCGGCCAGATCAAGAACGGTCTGATCACCTTCGCCATCGTCGGGGTCGTGGCCGCCGTTGTGATCCAGGCCCTGGTCGGCGGGACGCCCTCCCTCGATGGCGCGATCGTGGTCGCGGCGGACGAGGTCGACGAGCGTCGCGACGCCGCCGGCTGCGAGATCCTGGCCGAACGTCAGCCACTGCCGGACCGCAGCCACATCGACGCCAACCAGGCGCCGAACCTCGACTCGATCTTCACCGACACCCGGCCCACCCACTCCGGACCCCACACACCGGGGACCCACCCGGTGACGGCCGCGGCCAGCAGCCAGATCAGCGAGTTCGCGACCACGCACAACCTCGAGCACGGCACCATCATCGCCTGGTGGGATCCGGACGCGATCGACCAGTCGACCGCCGGCGACATCGGCGACTGGGCCGAACTGCTCAACGACAACGGCTTCCGCCGTAGCCAGGCGGGGGTCGGCATCATGTCCGCGCCGTTCGAGGACCCGGGCATCTCCTCCGGCAAGGCGATCGCGTTCCGCGCCTGGGGCACGGCGATGGACTGTGACGAGTGGGACGAGGACGTCGCCAACTCGTTCGTCCTGGACCACTACGGCACCCGCGGCATCGGTCCGGAGCGCACGATCGCGCCGTTCCCATCCGAGGTGATGGCCTACGACGACCGCGAGGTTCCGGACACCACCGAGGATGAGGCACCGACCGGCGGCAACGAGCCCGTCGAAGAGGAGCTCACCGAGGAGGAACTCGAGGAGCTCGAGGAGCTGGAGTCCGGCGACGACAGCTGACCGAGCCAGCCGGTCAGCCTCCGCCGGTGTCCAGGAACCGCTGGCTCACCGGTCGGTCGGGCGCGTCACCCCGAGCGCCCGGCCACGGACCCGCTGCCACCACGCACCGATCCAGGCGCCGAAGCCGAAGGGCTCGACCCAGGTGGCGACGACCTCCCCCGGTGTGCGCGTCGCCCGCTGCAGCAGTTGGCGCCGGCGACGACGGGCTCGACCGACCAGTGCGAACCTCCGCAGCGCCGGGAGCACGGCCCCGGGCTCGGTGAGCAGCAGGTCGACGGTCTTCAGGCCGGTCGTCAGCACGATGAGCGGCAGCGCCCGCAGCAGGGACGCGGCGTCATCGCACGTCGCGACCACCAGCAGTCGGTTGGTGTAGTTCAGCGCCTCCACGGTCACGGTCCGCCGCATCCCGATGCCGCCGCGTTCGTGGGTCGCGACCGCAGCCGGTTCGTACCAGGCATCCCAGCCCAGGAGCCGCGCCCGCCAGTCGAGCTCGACGTCCTCGAAGAACGCGAACAGGTCCTCGGTGAGGACCTCGAGCGTGCCGTCCGGGCGACGCCAGGCGACATCGTCCAGCATCTCGCGACGGTGCAGCACCAGCGCACCTGACGCACCGAAGATCGGTCCCGGCTCGTCATGCTGTCCGCGGTCCCGCTCTCCCTCGCCGCGGTTGCGCACCAGGCGCGCCGAGGTCAGCACGTGACCCGCCGTGTCCAGGACATCACCGCCGCCGGGAGCGGACACCGCCCGGACCAGCTTGGGCTGCACGGTCCCACGCCGCGGCGCGGCGAGCAGCGTGGCCGAGGCGGTGGAGATCAGGGTCGGCGACGGCACGACATCGACGTTCGAGAACCCCACGATCGGTGCGTCGATGACGGCCAGGGCATCGTTGACCGCACCAGCGAAACCTCGGTTCTCCGGTTGGTGGATGACGCGGAGCGGATGTCGGCGGGACCGATGCAGGGCCGCATCGAGCAGTTCCCGGGACCCGTCGGTCGAGGCGTTGTCGACCACCACGATCTCCAGCTCATCATGGTCCTGGCGCTCGTAGGCCTGCAGGCAGGCACCGAGCAGGTGGACCGTGTTCCAGCTCACCACGACGACCGCGACCCTGGCGTCGGTCATGCCTCCCGACGTCCCTGCTGCGGACCGGACTCGCCACCGTGCAGGATGTCCGCCACATCGCCGATGCTGCGCGCGGGACCGTCCAGCACCGCCGCGGATGCCGCCAGGTCCACGCGATCGGACCCGACGGCGGTCGGTGCGACCTGCAGGCTGGACGAGATCGGTACCGCCCCCCAGGCGGGTGTCTCTCCGGCGTCGGTGACCGTGACCGACACCGTGTACTGACCGGCGCGTCGGGGAGCGGCGAAGCGCAACTCGACCATCGCCGATTCCCCCGGCTCCAAGGGGCCGACACCGACGCCCTGCAGACGGGTGTGGAACTCGTAGATCGGTCTGTCCGACCCGTCGGCGACCGACATGCTCACGTTGCAGGCCTCCAGCCGTTCGACCGCGGTGAACCGGACCTGCAACGCGAGCGCACCGGAAGCTGCCACCTCGGACACCGGGTCCCCACCGACCGTGACCAGGCTGGCATCCTCGACGGCGACCGGGATGGCATCACCGGCCGACGCCACCTCGATGCCGGCGACCCGCGCGATCCGCTGCCGGTACCGATCCACCGCCTCGTCCACGGGTCCGTCGAACGCCACCCTGCCGCGATCGAGCAGGATCGCCCGCTCGCACATCTCCGTCACGGCGTCGAGGTCGTGGCTGACGAGCACCACGGTCTTGCCGTCCTGCTTGAAACGCCGCATCCGCGCGAGCGACTTCGCCTGGAACTCCGCATCGCCGACGGCCAGCACCTCATCGACCAGCAGGATGTCCGGATCGACCGTCACCGCGATGGCGAAGCCCAGCCGGACGTACAGGCCGGACGAGTAGGTGCGGACCGCGGTGTCCAGCAGGGGCCGGATCCCGGAGAAGTCGACGATCTCATCGAACCGGTCGTCGATCTGGGAGCGTGCCAACCCGAGGATCGCGCCGTTGAGGTAGATGTTCTCGCGTCCGGTCAGATCGCCGTGGAAGCCGGCACCCAGTTCCAGGAGCGACGCCACCCGGCCGTTGGTCGCGACCCGGCCCTCGTCCGGGGGCAGGATCCGCGCCAGCAGCTTGAGGAGCGTCGACTTGCCGGACCCGTTGTGCCCGATGACGGCGACCGACTCGCCGTGGTCCACCATGAACGACACCCGTTCCAGGGCGTTGAACTCCGTGTACGACGCCCGACGCATCCGGTAGAGGCGTTCCTTCAGGCCGACGGGGCGCTCGTGGTACAGCCGGAACCGTTCGCTGACCCCCTGCATCGTGATCGCCGGACGTGACGGGTCGATCTCCAGGCCGGCGAGTTGCCCGAAGGAGCGGCGCTCGGTCACGTCACACCTCCTTCGCGAAGGTGCGGGCGCGACGGAGGAACACGATGTAGCCACCGACGAAGACGACCAGCGCCCAGGCCGCGGCGATCGCGAGCCCGCGCAGGTCGGGCAGGGTCGGCGGCACGGAGGTGATCGGCCCATCGCTGCTCGACGAGGCGACCTGCACCGCCCCGTACAACGGCGTGCGGAAGACCTCGACGAACCAGGTCATCGGGTTCAGTTGCAAGAACGTCACCAGGAGATGGTCGGTCCCCAGCCGCGACTTGACCAGGGCCAACGGGTACAGCACGGGCGTGGCGTAGAACCAGACCAGGAACATCACGACGAACAGTTCCTGCAGGTCCCGGAAGACCACGTTGACGCCAGCCAGCCACATCGCGACACCCGAGGTGAACACCGCCAGGAGCACGACCGCCAGCAGGGTCGCCGGGAGGTACACCAGGACGCCGAGACCCCGGGTCGCGATCAGGTAGGGCGAGATCACGAGCATGGCCAGCAGCAGGTGGATCAGCTGCGCGAGCACGTGGGACAGGGGCAGCACCTCACGCGGGAAGTACACCTTCTTCACGAGGTCGGCGTTGCCCACCACCGAGTGGATCGCGCCCTGACAGGAGTTCTGGAAGAACTGCCACAGCAGGTACCCCGCGAGGAAGAACGCCGGGAACGCGTCCACGGGAACCGGGACCACCAGGGTGAAGATGACGGTGAAGACGACCGTCATCAAGGCGGGCGTGAGCATCGACCACAGGAACCCCAGCGAGGAGTTGCGGTACCGGACCTTCAGTTCCTTGCGCACGAGTTGGACCAACAGTTCGCGGGCACGCCAGCGCTCGCCCAGTCGGAGACTCGATCGCTGGATGAGCTGATCGGGCAGCGCTCCATCGACCGTGGCCACCGATCACCTCCCCGTTTCCTACACGTCCGTACCGCTCCAGGCCCGGCGGAGCTGTGATCAGCCCGCTGGTTGGAGTCCCGCGGACAGCCTACGACCCTTGTAGCACAGGGGCCAGACACGACCCACCGCCGGTCAGTCGGGCAGCCGACTCCCCGGCTCCGGGGCCGCGTCATCCGGGACGCGCTCACCGTCGCCGACGACCACCTCACCCCGTAAGCGCACCCGGTCGCCGATCACGACCCGGTGGCCGAGCAGTGCCGCCTCGACCTCGACGTCCGAACCGATCATGCACCCGTCGAGCAGCAGGCTGTCCCGGATGCTCGTCCCCCGACCGACCCAGCTGCCGGATCCGATCACGACGTGGGGGCCGACCGTCGCTCCCGCAGCGATGCTGGTGCCGGGCAACAGGCTGACGGGCCCGCGGATCTCGGCCGATGACGCCACCTCGATGTCGCTGCGTCGGCGGGCCGCATCCGTGTCCGCCAGGACCGGGCTCGGCGCCGGCCACTCGATCCCACCATCCAGGACCATCCGTTGCCCGTCGAGCAGGCGCCGAGGGGTGCCCAGATCCGCCCACACGGCATCGGACACGACCCCCTGCACCATATCGCCGGCCTCGACGAGTCCGGGGAAGACCTGCCGCTCGAAGCTGAGACGTCCGAGCGGGAAGCGGGCCAACGCCTCGGGCTCGAGCACGTAGGTACCCGCGTTCACCGCATCCTGCCCCGGCAGGCTGCCGGGCGGCGGTTTCTCCACGAAGTCCGTGATCCGCGTTCCCTCGAGGACACAGACACCGAAGGCCGAGGTGTCCTCGACCCGGGTGAGCGACAGGGTGGCCGTCGCCCGCGATGTCCGGTGGGCATCGATCAGATGGGCCAGATCGAGCCCGGTGAGGATGTCCCCGTTGAGGACGAGGAAGGTCCCGCGCACCTGATCGAGCGCGGCCCGCACCCCGCCGGCCGTGTCCAACGGCTCGGGTTCGGGCACGGCCTCGACGGTGACGCCGAACGCAGCCGCATCGGCTCGCAGGACCATGAACGGCGACGGGTCCCTGCCGACCACCAGCAGCACCCGATCGACCCCGATGGCGGCGAGGTTGCGGATGACCCCGCTCAGGAACGGCAGCCCGCAGAGCGGCAGCAGTGGCTTGGGTGTGGTCAGCGTGAGCGGACGCAGGCGCGTCCCCTGGCCGCCAGCCACGATCATGGCGTCCCGTACCGGTGCGATCATGTGCCTGCTCCCCTGGCCACCTCTCCGCCAGCGACCCGACGGTCCGTCGGCTCGCCGGTCGAACTGCGACGCGTCCCGATGATGCGCTCGGCCATCCAGGTCACCGCGACCCAGCCGACCAGTCCCGCCCACAGCAGCGGACGCAGCAGCGTGTGCACCGGACCCCGGTAGTGCCGCCGGTGGAACCGAGCCAGGCTGCGCGCGTGGGTGACCAACGCCCGGCCCCGGCGTCGGGACGTCGACGCCCCGACCCGGTGGTGGACCACGGCGGCCGGGTGGTACCGCGATCGCCACCCAGCAGCCCGCAGGCGGACCCCCAGATCCAGATCCTCGACGTAGAGGTGGTAGCCGGGATCGAAGCCGCCCACCTCCTCGAAGGCGTCCCGCCGCACGGCCAGGGCGCAGCCGGACAGCCAGTCCGTGTCGCGGGGCCGATCGGG
>SLHP01000205.1 GCA_007136095.1 Nitriliruptoraceae bacterium
AGGCTCCGCTCTCCGCAGGTTCCTGCGGGTCTCCACGCGCGAGTGGCGGAAATGGCAGACGCGCACGGTTGAGGGCCGTGTGTCCGAAAGGACATGGGGGTTCAAGTCCCCCCTCGCGCACGTCCTCGTAGGCCGGTCTAGCACCCCGGATCCGGCAGAATCGCCGAAACGCCTCCGCTGCGGCGGGGGCGCTTCTGCATGTTTGACACCCCTTTGACACCAGTAGGGGGCGTGACACCGTGTGGCTCGGGGTGTCGTCCGGTGTCGGTCGGTGTTGACGGGTCGCCGAAGATGGCTGTGGCGGTCGTCTCGGCGGCGGTGGCGTCGTCACCTTCGAGGGCGTGGGCGTCGACCTGCATGGTCACGGTGGGCAGCCCTGCTGGTCGTTCACCGGCCCCTTCGCCGGGCATTCCTGGTAGGGGCTTGCGTCGGTGTGGTCGTTGTGACCTCTTTCACTGGTCGACGACGCGTGGGAGGAGGAACGCTGTCTTCGATGCTGCCAGGGGAGCTGATCGAACGATGTCATCGCACGCCCACACGCCACGTCGGAGGTCGCGGGTGAGCGGCCGACGGTGGTCCTGGAAGCGGGTGCGGGTGGGACGGCCGCGACCTATGCGTGGTTGCAGCAGGAACTCGCGGAGCACACCACGGTCGTGGCCTATGACCGGGCCGGCTACGGCTTCAGTGACGCGTCTGAGTCGTCGGTGGAGGCAGGTTCGGTCGCTGCGGACCTGCACGAGGGGCTGGACGTCCTCGGGGTCGAGAGGTCGGTCGTGCTGGTCGGCCACAGCCTCGGTGCGGGCTACGCGCGGGTGTTCGCCGCCGCCTATCCGGATCGGGCCGCTGGGCTGGTGTTGCTCGACCCGGTCCATGAGGAGCAGCTCGACCGTCTCCCGGCGCAGGAGCGCGCCTCGTTCGAGGAGGCGCAACAGCAGTTCGAGGTCGCGCCGTTGCTCGCGCGCCTGGGGGTGTTCCGTCTGTCCGACCCGCAGGAGGATGTCGTTGCTTCGCTACCTGAGCTCCTCGACGAGATGGCTGGGTAGATGAGCCGGTCGCGGAACGTGTCGATCACCGCAGCGTCGCTCGGCGTGGTGATGACGATCGTGCCGTGGTCGGCTCCACCAGCCGAGACCACCGAGCGGTCCTTCGACCCGGAGGGCTACGCCGTCGAGGCCCAGGAGCGGATCGAGGCCAACCTCGAGCGGTTCTCGGTCCCCGGCGCGGCGATCGCGGTGGTCCTGGAGGGTGAGGTGGTGTGGGCCGCGGGTGTCGGCGTCGCGGACACCTCAACGGAGCGGCCGGTCCAACCAGACACGCTGTTCCAGGCAGGGTCGTTGTCGAAGTCGGTGCTGGCCTGGACCGTGCTGCACCTGGCGTACGAGGGAACCATCGACCTCGATGCGCCCGTGGAGCCGCAACTCGATGGCTGGTCGCTGCCCCAGACGCCCTACGACACCGACGGGGTCACCCCCCGCCGGTTGCTGGAGCATCGCTCGGGTCTGCCGTTCTCGATCGACGCGACACCTCGCTCCCCAGCAAGCTTCCGCACTGGCGCGGTGGATCGTGACGCGTTCACGCTGGTACAGGAGCCGGGCGCAGGCTTCATCTACTCCAACCCCGGCTACGCGTTGCTCGCCCTGCTCGTCGAGGACGCCACGGGCGACGACCTGGCCACGGCCGCTGAAGAGCGCATCCCGCAACCACTCGGGATGCTCGACTCGACCTTCGCGCTCGATGTCGCCGACCAACGACGTGCTGCGACGGGCCACACCCTCGACGGTGACACCGTCGAGCCGACCTGGCCGAGCCCACTGGGCGCCAGCGGACTGCACACCACCGCGCTGGATCTCGCGACGCTCGTCGCCGCGACACACGACGGTGCACGACCCGCCGGGCACGGCGTACTGCCCGCAGCGCAGGTCGATGAACTGCTGCAACCGCGGGCCTCCACGGCGGGGTTCCCGCACCGCCTGATGACGGATGCGACCGCCTACGGCCACTTCGTCGACGACCTCGACGGTGTTGACCTCGCGCTCAACGCCGGCGAGGAGCAGGGCTGGGTCAGCGGGTTCGCCACAGCCCCGACCGCCGGGCACGGCGTCGTCATCCTCACCAACAGCCGCAACGGCTACCCCCTGCTCGTCGAGGAACTCCGTGCCTGGTCGCAGGCCACCGGACTCGGTACGCCCCGCCTGGTCCGGGTCTACGGCAGCCTGCGGACCGGTGCATGGATCGCGATCGGCCTCTTGGCCACAACCTCGGTGATCCTGGTGGCGGTCGCGATGCGCCGCCGACGCCAGGCCACCACGTCGGTCGCACGCGGATCAGCGCCGTGGCGCTCTCGTCTCGTGGCCGGGGGCAGCGCGGTGGTGCTGCTCACTGGTTGGTGGGTCGTGGTAGCTCCCGTGGTCAGGCCATTCCTCCCCGATCTGATGACCTGGATCCACCTGACGGCCACCACCACCGCGGCCCTGCTGCTCGTGCACCTCGCACGGTCCGTCACACGCCACCGCGCCGGTCCAGCCAGACCCACAGGCGGCTCAGAGGCCACAGCGGCAACCGAACCAGGATCGCCTGCGAGCCGATGAGACGGCAGGGTCCGCGCTGGCGAGGTCCACCCTCCAGTGAGTGGGTGAACGCAAGCGCCTGAGGGGCGCGTGGGAACGACCGTCGATCCATCCGACGACGCTCGCGCATCCGGATACGATGATGTATCTGAGATTACCTGGGTGTCCCCCGGGTCCAGCGAGGTTCCGGGGTAGGTGCATGGCGCAGGTCAACGAGCAGGGCAGTGCGCTGCCGCTTCCGGAGGGCCCTGACCGCCGTCGGACCGGACGGCTGCTGCGGCGACGCCTGGCCCGGACCTCGGCGGTGTCGGCGTCGGCCGGCCTGCTGCTGGTGTGGCCTGCACCCGTCCTGGCGCCGGGGGTGGCCTGCGGACCCGTGGACGCGGACACCGCCGTGATCACCCTGGGGTCCCTGGCCGGTGACGGGGAGCTCGGTGCTGTGGAGCAGCGCATCGTCCGTGGAGACGGTGAGGTGTGCGTCGCCGAGGCAGACGTTGTGGAGCCGACGGTGGCCGTGGGCATCCTGCACACCGACGCTGAGGGCCGTTCCCGCGAAGTTGCCGAACTGGACCGCATCGAAGGGCGACTGACCACCCGGATCGAAGCCCGGGACGTGACGGCATCCACGCGTGAGGTGTCCGTCCAGGGACCGCTGGGGGCGGACACGGTCCAACGGCGTCTGGGTCTGCCGCAGCTCGTTCGCATCGCCCTGTCGTACCCGTCCAACTGGGACGTGGAGGCCCCTGACGGCGACGGGATCACCACCACGGTGGTGGATGGTGTCGTCGAGGTGTCGCGCACTGCGGTGCTGTTCCCGCCCCTGCTCGATGACGCGGTGGCGTTGGAGGTGCGTGCCACCCCGGCCCGTGGTACGCCGAGCGTGACGGTGGAGGCCAGCCCCCTGGCCGGGGCCGAGCCCTTCGTGCTGCCGGGGGATGTGTTCGAGCAGGACGCCCTGGCGGTGATTGGTGCGCTTTCCGCCGTGGGGGAGGACGGCGCCGTGCAGTTGGCTGATGGTGCCGACGAGCTCGCTGGGGGTGTCGGGGACCTGGCGGGCGGTGCCGGCGAGCTGGCCGGGGGCGCCGGCGAGCTGGCCGGGGGCGCCGGCGAGCTGGCCGGTGGTCTCTCGGGCCTCTCGGGGGGTGCCGGTGAGCTGGCCGGTGGTCTCTCGGGCCTCTCGGGGGGTGTGGGTGAGCTGGCCGGTGGTGCCGGCGAGGTGGCGGGGGGAGCCGCCGAACTGGCCGACGGCACGCGCGAGCTCGAGGGCGGGGTCGCCGCCAGTGCCCAGGGCAGTGGCGAGGTGGCGGCCGGTGCCCGGGAGCTACAGCAGGGCAGCTCGGAGCTGGCCGCCGCCGCCGGTGAGCTGGCCACGGGCGCCGACGAACTGGCTGCCGGTGCCCGGGCCCTGGCCGACGGCCTCGCGGGTACCGGCGAGGTGCCGACGCCCGAGCTGGATGTGGACGCCGTGATCGCCGGGTTGGAGACGGTCGCCACCGGGATCGCCGCGGTGCGCGACGACCTCGCCGACCTCGTCGAACCCGAGCCCGAGCCCGATGACCCCCTGGTCATCGCCGTCGCCACCCTCACGGTCCTCGCCGACACCATCACGGTCCTCGCCCAGGAGCTCGGCACGGGGCTGGCGGTGATCGAGGCTGCGCTCGAGGGCCTCGAGGCGGCGGCGGAAGGCGCAGCCGGCCTGGCGGAGGGCGCCGGTGAGCTCGCGGCCGGGAGCGCCGCCCTGGCCGCAGGGGCGGAGGACCTCGCCGCAGGGGTCACTGCGCTCGCCGGTGGCACCACGGAGCTGACCGGTGGGCTGGAGCAACTCGCCGCCGCGACGGGCGAGCTGCGCGGCGGCGCGACGGGACTGGCCACGGGCACGGCCGGGTTGGCACAGGGTTCCCGTGAGCTCGCCGACGGTTCCCGGGAACTGGCCGACGGCGCGGGTGAGCTCGCCGACGGCTCCCGGGAGCTGGCCACCGGTAGCCAGGAACTCGCCGACGGCACGGACGAACTGGCCACCGGCACCGCGGAACTGGCCGAGGGGTCCGAGGAGCTGGCGGATGGCGCGGGTGAGCTGCCCGAGGTGCTGGCCGAGGTGACCGACGTCGCTGACCGCAGGGGACAGGACACCGCGACCATCCTGGCAATGCTGGACGCGGGTGAGGGGCTGGCGCGCGAGCATGTCGGCGCGGCGGCCCTGCGGACCCTGCAGCTGCGTCACGAGGGTGAGCAGCCGGTGCCCGTGGCTGCACTCGCTGGCACCGCCGCGTCCGTGCTGGTCGTCCTGCTGGGCCTGTTCGGTCTGGCCCGGCGCCGGTGGGGTCGCGGGTGAGCGCCCGTGGGGAGCGCCTCAGCCGGACGCAACAGCAGGCCCGTACCCGGCAGCGGCTGCTGGAGGCCGCCGGTGAGGTGATCGCCGAGCACGGGCTCGACGGGGCGACCATCGACGATATCGCTGCGCGGGCCGGGTACAGCCGCGGCGCCTTCTACTCCAACTTCGAGGACAAGGTCGCCCTGCTGATCGCGCTGTCCGACAGTCGTCTGGCCGCGTTCGCCGACGTCACCCTGCCTGGGCTCCTCACGGGCACCCCCGACGAACAGATCGCGGCGGTGGCACGATGGTTGGCTGGGACTGAGCCGCCCCTGGAGGTCCTCCTGCTGGTGGAGCTCGCCCGCCAGCGCCTGCAGAGTCCCGAGCGTGCCGAGGAACTCGCCGCCGCCATCGACCGGGTGCTCGTTGCCGTCGAGGAGTTGCTCACCAGCTACGACCCCCACGGCGTCGAGGTGCCGACAGAGGAGCGTGCCGCCCAGGCCCGGGCGACCCTGGCAGCGGTCCTGGGCGCCGACCTGCTCCGCCACCTCGGTGCCGGTGGCGACGCGCGCACCCTGGAGCTGCTGCTGGCCGGCATCGATGCGGGCGTCGTGCGTGGGACGGGTTCGCCGTGAGCCGGCTCCTTGACCTGCTCGCCCGGGCGGTGACCCGGGTGCCCGCGCTGACCCTCAGCGTGCTGACGGTCCTCACCCTCGGGTTCGCCGCCGCGATCCCGCTGCTCGAGGTCGACACCAGCGTGGAGAGCTTCGCGCCCTCAGATGGCATCGCCGCCACGTTGGACGCCATCGAGGACCGCTTCAGCACGGCCAGCACCGTGCAGGTGCTGGTGGACACCGGCCCCGGCGGCGACGTGATCACCCCCGACAGCCTGGCCGCTGCCGAGGATCTGGCCGAGGCGCTCGAGTCCCATCCAGACATCGCCCCGGTGCTGGTGGAGGAGGCGATCGACGCGCCTCCGGTCGTCAGTTTCGCCCTGCCCTTCGCAGCGGCCGCCGAGGTGCTGGACCGCGAGCTGGGCGAACTCGACGGGGCCACCTTCGATCCCCTGGCCGCCTCGATCATCGCCGACGGCGGTGATGACGTCACCGGCCTGTTCTCCGACGACATCACCGATGACCCGCCCCGGGCCCGGGCCGGACTCGTGATCGTGGACCTCGACCCCACCGCGAGCTCCGAGGATCGCCGCACCGCCCAGGCCGCGATCGACGACGTGGTCGATGCCACCTCGATCGGGGACGCGCGTCGCTCCACCCTGAGCTTCCTGGCCATCGAAGAGGGCATCGAGGACGCCCTGGAACGCGACCTGCCCGTCCTGCTGTCGGTGTCGTTGCTGCTGGTGGTGGGGGTCCTGGCCTGGCTGTTCAGGTCCGCGGTCGACGTCGGCGTGGGGCTGATGGGTCTGCTCGCCAGCATCCTGTGGATGACCGGGGCGGCGGCGCTGCTCGGACCCGGTGGCCTCGGGTGGACGGGCCCCTTCAACCAGGTGTCGATCGCCGTGCCCGTATTGCTGGTGGGGTTGGGGGTCGACTATTCGGTGCACCTGACCACCCGCTACCGCGAGCAGCGTGGACGCCTCGACACGGCGGTGACCGCCGCCCGCGTGTCACTGTCCACCGTCGGGGTCGCCCTGGTGTTGGCCACCGTGGCCTCGGTCGCCGGGTTCCTCGCCAACACCGTGACACCCCTCGCCCCGATCCGCGATTTCGGCATCTTCGCGGCACTCGGCATCGTCGCCGCCTTCCTCATCCTGTCCACCTCCGTGCCCGCCGCCCGTGTCCTGGTGGACCGCCGGGCGGATCGTCGACACGCCGAGTTGGATGGCGCGGCCGGGCCCGTCGACCGGCAGCGTGCCGCGGTCGAGGACCGGCCGCCACCGCGTTGGGCAGGGCCCGCGATCGCCCTGGCCACGCGCCGGCCGTTGACCGTCCTGGTGGTCACCGCGGCGCTGCTCGCCGGGGCGGCGGTCGCTGCTAGCGGGCTGTCCACGGAGTTCGACGAGCGCGACTTCCTGCCCGAGGGGGAGCCGATCCTGGCGACCATCGACCGGCTCGACGCCCTGTTCGGCGGTGACGTCAGCGAGCGCACCTTCCTCGAGGTTGCTGGTGACCCGTCCGACCCCGATCTGCTCGCCGCGGTTGCCGAGGTGGAGGAGGCACTCACGGACGTGGAGGACGTGCGGGTCGTGGATGGCGGTATCGATCGGACCTCCCCGGTGGAGTTGCGTGACCGCATCGTCGCAGCCGGCGAGGGTGTCCGCGAGCGGCTCGCCGACGACCTCGACGACTGGCTCGACCCCGATGCCGCGGCCGCCGAGGTCGACCTGCCCGACCCCATCGACGTTGACAGCCAACTGGATGATGACGACAACCTGACCGATGAGATCGCGCTGCCGGAGGACCTGCGGCTCGCTCTGCTGTCCCGGCTACCACCGGGCCGCGACCCCCTACGGGCGCTGGCTGCGACCACCGATCCCGATGAGCTCGAGGCCACGATCCGTGAGGAGCTGGCCGCCACCATCGCCGATGACCGGCCCGACGGGCTCGAGGATGCGCAGCTGGAGGCACTCGCCGAACTGGAGCCCGAGGCGCTGACGCTGACACGTGTCGCCGAGCTCGGTCTGCCCGACGCCGCCCTGGACGACGACGCGCGGGAACGCCTCACCCAACTCGAGGCGCTGGAGGCCGCAGGCCCCGTGGATGCCGCCGACGGTGAGGTTCTGGCCGCTCAGATCGCGGTGCTGGCCGAGGAGGCCCCCCGGGAGCTGGCCGCGGTGCTCGATGACGACGGACTGCTGCTGACCGTCGGTACCCAGGGCGGACAGGACGGTGCCGCCGCGTTGGCAGCGGCGCTGGAAGACGCCGCCGCACCCATCCAGACCGCTGGCGGCACGGTCACGGTGGTCAGCGAGCCCCTGGTCAACGCAGAGATCATCGAGGAGCTGTCCGCCGCGCAACTCCTGGCCATCGCCATCAGCTTGAGCGCGGCGGCGCTGCTGCTGGTGGTGGCGACCTACGCCAGTGCACGCGTCGTCGGGCTCGGGCTGATCGGCATCGTGCCGAGCGTCGTGGCGCTGGTGCTGGTCCTCGGTTCGATGCGAGCACTCGGGTTGGCCTTCAACGCCCTGACCGCCACGGTGGCCTCGATCGCGGTCGGCATCGGCGTGCCGTACGGCATCCACCTCACCAACCGCTTCCGGGAAGCGCTCGCGCGGGGGATGGATCCCGATGCGGCCGCCAGGGACTCGCTCACCAACACCGGGCCGGCGTTGCTGGGCTCCGCGGTCACCACCGGGCTGGCCTTCGCGGTGCTGCTGCTGTCGAACTCCACGCCGATCCAGCAGTTCGGATCGGTCAGCACGATGATGATCGTCTACGCCCTGTTGGCCTGCCTGCTCGTCCAGCCGGCGCTGCTGGTGCTGTGGGCACGTCGGCGGCTTGTCACCGGTGGCCGGCATTCCCGGAAGCGGGACCTGTTGGTCACGGGGGTCGGGTGACGGCGACACGCCTTCGGAACCTGGCGCGGACTCGGGCACCGCTGGGCTGCCCATGCCGCGCTCGGGCATACTCCCGGCAGCGGGCCGTACGATCCTGTCCCCAGCCCGGTCCGCCAGGAGCCATGCAGACATGGTCAAGACGACACAGCTCGTGGGCGCGATCCTCGTCGTGGTCGGGGTCATGGCCTATATCGCGACGGAGTTCGCGAGCGTGACCGCGTTGCTCCCGGCGTTGCTCGGGATCGTCATCGGCGTCTGCGGCATCGTCGCGGCGCGCATCGAAGCCAGCCAGCATGCCATCCACGCGGCGCTTGTCGTCGCGCTCCTCGGCCTGCTCGGCTCCCTCCAGCCGCTGGGCGGGCTGGCAGATGCGGAGCCTGCTGCGATCACCTCGCTCGTGGCTGTGCTCGTTCTGGCGGTCTACCTGGCAGTCGCGGTCCGGTCCTTCCTGGGCGCGCGCCAGAAGTGAGGCCCCGGGGAAGGTGCCTCACTTCGGCGGAGCTGAGCGCTCCGGGAACCAGGAGAGCCAGATCCGACCGTGTGTGAGGGGCAGGGGGAGGGCAGGGATACCGAACCTGGGCCCTTGAGTCTGCACCCTGGCGTCGCCGGTGCGACGGGTGTGAGGACGGTCTTGACGACTTGTCGACGGCCCCTCGCATGGAACCGGCCGGTCGATGGGCGCCGGTTCGTCCGCTCGACACTCCGCTGCGGTTGTCGATCCCTCGGCGTCGATCAGATCTGCAACCGTCGCCGACACCAGGCGTGGTTTCGATCAGTCGCGGCTCGCCGTCCTGATCGCCGGGTCTCTCGCGTCGCTGCACCACGTAGACCCGGAGGTCGATGTGACACCCACATCCGTCCTCCGTCCAGCAGGGCGTCATGGTTCAGCCCGTGCCGAGGTCCGGAGCAGGTTGGTTCTGGCGACCCAACGTCCGGCGGTCGGCAGCGTCGTCAACCCCATCGAGATCGGCACGTCAAGACCTCGTCAAGATGTTCCGGCGCGACTTCCCACGGGCGCATCGCTCGCGCATGCTGCGGTTACCCAGGACCGATGCCCACCAACCGGAAAACACGAAGCCGTTTCGATCGGAGCAGGCACGGCCCTGATGAGGTCCCCAGCTCGTGGCCAAGAGCCGCGAGCTGGGGCCTCTCCACACCAACCAGTCCGTCTGCTCTCAGCGGGCGACGTAGACGGTGTTCGCGGATTCCGCACCCGTGTAGAAGTTCGGGAACGTGACGACGTGGGCGTCGGTGTGAGCGAACACCTGGCCCAGCGAGGCCAGGAAGTCGGCGTCGGGCGGGTCGTCCGACCACAGGGCGAACACGCCGTCCGGCTGCAGATAGGAGGCCACCCGGCGGAGCCCCGCCGGTTGGTAGAAGGGCGCGTGGCTGGGATGCAGCACGTGGGTCGGGCTGTGGTCGATGTCCACCAGGATCGCGTGGAACCGGCGCCCCGGGGCCGTGGGATCGAGATCATCGCCGGCGGCCAGGCGTGCGAAGAAGTCCCCCTGAACCAACTGCGTCCGGCGGTCTGCCGTCAGCCCGGAAGCGTCGGGGAGCAGCCCATCCTCATGCCATCCGATCACCTGCGGGAGTGCCTCGATGACCGCGAGCGATCGGACACGCTCGTCCTCCAGCGCCGCGATCGCGGTGTATCCGAGCCCGAGCCCACCGACGACGACGTCGAGTTCATCCGCGCTGCACGCTGCCAGCCCGAGGCGGGCCACCTCGACCTCAGCGACCGTGAACAGGCTGGACATCAGGAAGTCGTCATCCAGCTTGACCTCGTAGACGTCCACGTTGCGGGACGGCTCACGCCGACGCCTCAGGCTGATCACGCCCATCGACGTCGATGCAGAGGACAGTTCAGCGAACAGCGCACTCACGTCTGGCGGCCTTCACGGCTGGGTGACTCGGCACCGATCGATGCCACCGCGGAACCGTAGTCAGTCGTTCCCGCCGCCGGGACGGACGAGGGCGTCCATGGCGGCGTCGATCCGGTCCCTGGCCTCGCGTGCCACCTCCGTGAGGTCCGCCGTCCCGACCGACATCATCGCAAGGGGATCCGCAACGACGACGTCGGTACCACCCGTCGGGTTGGCGCGGAGCAGGATGTTGCAGGGAAGCATGGCGCCGATGTCCGGGTCGATCTCGATCGCCCGCTTGGCGAGTCCGGGATTGCAGGCCCCGAGGATCCGATAGGTGTCCATCTCGTGGCCGATCTTCTCCTGCAGTGTGGCCTGGACATCGATCGACGACAGGATGCCGAACCCTTGATCCTGCAACGCGACCCGAACCGACTCCTCGGCGGCAGGTGGGTCGACATCGAGGGTGATGCTCACGGTGTATGCGGTGGACATGGTGGGACTCCTGCTGGAGAGGTTGTTCGATCTGACAGGACGGTCGATCGGCCCGTGCCGGCAGGCGGTCCCAGTTCGCGACGTGGCATCCGACTTGGCATCCGACCTTCGGCAACGTACCTTTGATTGTACGGACATTATCTCATGTTGTCTCGTCGACCGCCAGGAGTATCGCGTGTCCCGTCCCATCATCCGCCTCGATGTCGCCGCCGTCCAGGGCCGGCTCGTCGTCGGTGTCGGGATGGTGGTGGCCGCAGCCACGGACACGGGCGCCATGGGGGCACGGTCGTCGAAACTGCCCGGCAACCGCGCATCATCCAGCGCAGCCGCCTGAGCTGCGGCGATGGCGATCACCCCCGAGGATCTGGACCCGGCCCGCTCGCGCGGCACGGGGCTGCGTCGTTGGGTGCCCATCATCTCCTGGTGGGAACGGAGCGACGGGCTGAGCCGGCGCTCCGACGTGGTGGCGGGACTGACCGTTGCCGCCATGCTGGTGCCACAGGGGATGGCCTACGCAGCGCTGGCCGGCATGCCACCGGTCACGGGTCTCTACGCCTCGATCGTGCCGTTGGTGGCCTACGCCGTGCTCGGCACCTCCGGGCAACTGGCGGTCGGTCCGGTGGCGATCGTGTCACTGCTGACCGCGTCGACGTTGGCGCCGCTGGCCGCAGGCGATCCTGGTCGTTACGTCGTGCTCGCAGGGCTGCTCGCCGTGATGGTCGGCGTCATCCAGATCGTGCTCGGCCTGCTCCGAGCGGGCCGCCTGACGGCACTGCTGTCGCACCCCGTCGTCAGCGGCTTCACGTCCGCGGCCGCGATCGTCATCGCCACGAGTCAGATCGACAAGCTCCTCGGTGTCTCGATCGGGAGCCCCGACGGTTGGACGGGCCGGATCGCAGCCTTGCTCGCGTCGATCAGCGGGACGCACCTGCCGACCCTGGCGGTCGGCGCGATCGCCATCGCCCTGTTGCTCCTGGGCAAGCGTTTCGGTCGTCGGATCCCCGCCCCGCTGATCGTCGTCGTCCTGGCAACCGCGGCCGTCCCCCTGCTCGGGCTCGGCGCGGTCGGCGTGAGTGTCGTCGGCGACATCCCGCGTGGGCTGCCCGGCTTCCAGTTGACCCGACCGACGATGGACGTGGTGCTCGCGCTCCTGCCGGGTGCCGTGATCATCAGCCTGCTCGCCTACCTGGAAGGCCTCAGCATCGCTCGTGCCATCGCCGCCCGAACCGGTGACCGGATCGATGCAGATCAGGAACTGCTGGCCACCGGAGCCGCCAACCTCACGGCCGGGGCCCTCCAGGCATTCCCGGTGGCGGGTGGATTCTCACGGTCCGCGGTCAACCATGCCGCGGGCGCCCGGACCCCCCTGGCGGGCGTCGTCGCGGCAGGGGGCGTGCTGCTGACCCTGGTGGTCGCGGCGCCGATGCTGTCGACACTGCCCGAGGTGGTGCTGGCCGCGGTCGTCCTGGTCGCGGTCATCGGTCTGATGGACGTCCGGGGAGCCATCCGAGCCTGGCGGATCGAACGCACCGATGGCCTCGCGCTGGCGATCACGTTCTTCGCCACGCTGTTGATCGGTGTGGAGATCGGCATCGGCATCGGCATCCTCGCGAGCCTCGTGCTGTCGCACTACCGCGTGGGGGTCCCAGCGATCGATGTGCAGGTCGACGGGAACCGGGTCGTGGTCCACATGGTCGGGCCGTTGCTTCCAGCCTCCGGTGTGCGCCTCCTCGACACCATCGAGGCCGTCCTGGCCCATCACGCAGCGGTGGGGGTCGGGACCCTGATCGTCCTCGATCTCTCGGGAGTTCCGAGCGCGGACGGTTCCGGTGTCGATGTCCTCGTGCGGATCGATGAGATGTGTTCTGCTGCGGGCCTCGAGCTGCGACTGACGGGCGCGCGTCCCGGTGTTCTCGCGCCGCTGCACCGGGCGGAACAGGCGCAGCGGTTCAGGGGCCGGATCGATCCGGCGACGGAGGTCGGCTTCGGGCACATCTGGGCATCCACCGCTCAGGATGCCCCCGGAGACCCGGCGGCGAAGGCACCCTCCGACGACATCCCTGTACCGAGAGGCTGATGATGGAGATCCTGACGATCTGGACACCGTCGCAGGGTGACCGCGGTGACGCCATCACCGACGGAACCGCCGTCGCGGTGATCCATGCGCATCCCGGCGCTCCGCGACGACGTCGATCAGCGACTGGTCGAACTCGGTCTCGACCTCACGACCCACTGACCGGCCCGACGCCGACCGGTCACCCACGAACGGAGAACCCATGTATCGCCCGATCCTGAAACTGGCAACGATGGCCGCCCTGACGGTGGCTGTGGCCGCGTGCTCCAGTGCCGAAGCCGACGGCGGTGACGCCGACGCCGCGGTGGCGGTCGTCATCGACGCGGACCAAGCCGTTGAGATGCTCGACGCCCGTCACGATCTGCGCATCATCGATGTGCGGACCCCGGCCGAGTTCGCCGCGGGCCACCTGGCCGATGCTGAACTCCTGGACGTTCAGGATGCCTCGTTCACCGAGCAACTCGGACCCCTGGACACGGATGGTGCCTACCTCGTCTACTGCCGCTCGGGCAACCGCAGCGCGCATGCGGTGTCCATCATGCGGGACCTGGGCTTCACGGAACTCTACGACGCCGGTGGTCTCGCGGACCTCGCCGCGGCCGGTGCCGCGGTGGTCGACGGGTGATGGACAGCGCCACCTGGGACGAGCGGTACGCAGCCGACGACCTCGTCTGGTCCGCAGGCCCCAACCGGTTCGTCGTGGAGCAGGTCGACGGCCTCGCGCCCGGAAGGGCGCTGGATCTCGCCGGGGGAGAGGGCCGGAACGCCATCTGGCTGGCGCAGCAGGGGTGGGACGTCGAACTCGTGGAGTTCTCCCAGGTCGCGTTGGACAAGGCCGCTCGACGGGCCGAACACGCTGGAGTCGATGTGACGCTCACCTCGGCGGACCTCACCGCATCACCCACACTGCGGCCTGCGGACCTGGTCCTGCTCGCCTACCTGCAGCTGCCACGCGAGTCCTCGACGCGAACAACGAGGCTGGCGGCGTCTGCCGTCGCGCCCGGGGGCACGTTGCTGATCGTTGCGCACGCGCGACGGAACCTCGACGATGGCGTCGGCGGACCACCGGATCCGGCGGTGTTGCGGACCGTCGAGGAGACGCTCGCTGATCTGGGGGGAACGGGGCTGGGTGTCAAGCTCGCCGGGGAGGTCACCCGCACGGTGGAGACCGACGAGGGACCTCGTGACGCGATCGACCTGTTGATCCGGGCCGAGCGGGGCGGTTGACCCGGTCCACCCCGTTAGGCTGCAAGGCGATGGTGTCCGAAGGCGATGGAGGTTCGTGTGACCACGGAGGACGCGTCGTCGCGGCCGCTGTGGCAGCAGGTCCTCGACGACCTGGAGCGCCGCATCGCGTCGGGCGACATCGTGGACCGGTTCCCCACGGACCGCGAGCTCACCGAGCACTACGGCGTCAGCCGACACACGGTGCGCGAAGCGGTGCGGCGGCTGCGTACGCGTGGACTCGTCGATCGCTACCGGGGTCGCGGCAGCTTCCTCAACGATGCCCGCCTCACCCAGCCCCTCGGTGGGCTGTACAGCCTGTTCCAGGCGGTGGAGGAGCGTGGGCTGGAACAGCGGTCTGAGGTCATCGCGCTCGAGCGCTCCCGGGATGCTGACGCCGCCGGACGACTGGGTCTACCGCCGCGGGCCGAAATGGTCCATCTCCAGCGCATCCGGTTCGCGGGGAGCGATCCGTTGGCCCTCGACAGCGTGTGGCTCCCGGTGGACCTCGGTCGGCACCTCCTCGAGGTCGACTTCCGGCGGACGGCGCTGTACGACGAACTACGGGAACGCACCGGCACCACGCTGTCCGCGGTCGACGAGACCCTGGAACCGGTCCTGCCCGATGCCGATCTCCGTGAACTCCTCCACCTCGATGCCGATGAAGCCCTCCTACGTGTCCGACGACTCGGGTGGGCGGGAGACCGAGCCGTCGAGTGCCGGGTGACGCTGATACGTGGTCAACGGTTCCTCTACACGAGTTCGTGGCGCGCTGACGATCAGGGCGCGACCGCGCAGGACGGGTGATCCGCCATGTTCGTGTCCAGCGATGGATCGAACCCGCGGACCAGGTCCGACGGTGACACCCACTGGGCGTTCGAACGTGGCTCCAGCTATGGTGGGGGCATGGCTGCAACGACGTCACAACCCGCCCCGGTCGTGGACCCGGAGACCCGCCCCGCCCCGTCGACGGGCGATGGGGATCATGATCGGTTCGCGCACTACGTCTCACGACGTGAGCTCGAGAAGGCGCAACGCACGGGCAAGGCGGTCACCGCACTGTGCGGGAAACGGTGGAAGCCGAACGCGGACCCGTCGAAGTATCCCATGTGTCCCACGTGCTCCGAGCTCGTCGCAGAGATGATGGCCAACGAGTTGCGGGACTGATGTTCACGCAGCGGCAGCTGTAGGGTCCCTGCCGGTCCGGGACGATCCGACCCGGCGACGCACAGACCGACGGGGAAGATGTCGTGACAGACCATCGACAGCACGCGGTGATCTTCGACCTCGACGGGGTGCTGACCGACACCGCGGAGTTCCACTACCTGGCCTGGCAGCAGTTGGCGGATGCTGAGGGGCTGCCGTTCGACCGTGAGGCCAACGAGCAACTGCGGGGCGTGTCGCGCCGCGACTCCCTGCTCCTCCTGCTCGGCGACCGTGAGGTCGACCAGGATCACTTCGACGACATGATGGAGCGGAAGAACGAGCTCTACCTGACGTCACTCGAACGGATGGGACCCCAGGACGCCCTGCCCGGTGCGGTCGCACTCGTGATCGATGCCAAGCGTCGGGGCATGAAGGTCGCGATCGGGTCATCTTCCAAGAACGCACCGTTCGTGCTCGACCGGCTGGGGATGACGGGACTCTTCGACGCGATCGCCGACGGCAACTCGGTCCAGGATGCGAAGCCGGCTCCCGACCTGTTCCTCGCAGCTGCCCAGATGCTCGACCTGGCTCCTGACGCCTGCATCGTGATCGAGGATGCGGAGTCGGGGGTCGACGCAGCTCTGGCCGCCGGCATGACGGCGGTCGGGATCGGGCCGAAGGCACGGGTCGGTCACGCGCATCACCGCTTCCTGACGACGGCCGACGTCGACCTGGCCCGGATCCTGCCCTGTGATGAGGCCCGGTTGGAGCAGGGACCCGTGTTGTCCGATGGGTGGGTGGTCGTCGATGATCACCACGATCCCGGGCAGATCGTCAACGTCGCGACGAGCCACCTGACCGGGAACGGCTACCTCGGCTACCGGGGGACACTGCCGGAATGGGGTCGCGACGCCACCGTCGGCTGCACCGTGTCGGACACGTGGGACAACGCCGATGGGAAGTGGTCCGAGCTGTGCAACGTCCCCAACGGGTTGTTCGCCACCTGGGAACACCTCGGGCAACCGATCGCCGTGCCCGCTCATGAGGTGACGTCCGACCGTGACCTGCTGGAGCGTCGGTTGGACATCCGGTACGGCCGTCAACACCGTCGGTATGCGCCGTCGCAGGGACCGATCCGCCAACTCGTCGATGAGCGTTTCGCCTCGATGGACGAGCGGCACCTGCTCGCCCAACGCCAGCGTGTGTTCGCGGCACCGGGGGACCGCCTGACCTTCACGAGCGGCATCGACGGGCAGGTCTGGAGCCTCAACGGTGACCATTTCGCGTTCGTCGAGCCACAGATCCACGACGACGCACTCGCGATGCGCATGAACACCACGGAACGGGGCCTACCCATCGCGGTCGCCCAGGTGGTCCGGATCCGGGGTGGCCAGGTCCATGCCGAACGGGTCATCGAGGATGAGCGGCAGCTCCTGCGCGTCATGGACGTCGAGGTCGGCGACGACGGCGTCGTCATCGTCGACCAGGTGATGACCGTCTACTCGGGCAACGACGTCGAGTACCCACTCCGCGAGTCGCTGGCCGTGGCGCGTGCAGCCATCGACGATGGCTACGAGTCCCTGCTCGCCCGCCACGCGCTGGCCTGGGACGCGCTGTGGGAACGTGTGGACGTGCAGATCACCGGCGACCAGCTCGCCCAGACCGTGTTGCGCTACAACCTCTACCACAACATCATCGCCACTCCGATGCACGCCGATCATCTGCCGATCGGGGCCCGTGGGCTCTCCTGTCAGGCCTACCAGGGGGCGGCCTTCTGGGACCAGGAGGTCTTCAACCTGCCGATGTGGGTCCACACCGTGCCGGAGATCGCCCGCAACGTCATGATCTACCGCTACCGGACCCTTGACGGTGCACGCCGCAAGGCCGAACGACTGGGGTATGCGGGCGCGTTCTACGCCTGGATCAGCGGCGACACCGGCGACGAGTTGTGTCCGGATTTCTTCTTCGTCGATGTGCTCACCGGTCGCCCCATCCGCAACCACTTCAACGACTGGCAGATCCACATCTCGCCCGACATCGTCTGCACCATCGATGGCTATGTCCGCGTCACCGGTGACCACGACTTCGTTGCGGGCCATGGCGCCGAGATCGTCTTCGAGGTGGCCCGGTTCCTCGCGTCGTTCGTCTACTACCGCCCAGCCGATGGCCTGTATCACCTCATCCGTCTGCTGGGACCGGACGAGTACCACGAGAACGTCGACGACAACGTCTTCACCGTCGAGCAGACGCGGGTCGCGCTCGCCGAGGCGATCACGCTCTACGGGGATCTGCAGGGCAACGACGAGAACCGTCTGAACGAACTCCGCGAGACGATCGGTGTCTCGGACGAGGAGTACGAGGCCTGGAAGGAGATCCACGGGAGCCTCGTCACGATCGAGCCACACCCCGAGACCAACATCATCGAGCAGTTCGTCGGGTACTTCGACCATGAGGACACCACGCCGGACGCCCTCAAGACCCGCCTGCAGGATCCCAACGAGTACTGGGGCTGGCCGAACGGGGTCGCACACCACACCCAGGTCATCAAGCAGCCGGACGTGGTGCAGTTGTTCGTCAATCAGCCTGAACTCTTCGGTCGCGACATCATCGAAGCCAACTTCGACTACTACCTCCAGCGCACGCAGCACGGATCCTCCCTGTCCCGTCCGATGTACGGCCTCGTGGCCGCACGCCTCGGACGGGTGCGCGAGGCCTACGATCTGTTCATCAAAGGCTCGACAGTCGACCTGCTGGCGGACCACAACCCGATGCCCGGCGGCACGTTCATCGGGGGTATCCACACCGCCGCTTGCGGGGCCGCCTGGCAGGTGGCGGTCCTCGGCTTCGGAGGCGTGCACGTTCGTGACGATCACGTCGAGGTGGATCCGCGCCTGCCGGAGCAGTGGGAGGAGCTGGCCTTCGGGTTGTCGATCCGGGGATGCTGGCTCCGTGTCCACGCCCGACAGGACGAGATCGAGTTGGCCGTCGACGCGTCATCCCCAGGGCCGGTCACCGTGCTGGTCCACGGACGGTCGACCACGATCGAACCCGGTGACACGGCCACGACGCCCGTCGACGTGGCCACCGAGTTGGCTCGTTGACCGGCTCTGATCGGGTCGAGCGGCCGCTGCTGCTGTTGCCGCCGTCGAAGGGCAAGGCGTCCGGTGGTGACGGTCCCGCGTACGCCGCCACCTTGACGGATGGACATCCGTTGGCAGCCGCTCGGCGGGAGTTGCTCGCTGCCCTACAGGCTGATCTCCCCGGGCTTGATGACCGGACGCTGGCCCGCGTCGCCGGGGTCCGGTCGAAGGACGTGGCGGCCGCGCGCCAGGATCTGGAGTCGGTCGAGCGTGCTCCGACCCTTCCGGCCCACCGTCGGTACACCGGCATCGTCCACGGCAACGCCGGCCTGGCGGACCTCGACCCCGACGACCTCGGCACGGATGTCCTGATCGTGTCCGCGCTGCTCGGCCTGGCTGACCTCACGGATCCCGTCCCGCCCTACCGTCTGGAGTTCGGAGCCGCCCTGCCGTCGATCGGCGGCATCGGTACGTGGTGGCGGGACCGGCTGAGCGATGCCATCCGCGCCCGTGCCGCGAATCGGCGGGTGTGGGACCTCCTGCCTGGCGAACATGCCCGGATGTGGGATCAGCGGGTCCGTGACGACCTCGACGTGATCGGCGTCAGCTTCGTCCGGCCGGACGGTCGGTCGGCCAACGCAGCTCGAGCGAAGGTCTGTAAGGGCCGTGTGGCCGCCTGGTTGATCACCCATCCGTCGGCGACGCCGGGGGACCTGGCCGGTGACCTCGACCCGGGGCAGGGGTGGGCGCTTCGCGTCACGGACACCGGGGTCACCGCGACGTTCTCTGCGTGAGTCCGGGGTCTAATCCGCGGGCTCGTCGCCGGTGACGAAGTCGATCAGCGATTCGACCGCCCGGATCAGGTCTCGGTCGAGGTCATGCCAGGTTCGCACGCTCGACCGGATCCGTCGCCAGGCGTCGTGGACATCCGCGGCACCCATGTAGTCGGCGATGCCTTCCTTCCAGATGCGGTCCCGCGGGATCTCGGGCCAGGCCTCCACACCGACGGCTTCGGGGCGAACCGCAGCCCAGATATCGACGAAGGGGTGCCCGGTGATCAGGACATGGGGATGGGCGGCGGCACGCGCAAGGCGAGACTCCTTGCTGCCGTCCACGAGATGGTCGAGCAGCACCCCCAGACGGCGTCCCGGTCCCGGTGCGGCTCGGTTCACCACGCCAGCCAGGTCGTCGGCGCCGTGCAGCGGTTCGACGACGACGCCTTCGTGGCGTAGGTCATCGCCCCAGACCTGTTCGACGAGTTCAGCGTCGTGGACACCCTCGACGAGGATCCGTGCGGCCCGTGCCACGCGGGCCCGCGACGGGACCGCTATCGACCCGGAGTTGGTGACCTGTGGCGTCGCGGGGACGCTCGATCGGGAGGCAGTGTCGTCGTCGGGGATGAGAGCCACACGCCGTTCATCCACGATGAAGGTTCCCGGCGTGTTGGCGAAACGGCGCTCGCGGGCACGCCGATCACGCAGTACCACCTCACGATCCGTGCACCGCACCACGCCACCGACGAAGCCGTCGGTGGTGACCTCGACGATGAGCCCGGGGACGGCGCGCCGGTGGGGGATCGCCCGAGGCCCACCATCCCCTGCGAGGGTTGCGGCCGACGGGTCCACGTCGAAGGTCATCAGGATCCCGGGACATCAGTCACCGGCGTGGCCTGCCGAGGCGGCACGACGGTCGTCAACGCTCCAGTTTCGATCTCGAGCAGGAGCCCTGCGACCTCGAAGCCCGACGGGCGGTCCGGCCACCGGAGCAAGCGGTCACAGTCGACGCGGATCGACTCTTCAGGGTCCGTGAAGGTTCCCCAGGACTGGTTGAACGGCAGGTGGCCCATCAGGTCCGTCAGTGTCGCGGTGATCGTGCCCTCCGGGTCGAACAGGCCACACCGGGTGTGACCGACCACCAGGGCGTTGCGGGTACCCAGGACATGGGTCGACAGGGCCAGGGACCGCAGGACATCATCGGTGACCCGGGCCCCCGCGTTGCGGATGACATGGGCGTCTCCGAGTTCGAGGCCCAGGACCGGGAAGGCGGGGATGCGGCAGTCCATGCAGGTGACGATGGCGAGCTGGCGGGCGGGTCGCACGGGGAGATCGGTGTGTCGTCCGGAAGCGACGTACTGCTCGTTGGCGGCCATCACCTGATCGAACGCCTGCATCACTGCCCTCCTCTGGTCGGTGCTGCCAAGCCTAGATGTTGGCCTCGTCAGGGACGTGAAGGTGAGCGCAGGGTGGGTTCGGTCTGCTGCGTGTCGTGCGGTCACTGCGGGTGTCGTCCGGTCGCTGCGGGTGTCCGGTCGCTGCGGGTGTCCGGTCGCTGCGGGTGTC